>NZ_JBLJAJ010000004.1:0-257693 GCF_047530005.1 Serratia sp. N21D137
GAAGGACAAGTTAAAAAGTGGTCAGTTGAAGAAGCCGGCAACCGCCGACATTTCTGGCTAACCGCTAACAGGGGTGGGTCAGATTTACTTTGGCAGCCTGGGTCACTATTCGATTGGCATTGACAGGAAGGACTTGGTTCGAAGCTGATATTGGCCTAAATAATCACATGTCTAGAGCAAAACAACCAGGGACGAGGTTATTATATTCTAGTGATGGATTAACTTATCTAACATCAAATCATTATGATACAGCAGAGCAATTGGGTAGTTGGAAATGTAATGGGAGGTAATTAATTATGAGAAAAATAATATTAGATGGTAATAAGCAGACAACCCCAATGGACGTGTATCGTTTTTTTTCTAATGAATTTGATTTTGGACCATATTTTGGAAATAACCCTGATGCACTATATGACTTTATGGTTCCTATTGATGCGGAGGATAGGCCTTTAATTATATCGTGGTCTAATAGTGATGTATTTAAGGAAAAGTATGCTAAAGAGTTCGAGCAAATCGTATCTGTTTTTAATAGAATAGATGCGTTTGGAAAATTTAATGAAAATATTTTTCAATTTAAAATACTCTGAAAAATAAAGCGAATGTGTTGTATGGAATAAATGTGCTTTAATAATAGATGATTAAATATGGAAAGATCCTCCTTGGATCTTTCCGGCTATTTTAATTGGTTGCTATGCTAACATAGCACCCTGCTGAACCTGAATCATCACCTTGCCGAGCATCACGCTCATCGCCAAGGGGGGCCCGGTAGGCCATACTGTGTCAACCAGTCTCCCGCCAGATACAGCTCACCGTTATCCCGTACCCAGTCCGCATCAATATGGGGATGAGTGCCTACATCCAATAATAACCGCTCAATCTCAACCTCATCAGAAATCAATGTTATTACCAGCCCGTCCTGGTACGGTTCTATCTTAAATACCGCACCCGCCACAAATCCCGCCTTGGTGATGCCCTAAAGCAGATAGGAAGAGAAGACATCATTCAAGTTCTGCTGAGTATGATAAACATACGAAAGCCAAAACACAGGCTGAAGAAATTAAATTATCTAGTAATAAAGGGCCTGCTCAATACTGGAATGAAAAGGTTCAAGGTAGTATGAACTCAAAAGAGGCCACTAGTTTTAGAAATCAACTAGAAAAAGAAGCTCTCCGACATGGAAATTATGCTCCGCAGAGTGGCGGGTCTGACTGTTATATATAAGATACTGGAAGAACTATTGGCTCTAACAATGGGAAGCCGACACAGTATATGAGGGTTGAGGTTACAAAGAGCACAAACGAATTCCATGGACATCCAATTGCTTCTGAGAAATATTTCGATTACTTGAGTAAGGTATGAGATGTGATGAATAAAATAAATGTATTCAATGAATATCCTCCACTGGCTGGATTTTATGTGCCATCTTCTTGGTTTGTGCAAAAAAACAATATGTTTGATGTGGATCCGTCAGACTTTAAGAATATAGAGTCCACAGATGAGTTGTTTCTGGTTAAAGATCATTTCTTTGGCGAAGACTTGTTTATTTCACGAGCAGAGTATCCATTATCAACTAGCGAAAATATTATTGCGGTTGTATCAATAGGGTGTCGGATTTTTGATGAAGACGCTTTAGATGAAATTCCTGTATGCTTTTATGATGTAGACTTCTATTTTAAGAAAAGTGGGAAAGGACAGCCTGTTTTGTATCGCAATGAAAGTATAGTTACCAACAGGTTCGATGCAATAAAAAAAGCATCTTTCTATATGAAGATTTTCTCTCATTACATTGCTCCAGCATTATCCAATAAGGAAGTGAATTTAACTAGCAATCTTGAAGAGTTTATAAATAGTATAAAGTATAATAAAATATAATTTTGAAATTAATTTCAGAATGGTCTGGTATGTATCAGACCATTTTTGATTAATGTTTTTAGTTAAGAATCTTATAGGGATATTAATATTCGTGCTTCTAGGTTGGAAATAACAAAAGCAGCTTGTACATTTTGCAATTTTCTAAGCGTATTCAAATCACCACCCTGCCGGACACCACGTTGATCATCAGTAGTTGCCCAGTCAGATAGGGCTATCCCATATCTAGTCTATGCCCTATTGGAGGAGCACGCTTCAATCAGTCAGTGTTTACTTTACTATTTGATATAAAATACTTTTGTACAGATAAAAACTATCAAGGTAGGGCGGTAGCGTGATTAAGATCCTTGAGTATGATGCATTTCTGGCGGAGGTGTACCACCTGAACCGGTAGTATGACTCGCGCGAGGGGGATTACCTGTGTCCAGACCCGATAGGGCTGGCGGGGGGGCTGAATTTATACAGTTACGTTCCGAATCCTCTTACATGGATCGATCCTCTCGGATTGTCAGCTTGTTCGCTATCTGGTAATACGATTAAGAAATCAGATGGTACAGATCTTATTACAATTCCTGAAACTGCTACAGTTCGTAAGTTAACGCCACCTGAAGGCTATATTGGTGACTATGGTTATGAGTACAAATGGGTTAACTCAACAGGAAGCAAAACTACTGTTCGTATTCATGGCATAGACAATACCGCTCCAGTTGGCTCAAATGCTAGTAAAGGATGGGTTGTTAGAATAATGGATGGGAAGAAAAGTATGGACGTTAATGGTAATTATCATCCGCCAGGAATATTTAAAGAAAATAGCCCTAGCTATAGTCAAACTATCATAAATGATGTCCATATACCTATAAATCAACCATCAACTTTCCCTTGGGTGAAATAAATGAATAGTAAAAATATTTTTATAAAAAATAAGATAACTGAAATTTATAGTGCCTTGAATAATAATAGCTCGAACATGAGCGAGCTAATTGGTGAGATTGATGATTTATTTTCATCTTCTTATAAGAGAGAAATTGTTGCTGATAGAGATATTATTGAAAATTTGTGGGGTGCTTTATTTGATGTGTTTATTCAAAGTGAGGACAATGACGCAAAATTTGATGCAATCAGCACAATGTGCGATATGTATATATATCAATCAAATATAGGGGTTGAGATAAATTTAAATAAAATAAGGCAGTGGAGGGAAAGTTCGCAGGTAGATGAGTCCACTCCTGAGATACTTGATTGTATTGACGATATTTTATCGATGTAATTATTGCTTTGTATAATATTTAGTGTAGGGAAAGCCAGAAAAATATTTCTGGCTACCTCAATTAGTTGTTATGCAAATATATTACTTTGTTGTACTCGAATCACCACCTGACCAGGCATTACGCTGATCGCCAGCGGTTGCCCGGTCAGGCCGCACTCCGCCAGCCAGTCTCCCGCCAGATACAACTCGCCATTATCCCGTATCCAGTCCGCACCAATATGGGGATGAGCGTTCTCCTCCAATAATAACCGCTCAATCTCTCCCTCATTAGAAACTAGCGTTATTACCAGCCCGTCCTGGTACGGTTCTATCTTAAATACAGTCCCCGCCACAAATCCCGCCTTGATAATATCCTCGCCATCGATAATCAGCTCAGGAATAAACCCACCTGTGGTTGCCTGCATAATATGAGTCCCGTTCATACGCTTCCCTCTGCTTGAATAATCAATCTTCCCTGTTCAATATTTACCGTGACCTGCTGGCCGGTTAAGAAGCCCAGTTCTTCCAGCCAATAGCCCTTGATAAGCAGCTGGGGCGCGGGCTTCTTGATACCTCGGTTGGGCGAATAGCCCACGGTGTAGCGGCGTGTTGTCTTGGGTGCTTTATTTACGGGGGTGCCTGACTTAGAATCGCTCTTAGCCATAATCAACTCCTGCTTAGTTGCTTGTGGTGAGCGGCGATAGTGGGCTGCAACCCGTTATCGCCGCGTTACTTATCAGTTAGTTACGCGCCTGTGCAATCATGGCGCTTAACATCTCTGAAATTATCTGCTGTTTTTCCTGCGGCAAATTAGCAATCGCTTCTATCTGCTGCTGCCACTTCGGGGTCGGGGCACTCTCGCGGAGGGAAGACTCCGTCGTTGCTCCAAACAATTCCTCTAGTGAAACCGAAAAAATGTTTGCTACGGCAGGGAGTGAAGACACCTTGATACGACGGCGGCCAGCCTCCCATGCTTGCACTGTCTGTTGAGAAACGCCCAACTGCTCAGCCAATTCGGTCTGAGTAATGGTACGTTCTTTGCGCAGGCTGGTAATGCGTTTGCCCAACGCAATGAAAAAATCACGTTCTTCGCTACTGATCGCCATAGTTACCTTGGTTCCTGAATGTCACAAGACAACCATAACATACCGAACATTTTACTACGATGTGATGTAAATACTACAATATGTAGTTTTATTGGGTCCAGTTGTTTTCATATGTAAATTGAGGTTTTTTGGAGCAAAAATAATGCGATGCATTTCGCAGATTGAGATAAGGGCGCTAATACGCCTTAAAAAGAGATATTGATAGCAGAACACAAGCAGACTACTGGAACGTCCTAGGGCTAGCCAGCTAAACGCGCCAGCCCGGCACACAATTAATCTCCCCCCTCAATGAGAAGACAGCTCATACTTCTTTATCTTGCGATACAGCGTCGCGATACCAATCCCCAGTTTCTCTGCCACCACCTTCTTGTTCGCATGCTGGCTCAGTGCCTCCTCAATCATCAGCTTCTCCATACTCTCCAAGCCCGCCATATCGTGGTTTTCGCAACTCTTTGTGGCTTTATAGGTAGATACGCTGGCGCGAGCCTCCAGATGTTGCCCACGGGTCAGATTGGGCGGCAGCAGATAGGTATCAATGATCTCACCGCTCGGCACTACGTTAACCAGATATTCCATCAAATTACTCAGTTCGCGC
Organism: Serratia sp. N21D137; assembly: GCF_047530005.1. Classification (NCBI taxonomy): domain Bacteria; kingdom Pseudomonadati; phylum Pseudomonadota; class Gammaproteobacteria; order Enterobacterales; family Yersiniaceae; genus Serratia; species Serratia sp. N21D137. The sequence goes on from NZ_JBLJAJ010000004.1 coordinate 4,817, forward strand.
ACGTTGCCTGGCCAGCGGTGTCGGCGTAGCAGCTCGAGTACCTCTGCCGAGATGCCGGGGTAGATAATGCCGATCCGCTTGGTGTGCAAACTGAGGAAATAGTGCACCAGCAGTTCGATATCGCCTTCGCGCTCACGCAGCGGTGGCAGGGTGATGGGGATAACGTTCAGGCGGTAATAAAGGTCTTCACGGAACTTGCCTTCGGCAATGTACTGTTCCAGATTCTGGTTGGTGGCGGAGATAATGCGGATATCGACCGGGATCGGCTTGCTGGAGCCGATCGGTAACACTTCACGGGATTCCACCGTGCGCAGCAGCTTGGCCTGTAACATTAACGGCATATCACCGATCTCATCCAGGAATAACGTCCCCTGATTGGCCGCCTGGATCAGCCCCACCTTGCCATTGGCCGAAGCGCCGGTAAATGCGCCCTTCAGGTAACCAAACAGTTCACTCTCCAACAGCTGATCCGGAATGGCAGCGCAGTTAATGGCGATAAAAGGTTTATCGCTGCGGTTACTCAGCCGGTGGATCGCCCGCGCCACCACTTCTTTGCCGGTGCCGCTTTCGCCAACCACCAATACGCTGGAGGGGCTGGGGGCAATACGGGTGATTAAGCTCTTCAGCAGACGCATCGGTTTGCTTTCCCCCGCCAGTTGCTCAATACGCGGGTCTTGCAGGCTCAGCGTTTCGTCAAATGAGGAGTGTGACTGATGGAAAGCCATTAAAAATAATTGATGATCCTGAACCTGATGCAGCTGGCCAATCATAATCTCCTGGTTATCGTCGAAGGAGAGAATATGTTGCAGATGTCCGCTGGTGTAATTTTGCTGGAAGGTGAGGGCGCGAATAGTAAAGGTTTTGCCGATAATATTTTCCTGCGGCATATTGAGCTGTTTTAAGGCCATCATATTGGCGAACTTCACCTGGCTCTTTTCATTGAGTATTAACACCCCCTGATCCATATTTTCAATCAGGCTGAAAAGCACTTTATTTAAACCACTGCTGCCGCCTTGCGTCTCCAATAAGTTGGAAACGAAAACGTTGGAAATATTGCGCACGTAGCCCGAGAACTCTTGCAGGTTATCCCGTAACCTTTGCTGCTGCTCCAGAGTGAAGGCCACCAGGCTGATCACGCCGATGCAGGCATCCTGGAACAGGATAGGAATGCCGAGGAAGGCCTTTTCCTGGCACGCATCTTTGCTGGTGCAGCCTTCGCATACCGGGTCGTAACGGGAGTGGGTGACTATTTTTTCATTTTTAGTATCAAGCACATATTTCAACAACCAGGAGTTGCTGCCGAGCTTGATGCCAAATTGTTTGCCATACGGGCCAGTGCCTGCCACGCGTACCAGGTTGGCATCGACAATCTCTACCTCCAGCAGCAACACGCTGGAGAGCATCTTGGTAAAGCGCAAAATTGTCGGTTGGATCTGCATAAGAGCCGACTGGGCAGTGGCCGGTGCTATCATCACGCGTCTCCCGTTATCGTCATTGAAAAAGAAACGATAATACACTACGGCCAGCTATAATTTGATAGTCATCAAGCTAATCCCATAGAGAATAGAGATTCTGCTGTTAGCATCACATTTTATTATCAAAATGATACTGCGCGCTAATTGCTATCATTTTGGGTTGCGAGAAAGGCTGATAATTATAAATGGCAGATTCACGCTGCAGGGAATTATCCCTTGCCAGCAACACCCTGACTGTAAATTTCACATTAACCGCCCCGAAAGTCCCGTTTTATGTGATCGCCATCATAATACTCCGCAGTTTTATGTTACGCAGCTTAACTTTCCCCTTGTTGGCACGCTTATTGATTGTCCTGTAGCCAGACGCTGAAAAAGCGTATTGGTTATTCCGAGGTTAGGCACTTGTTTTAACGGATCACCACCACACTCTCTATTTAGGGGCAAAGATGAGAACAGTTAACCAGTTAATTAAGGAAATAAGCGCGTTAAAGTCCAATTTACATCAAAAGGACTTTTTACTGACGTGGGAACAGAGCCGTGACGAGCTGGAACTGGTGCTCAAGCTGGCGGAATCGCTGAAAATCATGCGCTCAGAAAACATTGCCACCAAGATTTTCAACAGTGGCTTAGGCATCTCCATCTTCCGTGATAACTCCACGCGTACCCGTTTTTCTTATGCCTCGGCGCTCAACCTGCTGGGGTTGGCGCAGCAAGATCTGGATGAAGGTAAATCGCAGATCGCCCACGGGGAAACGGTGCGTGAAACGGCCAATATGATCTCCTTCTGCGCGGATGCCATCGGTATCCGTGACGACATGTATCTGGGGGCAGGCAACGCCTACATGCGTGAGGTGGGGGCCGCGCTGGATGAAGGATTTGAGAAGGGCGTGCTGCCACAGCGCCCGGCACTGGTCAACTTGCAGTGCGATATCGATCACCCAACCCAGGCCATGGCGGATCTGGCCTGGTTGCAGGAGCACTTCGGCAGCCTGGAAAACCTGAAAGGCAAGAAGATCGCCATGACCTGGGCCTATTCACCCAGCTATGGCAAACCGCTGTCGGTGCCGCAGGGCATCATTGGGCTGATGACCCGCTTTGGCATGAAGGTGACGCTGGCCCATCCGGAAGGTTACGACTTGATCCCGGACGTGATCGAAGTGGCGAAGAACAACGCTGCTGCTTCCGGTGGTAGCTTCCAACAGGTGACCTCGATGGCCGAAGCCTTCCAGGGCGCGGACATCGTTTATCCGAAATCCTGGGCGCCATACAAGGTCATGGAGCAGCGTACCGATCTGTTGCGTGCCAACGATCACGCGGGCCTCAAGGCGCTGGAGCAACAGTGCCTGGCGCAAAACGCCTACTACAAAAACTGGCACTGCACCGAAGAGATGATGAAGCTGACCAAAGGCGGCGAAGCGCTCTATATGCACTGTCTGCCAGCGGACATCACCGACGTCTCCTGCAGTGAAGGGGAAGTCTGTGCCAGCGTATTCGAGAAGTACCGTATTGCCACCTATAAGGAAGCCAGCTGGAAGCCTTATATCATCGCGGCGATGATCATGGCGCGCAAATTCTCCAACCCGGGTCTGGTGTTGGATCAATTACTGAAAGAAGCAGAAAAACGCATTAAATAAATTTACCTGGTCAGGGATACCGGGCGGTGTCCCTGCACGGTGAAAGTTAATGCGACCAGAAGAGGTAGCGGTTATGTCGGTTTTTTCATTGAAAGTGGCGATAGAGGATAACCGTTATTTTAACGGCGAAACCTCCTCTCTGTTCTCTAAGGCGCAAGCGCAGAAAGCGCGCGAGTTTCATAAGAAGATCGCGGGTTATCAGCCAACGCCGTTATGCGCGTTGGACGATCTCGCGCAGCTGTTTGGCGTGCGGAAAATCCTGGTCAAAGACGAGTCCAAACGCTTTGGTTTAAACGCCTTCAAGATGCTCGGCGGTGCGTACGCCATTGCCCAGCTTTTGTGTGAAAAGTACCAGATTGATATCAATGCGTTTTCTTTCGAAAAGTTTAAAGCCACGGCGACCGAGAAGATGACCTTCGCCACCACCACCGACGGCAACCATGGCAGGGGGGTTGCCTGGGCGGCGCAACAGCTAGGCCAGCATGCGGTGGTGTATATGCCTAAAGGCTCGGCGCAGGAGAGGGTGGATCACATTCTCAACCTGGGTGCCGAGTGCATCGTCACCGATATGAACTACGACGATACCGTGCGCCTGACCATGAAAACGGCCCAGGAACGCGGCTGGCAGGTGGTACAGGACACCGCCTGGGAAGGCTACACCAAGATCCCAACCTGGATCATGCAGGGTTACGCCACGCTGGCAGACGAAGCGGCCGAACAGATGCGGCAGATGCAGATCGAGCGGCCAACCCATGTGCTGTTACAGGCCGGTGTCGGCGCGATGGCCGCGGGCGTGCTGGGCTATCTGGTAGACGTGTTTGGCGCGGATAAGCTGCATTCGGTGATTGTCGAACCCGAGCTGGCCGACTGCGTTTATCGCTCCGGGGTAAAAGGGGAAATCGTCAACGTGGGCGGCGATATGGCCACCATCATGGCCGGTCTGGCCTGTGGTGAACCTAACCCCTTGGGCTGGCCGTTGCTGCGTAACTGCGCCACGCAATTTATTTCCTGCCAGGACAGCGTGGCGGCGTTAGGAATGCGAGTCTTGGGTAATCCGCTGGGTAACGACCCGCGCATTATCTCCGGCGAGTCCGGTGCCGTGGGGTTGGGCGTGCTGGCTGCGGTACATCACAGCCCGCAACGTGCGCAGCTGATGCAAAAACTCGGTCTGGATAGCCAGTCGGTAGTGCTGTTAATCAGCTCCGAAGGCGATACCGACGTGAAGCACTATCGCGAAGTGGTGTGGGAAGGGAAGCTTCCGGTTTAACCACCGCCGTCAGATTACTCAACCTCTCGCAGCAGAGAGGGGTAATAAAAAATTGGAGAAAGAACACAATGGCAAAGCAAATTCCTTTCGAATTGGTATTAGAGAAAGCCTACCAATACAAAGATGAGATGACGCGCTTCCTGCGGGACATGATCGCCATCCCGAGTGAAAGCTGTGACGAAAAACGGGTGGTGCTGTGTATCAAGAAAGAGATGGAGAAGGTCGGGTTCGACAAGGTCGAGATTGACCCGATGGGCAACATCCTGGGCTATATCGGCCACGGCCCACACCTGATTGCGATGGACGCGCATATTGATACCGTCGGCATCGGCAACATCAAGAACTGGACCTTTGACCCGTATCAGGGCATGGAAAACGACGAGATCATCGGTGGCCGTGGCGCATCGGATCAGGAAGGTGGCATGGCTTCCATGGTCTACGCGGGCAAAATCATCAAGGATCTGGGGCTGGAAGATCAGTATACGCTGCTGGTGACCGGCACCGTGCAGGAAGAAGACTGCGATGGCCTGTGCTGGCAGTACATTATTGAGCAATCCAACATCCGCCCAGAGTTTGTGATCAGCACCGAACCGACCGACTGCCAGATCTACCGCGGCCAGCGTGGCCGTATGGAAATCCGCGTGGATGTGCAAGGCATCAGCTGCCACGGCTCGGCACCGGAGCGTGGTGACAACGCCATTTTCAAAATGGGCCCAATCCTCAACGAGTTGCAACAGCTGTCCGGCAACTTGGGCAACGACGATTTCCTGGGTAAAGGCACGCTCACCGTTTCAGAGATTTTCTTCACCTCACCTAGCCGCTGTGCGGTAGCAGACAGCTGTGCGGTATCCATCGACCGCCGCCTGACCTGGGGCGAAACCTGGGAAGGGGCGTTGGACGAGATCCGTGCGTTACCAGCGGTACAGGCGGCCAAGGCAGTTGTGTCGATGTATGACTATAGCCGTCCGTCCTACACCGGTCTGGTGTACCCAACCGAATGCTACTTCCCAACCTGGAAGGTCGAAGAAGATCACATCACGGTGAAAACCCTGAGCAAGGCCTATCAGGGCCTGTTCAAGAAGCAGCCAGTGGTGGATAAGTGGACCTTCTCAACCAACGGGGTTTCCATCATGGGGCGTCACGGTATTCCGGTGATCGGTTTCGGTCCGGGCAAGGAGCCTGAAGCCCACGCGCCGAACGAGAAAACCTGGAAAGACCATCTGGTGACCTGCGCGGCTATGTATGCCGCCGTGCCTTTGGCTTACCTGGACGAGTTGGAGAAATAAGCACCTTCTCACCCTCTCCCAGCGGGAGAGGGTGAGAAGCCCAAATAGCACCTCATCCAGCGAGCATCACACGGTTAAATACCCGGCACCCTCCGCCGGATTTTTTTATGGAGTGCCAGCAATGAAGCAGTTGATTAAGAACGGCATTCTGGTTGATAGCGACGGGCAGTATCCTCAGGATTTGTTGATTGAAAACGGGGTGATCTGCCAGCGCGACACGGCGATCGAAGTTGATAGCCATTGTGAGGTGATTGATGCTTCCGGCTGTTATGTCATGCCCGGCGGCATCGATGTCCATACCCATTTCAATATTGATGTCGGCATCGCCCGCAGCTGCGACGATTTTTTCAGCGGCACCCGCGCGGCGGCCTGTGGCGGCACTACCACCATTATCGATCATATGGGATTTGGCCCGGCGGGCTGCAATCTCCATCATCAGCTCAACGTCTACCACCAGTATGCGGCCGGCAATGCGGCGATCGATTACGGCTTTCACGGCGTGATCCAACATATTGACGACGGCATTCTCGAAGAGATGGCCAGCATGGTGCATGACGAAGGGATCAGCAGCTTTAAGCTGTATCTGACCTACCTCTACAAGATCAATGATACCGACGTGCTGCGAGCCTTGGGGCAGTTGCGGCAGGCTGGGGCATTGACTACCGTCCACCCAGAAAACGATGCCGCGATTGCTCTGCGCCGAGCTGCGCTGGTGGCCGCCGGTAAAACAGCGCCGATCCATCACGCATTAAGCCGCCCGTTGGAATGTGAGGCTGAAGCAATTGGCCGGATGATCAATCTGGCCCATCTGGCAGACAACGCGCCGCTGTACATCGTCCATTTATCCAATGGGCTGGGGCTGGATTATTTACGTCTGGCACACCAACAGCGCCAACCGGTGTGGGTAGAAACCTGCCCGCAGTATCTGCTGCTCAACGAACAATGTTACCTGCGTGAAGATGGGGCGAAATACATCCTCAGCCCGCCGCTGCGTGACCAACGGGAATTGGATCGCCTATGGGTAGGCATTGCCGACGGTTCGATCGATACCGTCGCTACCGATCACTGTACTTTCCCTTACCACCAAAGGCAGGCAATGGCGGCAGGGGACTTTACCCGCTGCCCGAACGGCCTGCCTGGGGTCGAGAATCGCATGATGCTGCTGTTCTCTCACGGGGTAATGAGCGGACGGATTTCCCCTTCACGCTTTGTGGCGCTCACCAGCAGCAACCCGGCGCGGTTGTTCGGCCTGTGGCCGCGTAAAGGCAATCTAAACCCCGGTGCAGATGCCGACGTGGTGATCTTTGATCCGCGCCAATCCACGGCTATCAGCCATGCTCGGCTTCATGACAAGGCGGATTATTCCCCTTATGAAGGTTTTCAGTGCCAGGGCGTGCCGGTGCTGACGATGTGCCGGGGCGAGGTCGTAGCGCGTAATGGCGAATTTACCGGGCGGCAAGGGTACGGGCAGTTCTTGCGTCGTCGGCCTTTCAATGCCCAGATCGCGGCAAAAATGGGGTAACACCTCACTAAACAACAAGGATCAACATGAACAAGAAAATAGTGCTGGCATTGGGCGGTAACGCATTGGGTGAAGGCCTGGCGGAACAGATGCAGGCGGTCAAAACCACCGCGCGGGCGATTGTCGATTTAATCGAGCACGGTCACCAGGTAGTGGTCACCCACGGCAATGGCCCGCAGGTGGGCATGATCAACCTGGCGTTTGAGGCGGCGGCAAAAAGTGAAGCCCATACCCCGATGCTGCCGATGTCAGTATGCGTCGCGTTGAGCCAGGGGTATATAGGTTACGATCTGCAAAACGCCCTGCGTGAAGAGTTGCTCGATCGCAATATCGTTAAACCGGTTGCTACTTTGATCACCCAGGTGATCGTTAACGGCAGCGATCCGGCGTTTCTCAATCCCACCAAGCCGATTGGTTCGTTCTTTACCAAGGCCGAAGCCAACCAGCTGACCAAGAACGGTTACAACATGGTAGAAGATGCGGGCCGTGGCTACCGCCGGGTCGTTGCCTCGCCCAAGCCGATCGACATCGTCGAGAAAGAAACGGTACGCGCCATGATGGAGGCCGGGCAGGTGGTGATCACCGTGGGTGGCGGGGGTATTCCGGTGATCCGCGAAGGTAACCATCTGCGGGGAGCCAGCGCGGTGATCGACAAAGACTGGGCCAGTGCCAAACTGGCAGAGATGATCGATGCCGATATGCTGATCATCCTCACCGCAGTGGAAAAGGTAGCGATCAACTTTGGCAAACCGAATGAGCAATGGCTGGAGCAGTTGAGCATTGCCGATGCCCAGCGCTTTATCGAAGAAGGGCACTTTGCCAAAGGCTCAATGCTGCCGAAGGTAGAAGCGGCGGTGGCATTTGCCGAATCCAAGCCAGGGCGTCAGGCGTTGATCACGGTATTGAGCAAGGCTCAGCAGGGCATTGAAGGCAAAACCGGTACGGTGATTAGCCATTAATCACAGACACCAGGCTCACTTGTAGGGGCGCTGGATGCTGCGCTCATTCGCGCCCCTTGTGAGTCAGCAGTCTCTATCTGCGCCCAAGTTTCATCATGGCTTCAAGCACCGCCCCGGCGACGGCCCGCGCCTTATCTGACACCGTGGTGTAATCTGCCAGCGTACCGCGCGGATCGATATCACCGATTTTAGTGCCGGTTTTGACCTCCAGCCCATCATGCAGCAAACCGCGCACCATACCGGAAAGCGGCGAAATCACCGGCACCTCGCCGCAGTGGGCCACCACATCCCCCTCCTGCACCAAATCCCCCAAAGCGACGCGACATTGCATAATGCCATCGGCGGGTGCACGGATCACCCGGCGGGTGGTGTGGCCAGCGATATTGCCGGGAATACCGGTATTGGGATGGGTGTAACCTTGATAAATCACCCGCCCCAGCGCGTGGCCGCGATTGGTTTCGATCACCGCATCGCAATCCTGTCCGGCGTTGAAGCCAGGGCCAAGAGCCACGGTAATCGGGGCCATATTGCGGTGGGTTCCCAGGTTTTGCTTGGCTAGGATGGCATCCACCAGAAAACGGGGTTTGAGCTGCTCCAGGCTGCGGGTCTCTGGGTCAACCAGCAGCGGGATCTCGCCACGGTTGATGATGTTGAAAGCTTCGTTGACGTCGTTGGCCAGGCAGGCGGTGACGCCCTCTACGCAGGTTTTGCCGTCAAACATCGCCTGAGCAAATGCCACCGTCCGGCGAATGGCGGTCGGTTGGGCAATGTCCAGCATGATGACCTGAAAACCGGCATGATACAGCCGCAGCGCCACGCCGGTGGCGATATCGCCTGCGCCACGGATCACCACCAGTTTGTCGCGCGTTAAGCGGATGTCATTTTTCATCAGCCCGCCAGCAGATTGGTTGCGCACTTGCAGCAGTTCAGCCAGCACGCTAATGGCGATTTCTTCCGGCGTTTCTGCGCCGATGTTGTAGCCGACCGGGGCATGGAGTTTGGCAAGCTTCTCATCATCTACGCCGCGCTGGCGCAATTGTTGGGTAAAGGTCTGCACCTTGCGGCGGCTGGCCCGCAATCCCAGATAGCGCAGTGGCTGCTCGATCAGCACGTTGAGTGCCTCGCAATCCTGATTGTTGGTGGCGATAATCACAAAGTTGGCCGGATCAATATTCATCTTGTCGATGGCTTCTGGGAAGGTCTCGCCATGAACCAGAGTGGTGTCCACCGGAAATAGCGCCGGGTCGAGGCTGGCCGGGTAGATATCGGCAACGTGAATATCAAAGCCCAACGGCTTGGCGGCGCTGGCGATGGCGCGGTTGACGTGCCCGGCCCCGATCAATATCAGGCGCGGGCGTAGACCATGCACGTCGATATACACCGACATCGCGCCCCCACAGTCCGAGCCTACCGCGTCCTGCCCGGTGCGTGCCATGCGGCCATGAAATACCCTGGCCTTGCGCTCCGAAATGGCGGCAATTGCCTGTTCAATCACCAGGCGTTCGATCATGCCGCCACCGATGGTGCCAATACAGCCACCGTCGGCCATCACCAGCATCTGCCCTGAATGGCGCGGTGTAGATCCACGGCTTTCGATAATCTGGGCGAGCGCAAAGGGCTGGTTTTGCTCTTCTAAACGTGCAGCTTCGGCGAAGATATTCATGATGACCTCGTCAATAACCTCAGAAATATTATCGTGTTAAGCGCCGTATCAGGTGGTGGATCGCCGGGGTCTCCTGCACTGCGCCAAACCAGATGGCGCTGAGCGTCAGCTCTGGCCGCAGCAGGGTTTGCCACCTGGCTGCCAGTTGATTATCACAATGAGAAACCTGATTGATCAGCCAGACCCGCCGCGCCTGAGAGGGTGTACCTTTGAACATCCCTTCAGGGTGCGAGATCAGGGTGTCGAATACCCGGTGATCCAGTATTTCACCGGCCGTGACCCCCGTCAGCGCGGAGAAAATCGCCCAACGGTGAATTTGCTGTGGGTCTGCGGGACGATCGATCACCTGGCCTCCGGTTAGCGCGATAACACAATCACTGCGGGAGGGGATGCAAGGTTCATGCCTTGCCGGGGCTTTCAGGGGTAACCCTCGGGAGCCGTCCGCCTCGGCCAGGATCACATCGAAGGCACCATGCTGTCTGATTACGTCGATTTGCTCGGGGGTTAACCCGATAACCTTGTTATCCTGCGGCTGATAATGACTGAAGCAGGCGGTAATGGCCGGGGCGCTGCTGGCGTTGGGCGGTTGGCCTATCAACAGGTGGTGGTAGTCGGCAGCGGTGGGCAAGTACATCTTGGTGGTGGTAGTGAACAGCACGCGTTTGCCCTGGTGATAAAAGGCCTGCGCCAGCCAGTGCAGGGTACTGGTTTTCCCCCCGGCGCCAATCAGGGCGATCAGCAGCGGCTGGCCCCGATCGAGGCGGTGATATTCCTCACTGAATAATTCTCTGAAGCTGGGCGTCATAAATAGCCTGTTTTGTGAGTCAGAAAACGGGGTAAATAACGGTGATTTAACCGATAACCAATATGCAGTTTTTTCAGGATAGAGTGCCGATTTAATCGCAAACAACCTTGATGTAATCGATATTTGGCAAACATTCATACTTTATCGATTGCGGTCTCGTTTTTAACCGAAGTGCTATTTGGCCGTATCAAAGTGATAGCTGGCGATGTTTTTTTGATAATTGATTCTATTAGCGTAGCCGTGATGATTAAGCGACTACCTGCACTGATTGTTATTCTCAGTTGCGATAGTGAGCCCGTTCACAAATAAAATTAACAATTAGAACTACCTCACGAATTTAACCGCTGGCCAACCACGTTGGGAGATTTGGCCTGATTGTTGCTGCGTTATGCCTATCCGCTGTGGAAAACCGCCCTCAGGTTTTTACAGACTCATCATTCAGGCATTTCGCCGCAAGGAGATAAAGCTATGGGAGATTTAATGCGTCCCGTTCCGTTCAAGGCGCTGTTAACCCGGATTTTTGATGAATATCATGAGAGCCGGTCTATTTTTGGTATTCCAGAAAAGCAGTTTTATCGCAAACATGACGATCGGCGGATTAACGTCTTCAATGAAAGTTGTGAAACGCCACTTGGCCCGGCCGCAGGCCCGCATACTCAGTTGGCGCAGAATATCATCGTTTCCTGGTTGACCGGCGGACGCTTTATCGAATTGAAAACCGTGCAGATCCTCGATAGGTTGGAGTTGGAAAAGCCCTGTATCGATGCCGAAGACGAATGCTTCAACACCGAATGGTCAACCGAGTTCACGCTGCTCAAAGCCTATGATGAATATTTAAAAGCCTGGTTTGCCCTGCACCTGCTGGAAGAAATGTTTGATCCACGGGCCAAGGGGGAAAGTAAATCCTTCATTTTCAATATGAGCGTGGGTTATAACCTCGACGGGATTAAACAGCCGCCGATGCAGGACTTTATCCATAACATGATGGACTCTGCACAGCACCCGAAATATGCCGAGTATCAACATATTCTTGCCGCATGGGTTAAGGCCGAGGGCTTTATTAGCCAGTTCGCCTTATCCGCCCAACGCGGGGCATTGGCACAGTTGCCAGAGCATATTCCAGCGCAACTGGTCAGCGGTATTACCCTTTCGACCATGCACGGTTGCCCGCCAGATGAAATTGAAGCCATCTGCCGCTATATGCTGGCAGAGAAACGGCTCAATACCTTTGTCAAATTAAACCCGACGCTGCTGGGTTATCCGCGCGTGCGTGCCATTCTGGATAGCTGCGGGTTTGATTATGTCGGGCTGAAAGAGGAATCTTTCGAGCACGATCTCAAACTGGAGCAGGCGATCGCGATGTTGCACCGCCTGACCGCCCTGGGGAAACAGCAGAAGTTGGGTTTCGGGGTCAAACTGACCAATACCCTGGGGGCGATCAACCATAAAGGCGCCTTGCCGGGCGAAGAGATGTATATGTCCGGGCGCGCTCTGTTCCCGCTTTCCATCAACGTGGCGGCGGTTCTCTCCCGCGAGTTCAACGGGGAGCTGCCGATTTCCTATTCCGGTGGAGCAAGCAAGTTTAATGTACGCGAGATTTTTGACACTGGCATCCGGCCAATCACCATGGCCACCGATCTGCTCAAGCCCGGTGGCTATTTACGCCTGACGGAGTGCATGCAAGAGCTGGACGCTTCCGATAGCTGGCAGATGACGCGCATCGATGTCGATAAGCTGCAAGCGCTGGCAGACAAGGCCGTCAGCATGGAATACACCCAGAAACACTGGAAATCAACGGATCGCATCGACGCGGGTGGCCCATTACCGATGATTGACTGCTATGTGGCTCCTTGCGTCACCGCCTGCGCCATTAAACAGGATATCCCGGAATATATCCGGCTGCTGGGCGAACAGCGCTATGCCGATGCGTTGGAGCTGATTTATCAGCGTAACGCCTTGCCAGCCATTACCGGGCATATCTGCGATCACCAGTGTCAGTACAACTGCACCCGTCTTGATTACGACAGCGCGCTGAACATCCGCGAACTGAAAAAAGTGGCGTTGGAGAAGGGCTGGGATGAGTATCAGCGCCGCTGGCATAAACCGGCAGGCTCTGGCAGCAAACGCCCAGTTGCCATTTTGGGAGCTGGCCCGGCGGGTCTGTCAGCCGGGTACTTCCTGGCGCGGGCCGGGTATCAGGTTACGCTGTTTGAGCGTGAGGCGAATGCGGGTGGGGTGGTGAAAAACATCATTCCACAGTTCCGCATCCCGGCGGAGCTTATCGAGCACGATATCGACTTTGTGGCCGCCCACGGCGTGAAGATGGTTTATGGCTGCGATCCCGATCTGACCGTCGACAAACTGCAACAGCAGGGCTTTGACTACGTGTTTATCGGTATCGGCACCGATAAAAACAGCGGCGTGAAGCTGGCGGGCAATAACCGCAACGTCCACAAATCTTTGCCGTTCCTGCGCGATTTCAACCTCGGTAAGCCGATGAACCTGGGCAAACACGTGGCCGTGGTCGGTGCCGGTAACACGGCAATGGACTGTGCCAGGGCCGCGTTGAAGGTGCCTGGCGTGCAGGACGTCACCGTGCTGTACCGCCGCACGCTCAATGAGATGCCAGCCTACCGTGAAGAGTATCAGGAGGCGGTAGAGGACAACGTGCAGTTTATGTTCCTCACCAACCCGGAACACTTTGATGCCAACGGTACGTTGACGGCCAGAGTGATGGCGCTGGGAGAGCCGGACGAGAAGGGGCGCCGCCGCCCGGTCGCCACCGAACAGACCCTGACGCTGCAGATGGATTCCTTGATCACCGCCATTGGCGAGCAGGCTGACGAGGAAGTGCTGCATAAGCTCGGCGTACCGCTGGATGACGCAGGCTATCCACAGGTCAACACCGCCACCGGCGAAACTACCCGGCCTAATGTCTTCCTGATCGGCGACGTGCAGCGTGGCCCGTCATCCATTGTTGCTGCCATCGGTAGCGCCCGCAACGCCGCTGAAACGGTGCTGGCACGGGAGAACGTCAAAACCCATCACGCCGACAAATACTGGTCGAACGTCGATCCGGCGGAAATCTATCGCCGCAAAGGCGCTATTTCGGTAGCGCTGGTGGATAAAACCGAGCGCGAGGCCTTCGTGGCCCAAGAGGCCCAGCGCTGCCTGGAATGTAACTACGTGTGCAGCAAATGCGTCGACGTTTGCCCGAACCGCGCCAACGTGTCGATTGCCATACCGGGCTTCCAGGATCGTTTCCAGACCCTGCATCTGGATGCCTACTGCAATGAATGCGGCAACTGCGCCCAGTTCTGCCCGTGGCAGGGTAAGCCTTACCAAGACAAAGTGACGATCTACAGCCTGCCGCAGGACTTTGCCAACAGCACCAATCCAGGGTTCCTGGTGGATGGGGCACAGGTGAGCGTACGGCAGGACGGCAAGCTTTACCAACTGCAGATCGATAACGACGGCCAGCTTGAGCAAGTGCCGCCGGAACTGGAGGAGATGTGCCGCATTATCAGCCATGTGCACACTCATCATCATTATCTCCTTGGCCAGGTGGAGGTGTAGTCATGCTGATATTAACCAATGCAACCGGCGTGCAGCTCGACCCCGCCAGCGTACAGCACGGTATCGATATCGCCATTGAAGGGGCGTTGATCAAAGAGGTGGGGCAAGGGTTGGCGGCCAAATATCCCCAGGCGGAAGTGCGCAATATGCACGGCAAATGGGTGATGCCAGGGATTGTGTGCGCCCACAACCATTTCTACTCCGGGTTATCACGCGGGATTATGGCCAACATCGCGCCCAGCCCGGACTTTATCTCCACGCTGAAGAACCTGTGGTGGCGGTTGGATCGGGCGCTGGATGAGGAATCGCTGTATTACAGCGGTCTGATCTGCTCGTTGGAAGCCATCAAGAGCGGCTGTACGGCGGTGATCGATCACCACGCCTCGCCCAACTTTATCGCCGGTTCGCTGAAAACCCTGCGCGCAGGCTTTATCGAGACCGGGCTGCGTGGCATGACCTGTTTTGAAACCACCGATCGCAACGGCGGGGAGCGCGAACTACGGGCTGGCGTGGAGGAGAATATTGCCTTTGCCCAGTTGATCGACGTCGCCAAAAAAGCCGGTAAGGAGCCTTACCTGGTGGAGGCGCATATTGGCGCTCACGCACCGTTCACGGTTTCTGATGCCGGGTTGGAGATGCTGCAAGCGGCGGTTAAAAGTACCGGCCGTGGTCTGCATATCCACGCCGCCGAGGACAGCTATGACGTATCCCATAGCCACGACAAATATGGCAAGGATCTGATCGAGCGCCTGGCGCAATACGATCTGATCGGGTCAAAAACGTTGGTCGCCCACGGTCTGTATCTGTCTGCAGCGGACATCGAACTGATCAACCAGCAGGATGCCTTCCTGGTGCACAACGCCCGCTCCAATATGAACAACCACGTGGGCTATAACCATCAGCTGGCGCAGTACCGCAACCTGGCGCTCGGCACCGACGGCATCGGCTCAGACATGTTTGAAGAGCTGAAGTTTGCCTTCTTTAAACACCGTGATGCGGGCGGGCCGTTGTGGCCGGATAGCTTTGCCCGCTTCCTGGCCAAGGGGAATCAACTGCTGGCGCGCAACTTTGGCGCCAACTTCGGCAGCCTGGCCGCCGGTTACAAAGCGGATCTGACCATCTGCGACTACTCGTCACCCACGCCGCTGGCGGCGCAAAATATCGGCGGACATCTGGCCTTCGGCATGGGGGCTGGCAGCGTCAACAGCGTAATGGTGGAAGGCCGTATGGTCTATCAGGATCGCCAGTTCCCGTTCGATGTAGAACCGATCTACGCCCAGGCGCGCAAGGTAGCGGCCAAGCTGTGGCAGCGTATGGATACCTTGAAGTAAACCGGTCGCCGCCCTGCGAACACCGGGGCGGCTGACATTGATGAGGGTGCAACATGATTGAGCAATTCTATCGGCCAGGATCGGTACAGCAGGCGCTAGAGCTAAAACGCCAGTTCCAGCAGGATGCCGTCTATTTCGCTGGCGGCAGCAAACTAAACGCCACACCCACTAAAACACGGCAAAAGATTGCCATCGGGCTGTCGCAGCTGGGGCTGGATCAGGTGAGCTGGCAGCAGGGGGCATTGCATATCGGTGCCACCATTACCTTACAGCGTTTAATGGATACCCAGCTTATCCCACAGGCCCTGCGTGAGGCGCTGGGTTTTGTCTATTCCCGCCATATTCGCAATCAGGCCACGCTGGGTGGTGAAGTCGTTTCGGCAACGAAAGATTCGGTGCTGCTGCCGGTGTTGCTGGCATTGAGTGCCCAGGTGGTGGTGGGCAGCGGCAAGACGATGGCGCTGGAAGACTATCCGCTGTGCGGCGGCAGTGAATTACTGCTGGCGGTGATACTGCCGGAGCCTTACCGTACCTGCGCTACCCGTAAAATTGCCCGTTCAGCGGCGGGGTTGCCGGTGGTGACTGCGGCCGTATCCCGCGATGCGCAGGCGAAAATTCGTATCGCCCTGAGCGGTGTGATGGCTCCTGGCCGCCTGCGTGATGCAGAGAACAGTGGTCTGAGTGGCCCGGCATTGGAGCAGGCAGTGGCGCAGATGATATCTCCGCCAGACGACATCTGTGGCAGCCGCGCCTATAAGCGCTATATCACCGGTGTGGTGGTGGCAGACCTGTTGGCGGCTTGCCAGGCATCAGGGGAGAAAGCATGATGAATATTCGCTTTACGCTTAACGACATCCCGCAGGAGATGCAGTGCCAACCCGGCGAAAACGTCCAGCAACTGCTGTTTACGTTGGGAATGCATTCGGTCCGCAATAGCGATGACGGCTTCGGCTTTGCAGGTTCGGACGCGATCCTGCTCAACGGTGTGGTGGTCAACGCCTCGTTGCTGATCGCCGCCCAGTTGGATAATGGCGCGGTGACCACGGCCGAAGCGCTGGGGAGCTGGAACCAGCTCAGCCTGGTGCAACAGGCAATGGTGGACGTGGGGATCGTCCAGTCCGGCTATAACGATGCGGCGGCGGCGCTGATCCTGACGGATCTGTTGGCCCGCATTGAGGAACCAACGCGCGCGCAAATAGACGATGCGCTGTCAGGCTTGTTCAGCCGTGATGCCGGTTATCAGCAGTTCTATCAGGTCGTAGCGCTGGCGGTGGCTCGCCGTAACGATCCTGAATTCCAGTCGCTCGCGGCTCCCGAATTCCGCAGCGATCTGAACGTGGTCGGTAAGCTGTGTCCTAAGGTGGACGCGGCGAAAATGGTACAGGCCAAGCCTTGTTATGTGGAAGACCGCGTGGCCCGCAATGCCTGCATCATCAAGATGCTGCGCAGCCCGCATCCTCATGCCTTGATCACACATCTGGACGTCAGCAAAGCCGAAGCGTTGCCTGGGGTGGTGCATGTGATCACCTATCGCAATTGCCCGGATATCTATTACACCCCCGGTGGGCAGAGCGCGCCAGAACCTTCACCTCTAGATCGTCGGATGTTTGGCCAAAAGCTGCGCCACGTGGGTGACCGGGTGGCGGCGGTTGTGGCCGAGAGCGAAGAGATTGCGTTGGCCGCGCTGGCGTTGATCGATGTCGAATATCAAGTGCTTAAACCGGTGATGTCGATCGATGAGGCGATGGCGGAAGGGGCACCGCTGGTACACGACGAACCGATTGTTTACGTCCACGGCGCACCGGAGGACCTGGCCGAGCAGAACCAGGGTAGCGCAGAGCGTGGCACCGAGCATGTGACGATCAATTTCCCGATTGGTGCCAAACCCCACAGCAATATTGCCGCCGCGGTACATGGACGCATTGGCAACGTGGATCAAGGCTTTGCCGAGGCGGACGTGGTGCTGGAGCGCACCTACGAATCCAAACAGGTGCAGCAGTGCCCGGCGGAAATGCACGTCTGTTACACCTACATGGACGGCGATCGGCTGGTGATCCACGCGTCAACCCAGGTGCCTTGGCACCTGCGCCGCCAGGTCGCCAGGATCGTCGGGCTCAAGCAGCATAAAGTGCACGTGATCAAAGAGCGGGTCGGCGGCGGTTTTGGCTCCAAGCAGGATATCCTGTTGGAAGAAGTGTGTGCCTGGGCAACCTGCGTGACCGGCCGTGCGGTTTATTTCCACTATACCCGCGAAGAAGAGTTCATCAGCAACACCTCACGCCACGTGGCCAAGGTGCGGGTGAAGATTGGCGCGAAAAAAGATGGCCGCCTGACGGCAATCGATATGAACTTCCTGGCCAATACCGGCCCTTATGGCAACCATGCGCTGACGGTGCCCAGCAACGGCCCGGCGCTGTCGCTGCCGCTTTATCCCTGCGATAACGTCAATTTCCAGGTGACCACCTATTACAGCAACATCTGCCCAAACGGGGCTTATCAGGGGTACGGTGCGCCAAAAGGCAACTTCGCCCTGACCATGATCCTTGCGGAAATGGCGGAAAAACTGCAGATGGATCCGCTGGAAATCATCGAGCGTAATCGGGTAGTTGAAGGGCAAGAGTTGAAAATCCTCGGGGCGATTGGCGAAGGCAAAATGCCGACTTCGGTGCCAAGTGCCGCCAGCTGTGCGCTGGAGCCGATCTTGCGCAAAGGGCGTGAGCTGATCCAGTGGAACTCACCGAAAGTCAGTCAGGGAGACTGGCAGATTGGCCGTGGCGTGGCCATTATCATGCAAAAATCCGGTATTCCGGATATCGATCAGGCCAACTGCATGATCAAGCTGGAATCGGACGGTACCTTTATCGTGCATTCCGGCGGGGCGGATATTGGCACTGGGCTGGATACGGTCGTGGGCAAACTGGCAGCGGAAGTGCTGTGCTGCCCGTTCTCCGAGGTACATGTGATCTCCGGCGATACCGACCATGCCCTGTTTGATAAAGGGGCCTACGCTTCTTCCGGAACCTGCTTCTCCGGCAATGCGGCGAAGAATGCGGCGGAAAATCTCAGGAAAAAAATCCTGTTCCACGGCGCGCAGATGCTGGGTGAGCCAGAAAGCGACGTCACGCTGGTGGTTCCAGGCGTGGTGCGCGGTAAACAGGGCGAAGTGACGTTCGCCCAGATTGCCCATAAGGCAGAAACGGGCACCGGCTTTGGCACCCTGGTGGCCACCGCCAGCTATATCTCTTCTAACTTTGCCTTCCCGTTTGGCGCCAACTTTGCCGAGGTGGCAGTCAACGTGCGCAGCGGGGAGATCCGGTTGGATAAGTTTTATGCCTTGCTCGATTGCGGCACCCCGGTTAACCCGGAGCTGGCGCTGGGGCAAATCTACGGGGCTTCAATGCGCGCCATCGGCCACAGCATGACGGAAGAGATTATCTATGACAGCCAAGGCTCGCCGATCACTCGTGATTTGCAAAGCTATGGCGCACCGAAGATTGGTGATATCCCGTTGGATTTCCAGGCGTTCCTGGTGCCCAGCGACGATCGGGTGGGGCCATATGGGGCCAAGTCGATCTCCGAGATTGGCGTCAACGGAGCGGCCCCGGCCATCGCTATGGCAATCCACGATGCCTGTGGCGTTTGGCTGCGCGAATGGCATTTCACCCCTGAGAAGATTTTGAGGGGGTTAAATAAGCTGTCAGCGTAGACTCTGTAATAAGTCGTACCGGGATAGTGGCCAATTACGGTCATTATCCCGCTATACCTGCCGAGTTAAACCGGCGGCGGGTATAAACGATTCAATATATTAGCCAAAGGCTAATCTGTTATTGCCGCCATATATGAGCTCATCGCTCAGGCTAGCCCGTGGGATCAACATGGCGAAAGTGCAGGGCGTGGAGCTTATTGAATCAGATGATCAAATTTACTGGAATGGAGTAAAGAGATGTCTGATATGCCTACTTCAAATAACGACCTTATTTATCGGGTGGAAGATAAACCACCTTTCGACCAATGCATCGTGGGGGCAATCACCCATTTACTGGCTATTTTTGTGCCGATGGTGGCACCTGCACTGATCGTCGGCACCGCGCTGGGGTTGCCGCCGGACGTCACGGCCTATCTGGTATCGATGGCAATGATAGCCTCAGGGATTGGCACCTGGTTGCAGGTGAATCGCTATGGCCGCGTAGGCTCCGGCTTATTGTCCATTCAATCGGTCAACTTTTCCTTTGTGACGGTGATGATCGCCTTGGGCAGCACGATGAAAGCCGATGGCCTGCATGTGGAAGCGATCATGTCCACGCTGCTGGGCATCTCTTTTGTTGGTGCATTCCTGGTGGTGGGCTCCTCGTTTATTTTGCCCTATCTGAAACGGGTGATCACGCCCACCGTGAGCGGCATTGTGGTGCTGATGATTGGCTTGAGCCTGATCAAGGTGGGCATTATCGATTTTGGCGGCGGTTATTCAGCGAAAAGCAGCGGCACCTTTGGCAACTACGAAAATATCGGTATCGGCCTGTTGGTGTTGCTGGTGGTGATCGGGTTTAACTGTTGCCAGAACGCATTATTGCGCATGGGGGGCATCGCCATCGGCTTGATTGTCGGTTATGTCGTGGCGTTGTGCCTGGGCATGGTGGATTTTTCGGTGATGCAAAACCTGCCGGTAATGACCGTTCCCGTTCCCTTTAAATACGGTTTCTCTTTCGATCTGCATGCCTTCCTGGTGGCTGGCATCATCTATCTGCTCAGCGTGTTGGAGGCGGTCGGCAGTATCACCGCTACCGCAATAGTGTCCGAGCAGCCCATCAAGGGGGATGAATATACCGCACGCCTGAGCGGTGGAGTGCTGGCCGATGGGCTGGTCTCGGTGATTGCCGCCATGCTGGGCTCGTTGCCGCTGACGACATTTTCCCAGAATAACGGCGTGATCCAGATGACCGGCGTCGCCTCGCGCCATATCGGCAAATATATCGCCGTGATCCTGGTGGTGCTGGGGCTGTTTCCCGTCATTGGCCGCTTCTTTACCACTATCCCCGCACCAGTGCTGGGCGGCGCCATGACACTGATGTTCTCGATGATCGCCATCGCCGGGATACGCATCATTATCTCCGACGGTTTAAACCGTCGCGAAACCATCATCGTCGCCACCTCGCTGGGGCTGGGCCTTGGCGTCTCTTACGATCCGGAAGTGTTTCGTATTTTGCCCGAGTCGATTTATGTGCTGGTGGAAAACCCGATCTGCGCCGGTGGGCTCACGGCCATTTTCCTCAATTTGCTGATACCGCAAAACCCGCGTGAGAAACCTGACGCCGAGGAGGCCGAATTCGAGGTGGTTACAGCGGAAAAAAACACCGATTGAGATTGCTGACAAAGGTTACTTAGGGGGGCTGTATGCGGCGCCCGCCTGGCAACATCCGTTTTATGGCGACAAGGAATTTCAGTATGGAGCGTGAACAATCAATCAAGGCCGTGCGGGGCAGTTTTCTCGATATCACCCGCACCGTACAGCATCCGGAAGAAATCGAGGGCCATCTGCGCTTTATTAAAGACGGGCTACTGATCATTCGTGATGGGCGGGTGGAGTGGTTTGGCGACTGGGAGGTGGGTCACCACCAGATCCCCGACAGCATCCGGGTGCGTGACTACAGCGGTAAAATGATCGTGCCAGGGTTTGTCGACACCCATATTCACTATCCGCAGTGTGAAATGGTAGGAGCCTATGGTGAACAATTGCTGGACTGGCTGAACAAGCACACCTTCCCGGCGGAGAAGCGCTATAACGATCTGGAATACGCCCGCGAGATGTCGGCGTTTTTCATCAAGCAGCTGCTGCGTAATGGCACCACCACCGCGCTGGTGTTCGGCACCGTGCATCCCGAATCGGTAGAGGCGCTGTTTGAGTCGGCGCGCCATATCAATATGCGGATGATCGCCGGTAAGGTGATGATGGATCGCAACGCGCCCGATTACCTGCTGGATACCCCAGAAAGCAGCTATAGCCAAACCAAGGCGCTGATTGAGCGCTGGCATAACAATGGCCGCCTGTTATACGCCATCACCCCGCGTTTTGCGCCAACCTCCTCACCGGCACAACTGGAGATGGTGCAACGCCTGCGCCAGGAATACCCGGATGTTTACCTGCATACCCACCTGTCGGAAAACAAGGATGAAGTGGCTTGGGTGAAAGCCTTGTTCCCAGAGCGCAAAAGTTATCTCGATGTTTACCATCACTACGGCATGACCGGCAGAAAAAGCGTATTTGCCCACTGTGTGCATCTGGAAGACGCCGAGTGGGATTGTCTGCACCAAACCCAATCATCCATCGCCTTTTGCCCGACCTCCAACCTGTATCTCGGCAGCGGCCTGTTTAATTTGCCCAACGCCTGGCGGAAAAAGGTGCGGGTGGGGATGGGCACCGACATCGGCGCGGGCACCACCTTCAACATGCTGCAAACGTTGAACGAGGCATACAAAATCATGCAGCTGCAGGGCTACCGGCTCTCAGCGTATGAGGCGTTTTATCTGGCGACGTTGGGCGGGGCCGATGCCCTGGGGCTGGCGGACACCATTGGTAACTTCAACCTGGGGAAAGAGGCAGACTTTGTGGTGCTGGAGCCGACGGCCACGCCGCTGCAACAGTTGCGCTACGACAACTCAAAAACCTTGATGGATAAGCTGTTTGTCATGATGACGCTAGGGGATGACCGGTCGATCTATCGCACCTATGTCGATGGCCGGCTGGTGTATGAACGTACTTAAAACCACCGCACTGCAATTTGCCAGGATTGGCGTTACCCCCAGCGAGTGCCGTAACGGCAAGCCCGTGGGGTAGGTGAGTGTAAACTTTCAGAGGGCATTGATATGTCTAATAATTTATCGCAGGCGACGTCAGGAAAAGCGGCCAGCTCGCTAGACAGCTATTTCAAGATTAGCGAGCGGGGTAGCAGCGTTCGGCAGGAAGTATTGGCAGGGTTGACCACCTTTTTGGCAATGGTCTATTCGGTGATCGTGGTGCCCGGCATGCTGGGCAAGGCCGGTTTCCCTCCTGCTGCGGTATTTGTCGCCACTTGCCTGGTTGCCGGTGTGGGGTCACTGGTAATGGGCCTGTGGGCTAACTTGCCGATGGCTATTGGCTGCGCCATCTCATTGACGGCGTTTACCGCGTTCAGCCTGGTGCTTGGCCAGCATATCAGCATCCCCGTTGCCCTGGGGGCGATCTTCCTGATGGGGCTGATATTCACCGCCATTTCGGTAACCGGGGTGCGCTCATGGATCCTGCGTAACCTGCCGATGGGCATAGCGCATGGCACCGGGATTGGTATCGGCCTGTTCCTGCTGCTGATTGCTGCCAACGGTGTCGGTATGGTGATCAAAAACCCGCTGGACGGTTTGCCGGTGGCGCTGGGGTCGTTTGTGTCTTTCCCGGTGATGATGTCGCTGCTCGGCCTGGCGATGATCCTCGGGCTGGAGAAATTACGTGTGCCGGGCGGGATCTTATTGGTGATCATCGGTATTTCCGTTATCGGTCTAATTTTTGACCCTAATGTGAAATATCAGGGGTTGTTTGCGTTGCCCAGCCTCTCCGGGCCGGATGGTAGCTCGCTGATTTTTAGTCTGGATATCAAAGGGGCGTTGAATCCGGCGATACTGCCGAGCGTATTGGCGTTAGTCATGACGGCGGTATTTGATGCCACGGGCACCATCCGGGCGGTCGCCGGGCAAGCTAACCTGTTGGACGAGGATGGGCAGATTATCAACGGTGGCCGGGCATTAACCGCCGACTCCATGAGCAGCATGTTCTCTGCGTTGGTTGGGGCCTCACCGGCTGCGGTGTATATCGAGTCTGCTGCGGGAACGGCTGCTGGCGGTAAAACTGGCATGACGGCGGCGGTGGTGGGTGTACTGTTCTTGCTGATCCTGTTCTTGTCACCGCTGTCTTATCTGGTCCCCGGCTATGCGACGGCACCGGCGCTGATGTATGTGGGCCTGCTGATGCTGAGCAACGTGGCCAAGCTGGATTTTGACGACTTTGTCGATGCCATGTCTGGCCTGGTGTGCGCGGTATTTATCGTGCTGACCTGTAACATTGTCACCGGCATTATGCTGGGCTTCAGCACGCTGGTGATTGGCCGCGTGTTCTCTAACGAGTGGCGCAAGCTGAATATTGGTACGGTGATAATCGCAGTGGCGCTAGTGGCATTCTATGCTGGCGGCTGGGCGATTTGATGGCAAGAAAAAGGTTAGCCGCTTACTGACCAATCTGCACTCAATTCTTCATGTAGGAGCGCTGCATGCCACGCTCCTACACAGTTCAATACATCAATTCAGTTCGAATATGTCTATGAATGCCCGATGCATTACAGATAAGAACAAGGCTGGCAGGTAATAATCTAAGTTTTTATTTAAATCAATGAATTGAGATGTTTTTATTTGAATGGCTTACTGTTTCCTCTGATGATCTTGAATAATATCGTTGATAAATTATCTGCTGCGGGGAGTACGACCAAACCGGAGAGACTGCTCCGTGAATTGGCCAGACGCGCGCCGCAGCATGAGGAGGAATTGATGACTATTGCAGAATATCTCGAGCAGAAAGGTTTCGATAAAGGTATAGAGAAAGGTATTGAGGAAGGGCGAAAGGAAGGGCGAGAAGCCATCTTGAAGATAGCGCTCTCCATGCTGGCTAAGGGCTTCGATCACGCTATGGTCATACAGCTGACCGGTCTTTCAGAAGAAGAGCTGGCGCAAATCCGCCACTAGCGTTTCTCAACGCGGTATCTCCTCATCCAGCTGCTGCGCCTGCTCCACTGCCTTGACGATCGAGGTATAGCCGGTGCAGCGGCATAAATTCCCAGCCAGGCCGCGGCGGATCTCCTGCTCGGTAAGGCGGTGGCCGCGAAAACGTTCCACCATCGAGGTACTGGTCATCACCAGTCCCGGCGTACAAAAGCCACACTGCACCGCTCCCACATTCACATAAGCCTGCTGTACGGCAGACAGTTTGCCCTGTTTCACCTCGCCCTCGGTAGTGCGGATGGTTTTGCCATCGGCCCAGAGCGCCAGATAAATACAGGTGTCCGTAGCAACATCGTCGATCAGTACGGTACAGGCACCACACTCGCCCACGCTGCACCCTTGTTTGACGCTGTTAAGCCCTTGCTGGCGCAGTAACTCCATCAGCGACAGGCGGGGATCGACCTCGAACTGATAGGGGCGGCCATTGATGGTGCAATTGATCAACATGATAACTCTCCTCCAGCACGTTGGGCCGCCTGGGCCAGCACGCGCTCTGCCAGCGTACGGATGATTTGCATACGAAACTCTTTGCTGGCGCGCCAGGATGAACGTGGCAGCACGTCACCTATGACCGTCTCACGCACGGCGGCGAGCGTTTGTGCATTGAATGGCTGACCCAGAGCTGCGGCCTCGGCATTTGGGGCACGGATCGGTGTTGGGGCCGCTACGCCAAAGGCGATTTTCACCGCGCTAAAGTGGCCATTTTCAATTTTGCAGGCCGCCGCGCAGCCGATGGTGGCAATATCCATCGCACCACGCATGGCGTATTTGTAATAGCTGGCACCAAAGTGCTGATAGTGCTGTGGCCTGAACAGCAACGCTACGGTGACCTCATTTTGCCCTAACGCGACTTTGCCTGGACCGGTGTGGAAACCTTGGAGCGGCGTGCGGCGCAGCCCTGTGGGGGTAGCGATTTCCAGCTCGGCTTCCATCACCACACAGGGTGAGGCGGAATCGGCACTGGTGGCACCGTTGCAGATATTCCCACCCAGCGTGGCGATATTCCGCACCTGTGGCCCGGCGATTGTCGTGGCTGCCTCTGCCAGGATCGGGATATGGCGTTGCACCAACGGTGAATCGATAATCTGGCTAAAGGTGGTGCCACTGCCGATGTGCAGCGTGCCATCCGGCAGCAGCTCGATACCGTTCAGCTCGTTCAGGCCGTGAATATCCACCAGATGGCGATATTTGCCGTTCATATGATGGAGCTGGATCAGCACGTCGGTACCTCCAGCAATCAACCGGGCCTGCGGATCGGCGGCTAATTGCCGCACGGCATCGTCTATGCTGGTCGCCCGATAATAATGCGCAATATCGTACATAATTTTCTCCAGTTACTCGATCAGGCCCGCTTGCGAAAAATAGCGATACAGCGTTTTGGGCGTTAGTGGTAACTCATCTATCTTCACGCCGGTTGCCATCCAGATGGCGTTGCGGATCGCCGGGGCGGGAGAGATCAGCGGCGGCTCACCCAGCGCCTTGTGCCCATAAGCAGATTGCGGCTCATAGGTTTCGACAAACGCACAGCCCAACTCTGGCAGATCGAGAATGGTAGGGAACTTGTAATCCAGTAGATTGTTATTGCGTACGATGCCGCTTTGCTCGTCGATGATCATCTCTTCGAACAGCGTCCAGCCGATGCCCATCCCCATTCCGCCATGCACCTGGCCCTCGGCCAGCAGTGGGTTAAGGATCTGGCCGGAATCGTGCAGGTTAATGATCTTGTTGATGGTGACCTTACACAGCTCAATATCGACGGTGAGGTCAACAAAGGTGCAGCCAAAGGCGGGCGGATTGCTGCGGGTTTTGCAGGACACCTCGGCCATAATCTGCCCGCCGACCTCCTGATCGTAATGGGCGCTCATGGAGACCTCTTGCACCGAGCACAACACTTTTTCCGGCATCTCCTTCAGCACCACCTCGCCGCTGATCACATCCAACGCCCATTCGGGCTGGCTATACATATAGGCTGCATGGGTCAGGATCTTGGCGCGCAACTCTGTAGCGGCCTGGCGGATGGCAGGGGCTGCGACATAGCTTTGCCGCGAGGCGAAGGCACCGGGATCGTAGGCGGTAATATCGGTGTCTTGGGTGGAGATAACGCGGATGGAAGAAAAAGGAACGCCGATGGTTTGCGCCGCCATTTGTGCAAACACGGTATCCGATCCCTGGCCAATTTCCGTCGCGCCGACTTGCAGATGGACGGTGCCATCCTGGTTCAGTAACAGCCGGGCGCTGGCAATCTCGACGCCAACTGGATAGGTATTGGACGCATAGCTAAGGCAGGCCACGCCAACGCCGCGGCGGATGGGGCCACTTTGGTTCAGGCAGGCGGCACGACGGGCATCCCACTCAAACAGTTCCCGGCCTTTTTGCAGGCACTCGATAATCCCGGCGCTTTTGATCTCCTTGTGATTGAGCGGATTGATATCCCCTTGGCGGGCGACGTTTTTGAGCCGCAGTTCCAGCGGATCCATCCCCAGTTGGGCGGCGGCTTCGTCAATCATGCATTCCAGGGCAAAGGTCACCTGAGGTGCACCGTAGCCGCGCATGGCGCCGGCGTTCGGCAGGTTGGAATAAAAGGTGGTGGCTTGGTAGCCGAAGGCGATACGCGGATACAAATAGGCGATTTTATTGGCTCCGGCGGAGGCAATGGAGTGGCCGTGAGAAGCATACCCTCCGGTATTGGAGAGCACATCCAGGCTATAGGTTTGCAGGATGCCGTCGCGGTTAATGCCCATCTTACCGCTGATGGCGAACGAGTGACGGGTACGAGATGCCAAAAAACACTCTTCGCGGCTCAGTTCAACCTTGACCGGCACGCCGCTGAGTTTCCAGGTCAGGAATGCGGCCATCGGCTCTTCCAAGACGTCCTGCTTATTGCCGAATCCGCCGCCGATATAGGGCTTGATCACCCGGATGGACGACCATGGCCGATCTAGCGCCTGGCCTACCACACGGCGAACCAGATGGGGAATTTGGGTGCTGGAGACGATCACTATGCGATCCATCTCGTCCATGTAAGCGTAGGAAATCACCCCTTCCAGATGACAATGTTGCACTACCTGCGTGCTGTAATTGCCTTCGATCACGATCTCTGATGCAGCCAATGCCGCCACGGGATCGCCGCTGCTGAGCTGGTGTTGTTTCAGTAGATTACTTTTACCGCCGTGTAACAGCGGCGCATCGGCAGCCAGCGCGGTTTTTGCTGTGGTCATCACTGGCAGTGCCTGATATTCCACTTCAACCAGCATGGAGGCTTTCTCTGCCGTTAACGCGTCGCAGGCGACAACGATCGCCACGCCATCGCCGTGATGGCGTACATGCTGGGTCAGCAACTGTTTATCCGCTACGTCACGCTTATTGGCATCCAATGACCAGGCATGGCCTGCCGTCGGAAAACCGTGCTGCGGCACATCCTGATAAGTGAAT
Organism: Serratia sp. N21D137; assembly: GCF_047530005.1. Classification (NCBI taxonomy): domain Bacteria; kingdom Pseudomonadati; phylum Pseudomonadota; class Gammaproteobacteria; order Enterobacterales; family Yersiniaceae; genus Serratia; species Serratia sp. N21D137. Next base: position 32,563 of record NZ_JBLJAJ010000004.1, read on the forward strand.
ATGGCTTCAACCCCCGGCAATTGCAGGGCTTTGCTGGTGTCGATATGCGTAACCAGACCATGGGCAATCGGGCTACGAACATATTTGGCATGACGCATACCCGGCATGGTCATATCGTCGGTATAACGTGCCCGACCGGTGACTTTGGCTTGCGCATCGACGCGTTCGGGCGAGGTTCCTACAGGCATCCTGCTCTCCTCGGTGAGAGAAAAAGTCGCGATAGCCAACAGCAGCAACTTACAGGCCATAATGGCTTGAGAAATCAGCCGGATGTGGGATTTGTGAAGTGAATCTGGTTTATGGCGTAAGGGGGGAGTATTTGGTGGTCTAAGAGGGGGAGGCCGCACCAAGGTCGGTATGGCAAAGACGGTGTGCGACGATAATTTATCATATTGATAAGCAGAAGATTATCAAGTTGATACAAGCTATATCAGTTTGGGGCCAATCTTGTCGTGGTTTTGATGGTTAAATCGCAGTCATACCGCACCTTGCGTTGTATGCCAGTACGGTAGCGAGTCGCTACCGTCGCTCACCTCCACCGTCAGCATTAATTCTCCGCGCCGCAGTTGAATACGCAGACCACCGTTATCCCGGCAGACATGCATATCGGTTATTGGTTACCGATCGTCAAAATCCCCTACGTCAATAAGCGCCGCCTGTGCCTGATGGCTGCGCAAAGTCAGATAACTTAGATGGGGCGCTGCCGGGTTGACCGATGCATAGCCTTGCCACAGCATCGCCATGTAGTCACAACGGTATTGAAGGGGGTGGCCTAGTTCAGCCAGCCCCAAACCACCTACAGCTTCACAATCTGCACCAGATTGGTGTGTTGCGGATTGCCCTTGGCCAGCGGGGAAGGGCGATGGTGGGTCAGAATATTCACGCTGCCGCCGTGATCGACCTTATCACCAAACATATCCGCCGCCAGCCAGGCACCTTGGCCCATTGCCGTGACGCCGGGCATAATGCGTGGCGTTACCTTCGCCTGGATCTGCGTCTCGCCCCGGCCGTTAAAGACCTTCACCCGATCGCCGTTGTTGATGCCGCGCGCCTGCGCATCCAGCGTGTTGATCCACACCTCCTGCGGGCAAGCCTGCTGCAACACGTCAATGTTACCGTAGCTGGAATGGGTTCTGGCCTTGTAGTGGTAACCAAACAGCTGCAACGGGTATTGGCTGCTCAGCGGATCTTCCCAACCTTCGAACCCGGCGGCATAGACAGGTAACGGGTGGATCACATCTTCTGGTGCTAGCTCCCAGGTAGCAGCGATCTCCGCCAGCCGTTCGGAATAAATTTCAATCTTGCCCGATGGCGTTTTCAGTGGGTTGGCCTGCGGATCTTCTCTGAACGCCTTGAAGGCTACCACGTGCTCTTCCGGGCATTTGCGTTTATAAATGCCTGCGCTCTTCATCTATTGATAACTTGGCATTTCCGGGTTGCGTTCGCGGGTTTTCTCACACAGGTATTCGATCCACTGCTGCTGGTTGCGCCCCTCGGTGAAGGTCGCTTCGGCCTGTGGCCCAACCCGTTTGGCCACCTCGGAAAGGATCTCGTAAATCGGGCGGCGTTCAAACTTGCGCGTGGTGGCGGGCTGGCCCAGTATCACGTAGCCCATATTGCCCGCGGACTCATGAGAGATCAGGTCTTCCTGCTCGGTTGGCATCAGGTCGGGCAGCAGAATGTCGCAATATTTGGCCGATGAGGTCATAAAGTGCTCGATGCCAACGATCATTTCACACTTGCTGTCGTCTTGCAGGATCTGGTGGGTACGGCTGATATCACCATGCTGATTGATCAGCGTATTACTGGCATAGCACCAGATAAATTTGATCGGTACGTCCAGCTTATCTTTGCCACGGATGCCGTCACGCTTGGCGGTCATTTCCGGGCCGCGCATGATGGCATCGGTCCAGGTAAACACCGAAATCTTGGTCTGTACCGGGTTGGTCAGCATATCGAACCATTCTACGCCCAGATCGAAGCTGCCTTCGCGGCAGCCGGTATTTCCGCCGTTGATACCGACGTTACCGGTCAGGATCGGTAACATGGCAATGGCCCTGGCGGTTTGTTCACCGTTGGCGTGACGCTGTGGCCCCCAGCCCTGGCAGATATAGGCCGGTTTGGTCATGCCGATTTCGCGGGCCAGTTGGATAATGGTGTTGGCCGGTATCCCGGTGATACGAGCCGCCCACTCTGGCGTTTTGGCGATGCCATCGTCACCCTGGCCGAGAATATAGGCTTTGTAATGGCCGTTTTTTGGCGCGCTGCTGGGCAGGGTGGTTTCATCATAGCCTACGCAGTATTTATCCAGGAACGGCTGGTCCACCAGGTTTTCGCTGATCAACACATGGGCTATGCCTGCAACCAACGCCGCATCGGTGCCCGGGCGAATCGGCACCCACTGATCTTCACGGCCACCGGCGGTATCGGTATAGCGCGGATCGATGACAATCATCTTGGCGTTAGAGATTGCCCTGGCTTGCTCCAGATAATAGGTTACCCCGCCACCGCTCATGCGGGTTTCCGCCGGGTTATTGCCAAACAGCACCACCAGCTTGCTGTTGGCGATATCATCCGGGCTGTTGCCCTGCTGTGCGCCGTACAGATAGGGCATGGCGGCGGTGATCTGCGCTGTGCTGTAGCTGCCATAGCGGCTGAGGAAGCCACCGCAGGAGTTCATCAGGCGATAAGGCACGTTGGAGTTGGTGATATTGCCGCCGTCGACCCCGGTACCGTACAGCACGTGCACCGCCTCATTACCGTATTCCGCCAGCGTGTGCTTCAACTGGCCGCTGATGGTATCCAGCGCTTCTTCCCAACTGATGCGTTTGAATTTGCCTTCGCCGCGTTTGCCGACGCGTTTCATCGGGTACTTCAGCCGGTCCGGGTGGTTCATGCGGCGGCGGATAGAGCGCCCGCGCAGGCAGGCCCGCACCTGATGGTTGCCATAGTGATCGTTGCCGGTGTTGTCGGTTTCCACCCAGTATACTTCGTCATCCCGCACGTGCAGGCGCAGCGCACAGCGGCTGCCGCAGTTTACGGTGCAAGAACTCCAGACCACTTTGTCTTCCGGCTGTTGGGCATTTGGCAATGGTTCGGCGGCGGCGGTTTTACGGAAGGGCAGCACCAGCCCCGAAGTGGCGGCCAGTAAACAGCCGGTAGCCGAGCCGGTTTTGATTAGCTTACGGCGGCTGAACGGGTGATGAAGCAGGTCCGGGTTGTGGTTATCGTTCATGATAGTGCTCCCTGTGCTGGCCTATTTCGCTGCCGATAACGCCTGATGTCTGGTTTGCTATTAACCCATGATGTCTCTTGGCAAGACGTTTTAAGCCAGGCAACCGTGGTGTGATATATTAAAAGTGCTAACCTGTAGCGAATAAAGCCGTCTACATTAATGAAGTTGCATTGGTAATATTAGCCATGCAAAGTTATCTCTCAGCTTGATAATTAGATCACCTCTTAATAAGTATACTCGTGCGCGGGGTAGATGAAGTTTGCTTGAGGTCAAGTTTTAGCTTTTCGCAAGAGAATAAAGCGGGTTGGTTGCTTTTTTTTTCAAAACAGCAAGCGCTATGTTCAGTCCAAGGACTCAATCTATAGCATATTTGGTTGGTATGATTAGGGGAGGTTGGTGATTTAAATCCAGCGTCGATACAATATTGTTATGGCCTCGTGCAACATAAGCCCCCCGGCACGCGCGAGTCAGAGGGATTAGCAAAGTCATTCATTGACTAATTCACGATGGATTGCATGATGACCAATCCCCGCCAGCCGTCGCAGTAGTAGGAAAAACCCGGTAAAAGGTCGACATCCTGCAACACCGTTAGCAAGCAAGGCCCCGCTGATGACTCTGCAATAAAATTATAAACTAAAACGGCATATTACGTGTTTTCCTGCCCCGGGCTTTCCTATACTCATCACGCTTGATTGTGTCGTAAAGCTTATGCTGAAGCAGGGGGGATATTAATTGTTACAAAACGACGCATGTGAATACATTATTATTCTTGTTGTTTGCTTGGCGACTTATTTAACGGGCTTAGGATTTTTAATTTAAAAGGTAATGAGAGTTATTGTTATTTAAATACGTGCGCGAATAAATCCAGCCAGATAAATATGCAAGAAAAATATTTTTTGCTGAAGCGATTTTTCTCATGTTACGCAAATATTAACTGTTACCTCAGCAAAGGTTGATAAAGATCAACTCAGGGTAGCCAGAAAATAACAATATATTAACCACCCGCATACTGTGTTTACGGGCTTGCATGTCGGTCATCAACAGGGGATAGATAATAATGATAAGGGAAAATCAAACATTTTTCCGGGATGGCGTGAATCGCCGCGATTTTATGAAGTTATGTGCGGCACTGGCCGCCACCATGGGGCTCAGCACCAAAGCCGCCGCCGAAATAGCCGACTCGGTAGGTTCGCCACAGCGGCCACCGGTTATCTGGATCGGGGCTCAGGAATGTACCGGCTGTACGGAGTCCTTGTTACGGGCCACTCACCCAACGATCGAGAACCTGTTGCTTGACGTGATTTCCATGGAATACCACGAAGTCCTCTCTGCTGCATTCGGTGAACAGGCGGAAGAAAACAAGCACCGCGCGATTGAGCAATACAAAGGGAAATACGTGCTGGTGGTCGATGGCTCCATTCCGATGAAGGATGGCGGCGTCTACTGCATGGTGGCCGGTAAGCCGATCGTTGAGCATATCCGTAATGCGGCGGAGCACGCCGCTGCGGTGATCGCCATCGGTTCCTGTGCCGCCTGGGGCGGCGTCGCGGCCAGCGGACCTAACCCGACCGGCGCGGTCAGCCTGCAGGATATTTTACCCGGCAAAACCGTCATCAATATCCCCGGCTGCCCGCCCAACCCGCACAACTTCCTGGCGACGGTGGCCCATATCATCACCTACCAACGGCCACCGGCGCTGGATGCGAAAAATCGCCCCGAATTCGCCTATGCCCGTCTGATCCATGAAAACTGCGAGCGTCGTCCGCACTTTGACGCCGGGCGTTTTGCCAAACAGTTTGGTGATGAAGGTCATCGGCAGGGCTGGTGCCTGTATCACCTTGGCTGCAAGGGGCCAGAAACCTACGGTAACTGCTCAACGCTGGAGTTCTGCGACGTGGGCGGTGGCATCTGGCCGGTCGGGATCGGCCATCCATGCTACGGCTGTAACGAGGAGGGCATCGGTTTTACTAAAGGGATCGCCCAGTTGGCCAGCGTCGAAAATCCTACCCCACGAAACGCCAAACCCGGGGTGCTCAGTCCGGAAGGGGGCCACGTCAGCCCAACGGCGATGGGATTGCTTGGCGGCGTGGTCGGCCTGGTTGCCGGTGTCAGCCTGATGGCGGTGAAAGAGCTGGGGCGGCAGCAGAAAACGCAGCGTAAAGACGACGAGCAGCCGCCAAGCAAGGAGTAAGCCGTGAATCGACGTAACTTTCTAAAACTGACCTGCGGTGGCGCGATGCTGGCAGGGGTTGCCCCTGCGGCGCAGGCCGGGCCGGAGAACAAGCTGCCCATCCCCAACTCGCTGGGCATGCTGTATGACTCAACCCTGTGCGTGGGTTGCCAGGCCTGTGTCAGCAAATGCCAACGTATCAACCATACCGATGAACCGCATGGCGAAACCTATGCCTACGCGGGTACCGAAGCGACCTGGTCGAACAACGATAAGCTCAGCCCTTACACCAACAACATTATTCAGGTGTGGACCAGCGGAGACGGCAAGCACAAAGATCAGGTGGACAACGGCTACGCCTATATCAAAAAGCAGTGCATGCACTGTGTCGATCCCAACTGCGTTTCTGTCTGCCCGGTTCAGGCGCTGCATAAAGATGCCAAAACCGGCATCGTGCATTACAACCCGGATGTCTGTACCGGCTGCCGCTACTGCATGGTGGGCTGCCCGTTCAACGTGCCGAAATACGACTACGACAACCCGTTCGGCAAGATCCACAAATGCGAACTCTGTAACCAGAAAGGCGTGGCCCGGCTGGATCAGGGCGGGTTGCCAGGCTGTGTCGAGGTTTGCCCAACCGGGGCGGTGATCTTTGGCACCCGCGAGCAGTTAATGGCCGAAGCCAAGCAGCGTCTGGCCAGCAAGCCCGGTGAGAATTACCGTTACCCGCGCCAAACCCTACAGGGTAACGACCATTACGAACATCCGCTGCCGCATTACCAACCGCATCTGTATGGCGAGCATGAGGGCGGCGGAACGCAGGTGCTAGTGCTGACCGGTGTGCCTTTCGAGGATCTCGGTTTGCCAGCGCTGGAGGCGTTGTCAACCGGTGCGCGTTCCGAGCATATCCAGCACACGCTGTACAAAGGTATGGTGTTGCCGTTTGCCGCTCTGGCCGGGATCACCTTCCTGGTGCAGCGCAACCAGCGAAACGAGCGTCAGGACAAGAAGGACGATAAACATGACGACGCATAAAACGCAGCCACTCGGCGGGCGGCTGGTGAGCTGGCCGGTGATGATGCTGGCACCCTTTGTGGTGCTGTGCCTGTTGCTGATCCTCAAACGTCTGGTGTTGGGGTTGGGCGATGTCTCCGATCTGAACGGCGGCTACCCCTGGGGTATCTGGATTGCATTCGATCTGCTGGTGGGCACCGGTTTGGCCTGCGGCGGCTGGGCGTTAGCCTGGGCGGTGTATGTGTTCAACCGGGGGGAATATCACCCGCTGGTGAGGCCTGCGCTGTTAGCCAGCCTGTTCGGCTATTCGCTGGGCGGGCTGTCGATCACCATCGATGTCGGCCGTTACTGGAACCTGCCTTACTTTTATATTCCCGGCCATTTCAACACCTCGTCGGTGCTGTTTGAAACCGCGGTCTGTATGACGATCTACGTGGGCATCGTGGCGCTGGAATTTGCCCCGGCGCTGCTGGAGCGGCTGGGCTGGAAGGTGTCGCTCAAACGGCTCAACAAGGTGATGTTCCTGGTGATCGCCCTTGGCGCATTGCTGCCAACCATGCACCAGTCCTCCATGGGGTCGCTGATGATTGCTGCGGGGATCAAAATCCACCCGCTGTGGCAAAGCTACGAAATGCTGCCGCTGTTCTCGCTGTTGACGGCGGGGATACTGGGCTTCTCGATAGTGATATTTGAAGGCTCGCTGGTGCAGGCCGGGCTGCGGGGCAAAGGGCCGGAGGAAACGCCGCTGTTTGCCCGCATGACCTACATCATCGATGGGTTCTTACTGCTGTTTATTGTGCTGCGCTTTGGGGAACTGATCTGGCGCGGCAAAACGGACTATCTGTGGCATCTCGATCGCTTTGCCATCTCGTTCTGGGTGGAAACGCTGTTGATGCTGGTGCCGCTGGTGATGTTCCGCTGGAAGCGTAACCGCCGCAACTCACGCCTGCTGTTTCTCGGCGCGCTGAGCATGGTCTGCGGGGCGTCGTTCTGGCGGCTGAATTACGCGTTGCTGGCCTACGACCCTGGCAATGGCTACCACTATTTCCCGACGGCCAGCGAACTGCTGATCTCCATCGGCTTTGTGGCAATTGAAGTTTGTGCGTACATCCTGTTGATCCGGTTGTTACCGGTGCTGCCTGCGCATCAACACAAGAATGAAAACAACCAGTTAGAGGTAGAGCATGAGCCAACGCATCACCATTGATCCCGTCACCCGTATTGAGGGCCACCTGCGCATCGACTGTGAAATCGAAGACGGCAAGGTGGTTAAAGCCTGGTCCTCCGGCACCATGTGGCGCGGAATGGAAGAGATCCTGCAAGGTAACGACCCGCGTGACGCGTGGATGATCGTCCAACGGATCTGCGGCGTGTGCACCACCATTCACGCGTTAGCCTCCGTGCGGACGGTGGAAAATGCGCTGGGGATGGAGATCCCGGTCAATGCCCAATACATCCGCAATATCATTGCGGCCGCCCACAGCATTCACGACCATATCGTGCATTTCTACCAGCTCTCGGCGCTGGACTGGGTGGACGTGACCTCTGCGCTGAAGGCCGATCCGCAGAAGGCTGCCGATTTGCTCAGTGGCCTGTCCAGCTGGCCGTTGAACAGCGCTGCAGAGTTCACCCGGGTGCAGCAGAAGATCAAGGATCTGGTCGCCAGCGGCCAGCTTGGCATCTTTGCCAATGGCTACTGGGGGCACCCGGCCATGGCGTTACCGCCGGAGATTAACCTGATCGCCGTTGCCCACTATTTGCAGGCGCTGGAATGCCAGCGTGATGCCAACCGCGTGGTAGCAATACTGGGCGGTAAAACGCCGCACATTCAGAACCTGGCGGTGGGCGGGGTGGCTAACCCGATCAACCTCGATGCCCCTAGCGTGTTGAACCTCGAGCGGCTGATGTACCTGAAAACCTTTATCGATCGCCTGGGCGACTTTATCGAGCAGGTTTATCTGGTGGACAGCGCGGTGATCGCGGCGCATTACCCTGAGTGGCTAACCCTCGGCAAAGGCTCAGACTGCTATCTCTGCGTGCCGGAGCTGCCGATCGATCGTAAAGGCGACCAGTTCCTGATGCCGGGTGGCTATCTGGAGAACGGCAAGTTCCGTCCGATCGCCAACCAGCGCGATGAGTATCTGATCAAGGGCATTCAGGAGAGCGGTAAACACGCCTGGTATCAGGACGATGAACCGCTGGCACCGTGGGAAGGGCTGACCCGGCCTAACTACACCGGCTGGCAGGAAGATGGCAAATACTCCTGGGTAAAAGCGCCAACCTTCTACGGCAAAGCGGTAGAGATGGGGCCGTTGGCCTGGCTGCTGTGTACCCTGCAAGCCGAGCATCCACCAACCCAGAAATATTTTGCCAAGGTCAACAGTCACTACCAGGCCCTGACTGGCAAAGCGCTAACCGCCGATCAACTGCCGTCGACCCTGGGCCGCATTGTAGGGCGTACGGTGCATGCCTGCGTGCTGCATGAAACCCTGGGTCAGCAGTGGCAGGCATTGGTGAGCAATATCGGCAGTGGCGACCATGAAACCTTTATCCCACCGAATATTCCATTGACCGGTGAGATCCGGGGCGTGGGCTTTATCGAAGCTCCGCGCGGTGCATTGTCGCACTGGGTGGTGATCAAGGACGGCAAGATCGCCAACTATCAGGCGGTAGTGCCCTCAACCTGGAACGCCGGACCCCGCAACTTTAACGATGAGCCCGGTCCTTATGAACGTTCGCTGGTTGGCACGCCGGTGGCCGATCCGAGCAAACCGCTGGAGGTGGTGCGAACTATCCACTCGTTCGACCCGTGCATGTCCTGTGCGGTACATATTGTAGACACCACCGGCAATGAAGTGACCAGGGTCAAGGTGTTGTAATGAGAATCTTGGTATTAGGCATAGGTAATTTGTTGTTGGGCGATGAAGCGGTGGGCGTGCGTATCGTCGAAGCGCTTGAGCAACGCTATCGCTTACCTGCCCATGTTGAGGTGCTGGACGGCGGCACCTCGGGGATGGAACTGATGGAAATGATGGCCGATCGCGATCATTTGATTGTGGCGGATGCGGTGTTGACCGGTGCCAAACCGGGCAGCGTCGCGGTGCTGTATGACGAAGAGATCCCGGCGCTGTTTACCCGTAAGGTTTCGCCCCATCAACTGGGGCTTTCCGACGTGCTGATGGCGCTGCGGCTGACGGATGAGTTTCCCCGTCGGCTCACCTTGGTGGGCGTGGTGCCAGAATCGCTGGAGCCCGGAATTGGTCTGAGCGCCGTCGTCAGCCAGGCGATTGAGCCAGCGTTGGCCCAGGTGTTGCTGGCGTTGCAAGAGAGCGGCGTGGTGGCGGAGCCAAAAGAGGTGGCGAATGCAGACTGTGACTAACGGTTTTCAGCTCAACCCCAGCGCGCTGTTGGAAACCGCCTTTCAGGCGATCGCCGACGGTGAGATGCAGGATTTGCCGTTTTTCCAACCGCAAATCCCGGTGTGTGCCTGTGGTTTTCAACTGTTTGAACAGCAGTGGGTTGGCACCATTCTCACGCCGTGGATGCTTAGCCTGCTAGTGTTGCCCGGACCAGAACAGGTTTGGCAACCCTATGCGGTAGGGGACAAGCTGGCGCTGAATCTGCCTTGCGGCAGCGTGAGGTTTATCGTCGGTGAGATTGCGGGCTGCGGGCAATACCTGGCCTGTTCACTGATGTCTCCGTTGGATCGCCATCTGGGGGCCGAGCAGGCGCTGGCGTTAGCACAACAGAGTGCGCGGATGGCGCTTTCGCTACCGGTGGTGGATGGCAACATCCCCAGTAATCCTGGGCGCAGGGCGCTATTTGGTCTGTCACAGAGAACGGCGTAGATGCATGAAATCAGCCTGTGCCTGAGCACGATGGAATTGATAGAGCAGCAGGCTCGGCAGCACGGAGCTAAACGGGTGACGGCGGTGTGGCTGGAAATTGGGGCGCTCTCCTGTATTGAAGAGCACGCGCTGCGTTTCAGTTTCGCCTCGGCATCCCGCCATACGCTGGCAGAGGGGTGCCAGCTATTGCTGGACTACCAACCGGCCCGCGCCTGGTGCTGGAGTTGCAGCATGAGCGTGCAGATTGAACAACATGATGAAGGTTGCCCTCAGTGCGGCGGCCACCAACTGCGCGTTGAGAGCGGTGACAGCCTGCGGTTAAAGCAGCTGGAAGTGGAATAATTTTGAGGAGTGAATAACGATGTGTACGACTTGCGGTTGCGCCAGTGGCGAAAAAACCATCGAAGGTGATGAACATCATCACCATGACGACCACCATCATCACGACCATCATGATGCTCACCACCATCATCCTGATCATCATCACCACCACGACGGGGAACATCAAGCACCGGCAGGCGTGGTGATCCATCATCACCATCACTATTACCACCAGGGCGATGTGCATCACCATTACGCAGGTGTCGCTGCGGCGGAATGCTTTACGCCAGAGGTGCAACCACATTCGCAAGACCTGCACTATGGACACGGCGAGGCGGGCAGCCATGCACCGGGTATCGGGCAGCGCCGTCTGGTGCAGATTGAACAGGACGTACTGAGCAAGAACAACCATCTGGCGGCCCACAACCGCGAACACTTTTCCGCGCAGCATATTCTGGTGCTGAACCTGGTTTCCAGCCCCGGGTCGGGCAAAACGACCTTGCTGACGGCCACGCTGGAACGTTTGGCGGGCAAATTGCCCTGCGCGGTGATTGAGGGCGACCAGCAAACCAGTAACGATGCCGAGCGTATTCGCGCCACGGGCGTACCGGCCATTCAGGTTAATACCGGCAAGGGCTGTCATCTGGACGCGCAGATGGTACACGACGCGGCACACCGCCTGGATTTGCAGGATCACAGCCTGCTGTTTATCGAGAACGTCGGCAACCTGGTCTGCCCGGCCAGCTTCGATCTGGGCGAACGGCATAAGGTCGCAGTGCTGTCGGTGACGGAAGGGGAAGACAAGCCGCTGAAGTATCCTCATATGTTTGCTGCCGCAACGCTGATGATTATCAACAAGATCGATTTGCTGCCTTACGTTAATTTCTCTGTAGAGAAATGCATCGAGTTTGCCCGCCAGGTTAATCCGTCCATCCAGGTGATCGCACTGTCGGCGACTAGCGGCGAGGGGATGGATCTCTGGCTGAACTGGCTGGGGGAACAATAATGTGCCTCGGTGTGCCCGGCAAGGTGACCGCAGTGGGGGAGGATATCCACCAACTGGCCTGGGCCGACGTGTGCGGCGTGGCGGTCAGGATCAATATCGCGCTGGTCTGTGAAGGCTCACCGCAGGATCTGATCGGCCAGTGGGTGCTGGTGCACGTCGGCTTTGCCATGAGCCTGCTCGATGAACAGGAAGCGCTGGAAACGCTGGCAGCATTGCAGCATATGCGCGCCGTCGGGCTGGCACGGGATGACGAGGATGCCAATGCGCTACGTTGATGAATTCCGCGATCCGGCGTTATGCCAGGCGCTGTTACGGCGCATCGAAACGCTGATGTTAGCCATTCCCCAGTCGCAGCGCTTGCCGCTACAGGTGATGGAAGTCTGCGGTGGCCACACTCATGCGATCTTCAAGTTCGGTCTTGACCAACTGTTGCCGGACAGCCTGGAGTTTGTCCACGGCCCCGGTTGCCCGGTTTGCGTATTGCCGATGGGGCGCATTGATAGCTGCCTGGAGATTGCCGCCCATCCGGAGGTGATTTTTTGCACCTACGGTGATGCGATGCGGGTTCCTGGCCGCAATGGGTCGTTGCTGGATGCCCGCCGCCGTGGTGCCGATATCCGGGTGGTGTACTCGCCGCTGGATGCGCTACAGCTGGCGGCGGATAACCCACAGCGCGAAGTGGTGTTTTTTGGCCTGGGCTTTGAAACCACCATGCCCGCCAGCGCCTTGACCTTGCAGCAAGCCCGCCAGCGTCAGCTGCGCAATTTCACCCTGTTTTGCCAACATATCACTCTGATCCCCACCTTACGCAGCCTGTTGCAGCAGCCCGATGTGCGCATCGATGGCTTCCTGGCACCGGGCCACGTCAGCATGGTAATCGGCAACGCGCCCTATCAGTTCATTGCTGCGGATTATCATAAGCCGCTGGTGGTGACCGGCTTTGAGCCGTTAGACATTCTGCAGGGTTTGGTGATGCTGCTGGAACAGCTGCGTGATGGCCGCCGTGCGGTAGAAAATCAATACCGGCGCATCGTACCGGAACAGGGCAATCTTCTGGCCCAGCGGGCGATGGCAGAGGTGTTTGGCCTGAAAGACAGTAGCGAATGGCGCGGGCTGGGTGAGATTGCCCATTCTGGCGTGCAGATCAAACCGGAGTATGCGGATTTTGATGCAGAGCTGCGGTTTAAACCGCAGGCGCAGCGGGTAGCGGACGATCCGCGTTCTCGCTGTGGTGAAGTGTTGACCGGGCGCTGCAAACCGGATGCCTGCCCGCTGTTTGGCAAGCAATGTACGCCAGAGAACGCCTTTGGTGCCTTGATGGTGTCCTCGGAAGGGGCCTGCTCGGCTTACTATCAGTATCGCAGGGAGACCGCATAATGCGTGAAGAGAACAACGGGCGAGAAATTACTCTGGCCCATGGTAGCGGTGGCCGCGCCATGCAATCCCTGATTGAAGAACTCATGCTGCCCGCCTTTGCCAATCCGGCATTAAATACCCGGGAAGATCAGGCACGAATTTCACTGGATGAGCTTGCCACCTCGGGCGATCGTCTGGCCGTATCGACCGACAGTTATGTTATCGACCCCATTTTCTTCCCCGGTGGTGATATCGGCAAACTGGCGGTCTGCGGCACCGCTAACGACGTGGCCGTCAGTGGTGCCCAGCCGCGTTATCTGAGCTGCGCCATGATCCTGGAGGAAGGGTTGCCGTATGCCACGCTGGAACGCATCGTCCAGTCGATGGCCAGCACGGCGCAGCAGGCCGGGATCCAGATTGTGACCGGCGATACCAAAGTGGTGCCCCGTGGCGCGGCAGACAAAATCTTTATTAATACTACCGGTTTGGGAACCATCCCGGCTGGCGTCAATTGGGGGGCTGCGAACATCCGCCTTGGGGACAGCATTATTGTCAGCGGCACCTTGGGCGATCATGGCGCAACCATCCTGAACCTGCGTGAAGGGCTGGGCCTGGAGAGTGAATTAAGCAGCGATTGCGCGCTGCTGGCTCCGCTGATTGCTCCTTTGTTACCGATTGCCGGGGTGCGTGCTTTACGTGACGCGACTCGTGGCGGCGTAACGGCGGTGCTGCATGAGTTTGCCGCCGCTAGCGGTTGTGGCATGGCGATTTCCGAGGCGGCACTGCCGTTGAAACCGGCGGTGCGGGGAATTTGCGAACTGCTGGGGCTGGATGCGCTCAACTTTGCCAACGAAGGCAAGCTGGTGTTGGTGGTGGCGCCCGAGGCTGAGGCGGAAGTATTGGCTGCTCTGCATCGGCATCCGCTGGGGCGCGATGCGGCGGTGATTGGTCATACCACCGAGCGCCAGCAGGTGAGCCTCACCGGGCTGTTCGGGGTTTCCCGCCGGCTGGATCTGCCGCTGGATGAGCCTTTGCCACGGATCTGTTAGGTGTTTGGCCGTGGGGACTGACCCCTCACCCTCACCCTAACCCTCTCCCACAGGGAGAGGGGACCGACCGAGTTTGCTTCAGTTGCAGAGAGTCACCTGATCATGGCTGAGGACAACAGGTCGGTCGCGGTACTCAACCACGGCACCGAATCAGCTCTCTCTCGCAGGGAGAGGGGACCGACCGAGTTTGCTTCAGTTACAGAGAGTCACCTGATCGTGGCTGAGGACAACAGGTCGGTCGCGGTACTCAACCACGGCACCGAATCAGCTCCCTCTCCTTGGGGAGAGGGTTGGGGTGAGGGAGATACAGATTGATCGCTGGACTAACAGGAGAGTCGAGACAACATGGCAGATTTTGAGCCGGAGAATATCGCCAGCAGCAACGGCCTTCGCCTGCGGATCAAGGGCAAGGTGCAAGGGGTCGGATTTCGGCCCTACGTTTGGCTGCTGGCGCGGCGCTTTAACCTGTGCGGCGAGGTCAGCAATGATGGCGCCGGGGTGATCGTACAGCTATGGCAATCTCCCGCCATAACGGAATTTTTGCGGATACTGCCGCAAGAGTGCCCGCCCCTGGCGCGGATCGATAGCGTCATTTCTTCACCATTTAACTGGCCGCAACGGCCAGCGAGTTTCACCATTGCCACTAGCGGTGCAGGGCAAGTGGATACCCATATCGTGGCGGATGCGGCCACCTGCGATGCCTGCCTGGCAGAGCTGAACTCACCGCATAACCGGCGCTATCACTATCCGTTTATCAACTGCACCCACTGTGGCCCACGTTTCACCATCATCCGCCGGATGCCCTACGATCGGCCCAATACCTCGATGCAGCCTTTCCCGCTGTGCCCGCAGTGCCTGGCGGAGTATCAGGATCCTGCCGACCGTCGTTTTCATGCACAGCCTACCGCCTGCCCAGAGTGTGGCCCACAACTGTGGCTCAGCGATGCAGCAGGCAAAGCCACCGCCAGCGCCGACGATGCGCTGCAACTGGCCGCTGAGGCGCTGATTGCCGGGCAGATCGTCGCGGTGAAGGGGATCGGCGGTTTTCATCTTGCCTGTGATGCTACCAATTCTGCTGCGGTACAGCGCCTGCGCGCGCGCAAACATCGCCCTGCCAAGCCCCTGGCGGTGATGATGCCGGATACTCACTGGCTGCAACAATGTGCTCAGGTCGTGGAACCGACGGCACTGCTAAAACTGTTGCGTAGCCCACCCGCACCGATAGTGCTGGTGGCGGCTCACCCACAAAGCCCGTTGTGCGACGAGATTGCGCCGGGGCTCAATGAGATAGGGGTGATGTTACCGGCAAATCCGCTGCAACATCTGTTATTGCAACAGACCGCGCGGCCACTGGTGATGACCTCCGGCAACCCGGCAGGTAAACCACCAGCTCTGAGCAATCAACAGGCACTGGAAGAACTCGCTGGTGTGGCCGACGTCTGGCTGCTGCATAACCGTGAGATCGTCCAGCGAGCCGATGACTCTCTAGTTCGCTTGACCGGGCAGGGTAGCGAGATGTTGCGCCGGGCACGTGGCTATGTCCCGGATGCGATGCCATTACCCCCTGGCTTTACCACCCAACCGACTATTCTGGCGCTGGGAGCCGACAGCAAGAATACCTTCTGCCTGCTGTGGGATGACCGGGCGGTGGTCAGCCAGCATCTAGGCTCGCTAGGGGATGAAACCACCCGGCAACAGCAGCAGCAATTGCTGGCGCTGTTTGGCGAAATATACGGTGTGGTGCCACAGGCGATCGCCATCGATGCTCACCCCGGCTATCTCAGCCACCAGCAGGGCCAGGCGTTGGCCAATGAGCGGGCGATCCCTTGTGTCACCACGCTGCATCATCATGCCCATCTGGTTGCCTGCCTGGCGGAACATGGCTGGCCGCGCGACGGCGGTAAGGTGATTGGTCTGGCGTTGGATGGGCTGGGATATGGTCTTGGCGGGCAACTGTGGGGCGGTGAATGCCTGCTGGTGGATTATCAGCATTGTGAGTATTTAGGCGGGTTGCCCGCAGTGGCATTGCCGGGGGGCGATGTGGCCGCTCGCCAGCCGTGGCGCAACCTGTTGGCCCAGTTACAGCGTTTTGTCCCCGATTGGCAGACGTTGCCAGAGGCCGCCGCAATTCCTCAACCGCAGGCGACAATCTTACTGCGGGCGGTAGAACGGCAAATCAACTCGCCGTTGGCCTCTTCCGCCGGGCGCTTGTTTGATGCGGTGGCCGCAGCATTGCAGATCGTGCCGCCACAAATTTCCTGGGAGGGGGAGGCTGCCTGCCAGTTGGAAGCTTTGGCGTGGCAAAGTTCACCTCATCAGCCGCCGGTTTCGCTGCCGCTGCTTGGTAATCAGCTGGATCTGGCCGCCTTCTGGCGGCAATGGCTGGCCTATCAGGCCCCCCCGGCACAGCGAGCTTATGCGTTCCATGTTGCCTTGGCCCAGGGGTTTGCCGCACTGGCTCGCTACGCGACAAAGCAATACGGCATCAACACCGTCGTGCTGTCCGGTGGAGTGATGCACAACGCGCTGCTGCGGCAACTATTGATCCAGCAGTTAGACGGATTACAAGTCTTGCTGCCATCTCGTTTACCGGCAGGCGATGGCGGTCTGGCTCTGGGGCAGGCGCTGATTGCCGCCAACCGACTTTCAAGGCAGGTTTAAGGATGAATTTATAACGTAATCAACTGTTTTTATGAGTAAAACCATCACCTTCATTCACTGGAAAATTTAGGTATTCATTATGCGTATTAATGTCAAAGCTGTGGCTGTATCCCTACTGGCGCTGTTCCCCATGCTGGCCTTTGCTCATGTGGGCCATGACGGCGGCGCGCATCACGTATTAAGCTTTACCGAAGGCTTTATCCATCCGCTGACCGGGATGGACCATCTGGTCGCCATGGTTCTAGTGGGTATCTGGAGCGCCATGAATACCAAGCAGTGGTGGCTGGCGCCGCTGGCATTTGCTGGTTTGCTGCTGACCGGCGCGTTGGTTGGCATGGCAGGCGTCACCGTACCTGGCACTGAGTTTATCGTTGCCGCCTCGCTGCTGGGCATAGGTGTGATGGTTGCCTTACAGCTGAAACTGTCGGCGATAACGGGCGCGTTGATTATTGGCGCTTTTGCCATTTTCCACGGTCTGGCCCACGGTGCGGAGCTTTCCCATTCGGTGGCGGCGCTTTCCGGCATGGTGATTGCAACGGTGCTGCTGCACGTGGCGGGGTTGGGTATCGGCTATCTGATGGCATCTTCGTCTACGCACAGTGGCTGGGCGCGGGTGATTGGCGGCGGCTCATCGCTGCTGGGGCTCGGCCTGCTCAGCGGTGTGATCTGAGTCTATCAATTTATTAACCCTAGTTTGCTGGCAGTGACTTTGCGATAGCTGCCAGCAGTCTCCCCTGTTGATCTCAAAAAATAACAAGCGGCTGGATTTGTGCCAATTTTATCGTTAGATTCCCTGCTAGCTATGTGCGCTTGATACTGTGCTGTCGCACAACTTTTAACCACATGAGTTAATTAAAAAATTACAGGGAATGTTGCTATGAACAGGGTGATAGGTGTGTTGGCGTTATGCCTGGTTTCTTTTTCTTCTCTGGCCGATTGCCAGCCCCTCCTGGCCGATCTGGCTAAACCCTTCGCCGCCAAAGTGAGCATGAATACCGAGCTGTCCACCTGTAAGGTGTGGCCCTATGCCCCGGATAAAACCATTGCGGTACTGATGCTGGAACCCAAGGAAGAGGCCCAACCCGATTTTACCGACTTTGACGTCGCCGTTTTGGTGGTTGATAGCCAGACCGGTAAGGTGCTGGCTAGCAAATATCATCCCAGGGCGATTATGGATGATGCCATCTACACCAGTAGCGTGACCATCGACACCGCGCGCTATCAATTATCTCCGGCGATACGCGCCTTCGGGGTGCGTTTTATCCACCGTGGATCCTCCTCGGTCAATCCCCTTAGCATCGAACGCCTTAACCTCTATACCCTGCAAGATCGGCAAGTCACTCTGGTGCTCAACAATCTCACCATGAATGAATATAGCGGTGAGTGGGATGGCCAGTGTGTCGGGGATTTTGCCACGACCCATCGCGCATTGGCGCTTGGCAAGAACGCACACAACGGCTTCCAGGATCTGCAGCTACAGACGATGGCGACGCACAAGGAAGCCAGCAAAAAAGGGGAGGACTGTGTGGAAAGCAACAGCATCGTTGCCAAGACTCGCGTCGAGCTCAAGTTCGATGGTAAAGCCTATCCCGTAGAGCAGGATAAGTTGCTCGAACATCGTTTTTAATCCGTGCCTGGTCGTTAGCAACCATGAAAAAAATCTGCTTCTATGAGCTGTCCTTTATCTGCCACAATCTCAACGCGCCCAGCGAAAGTAAGCTACGGCGCATTTTGGCCGGGGACAAGGTGTTCTATACCTACAGCAAACAGTTTGTTGATGCCAAAGTGTTATACCGTTTGGTATCGGGGGATCGTGTGTATATCGGTGCCCATCAGTTGGCTGATGGCAGCTACTGGCTGCATTGGCTGGTTTCGCCTGAAAAGGGGGAGCTACAACCGAAGCTGGCCGACCTTAGCAAACCGGCTGCGTTGATGAAGCTGGTGGGCGCGATCATAGTGATGACGCTCTCAGCAGTGGGTTATTTCCAGTTGCTGAATATCTGGGTGATGGTGCTACTGCTTTTTGTTTTCATCTTTGGTTGCTGGTGGTTCGTGGCTTCGTTTCATACGCTGATGGTGGGAACCAGCCGTCACACGCGTAGGTTGTTAAAAGGGCTGGAGAGCGTCAAACAAGGCGACACTTCCCTTTGCATTACCACCACCGAATCATTAACCGAGCCGGGAGGCGGTGCGCCTTCACTACAGGCCAGCAAAGAATTGGCTAACGATCTGGATGCGCTGCTGCCGAATGATTTGCTATTGGCCGATAAAGTCACCTTGACCAGCGTGAGCGGAGAGGCTGCCGATGTTAGCGCCCGCCGCGATTTTACCGGCGGAGGCAAAAGCCGCCGGGATTTTATCGAGTACCAATTTAGCTGCAATGGAGAGCGGTTCTCATTTCGTAGCGGAATTAACTCGCTGATGGAAGACCTTAATCCGCTGTTCTATCGGCAACATCCGTTCTTCCTGGCGGCCGAAGATCCGCTGATGTTGGTGGTCAATCAGCAAGATAATGCGGTGCTGGGCCTGTGTAATGAAAGGGATGGCAGCGCCTATCTCAAGCTCGGCGGGATTGCCGTTTCTTTTCAACAGCTCAAGCTGATGTATAAAGTGATGTTTGGCTGCTGCTCTTTTTTACTGGTGTTGCTGGTGTTTTTCACCCTGCATGATTGGTGGGAGCAGGGCAGTGTGCCGGATAAGTGGGACTGGCTGGACGCCGCAGTCATGTTTTATGACTTTGCTCTGATGAGCATCATGATTTTCTGCGTGTTCATGCTGTTGGTGGAGGTCTGCACTTGGATAACGCGCAGGAACTCGCTCAGTGCGGCGCGCTTTGTCTTTGCCCGCCAACTGTTGGTATTGTTTAAAAAACGCAACGGTGGCAAAGCCTATATTCAGGAAGTCCCCTGATGTTCAGCAATAGCCTAACGCGCATCATCCTGCTGGCACTGGGGCTTATCATTTCCTGGATGCTGTTTTATATCGACAGCTTTGCCGGGTTTGCCCCCGACTGGCAGTGGCAGCGAAATTATCAGGCAGAACGTCCTGCGGTAGTTATGAGTGGGGAACGCCTGAGCAGTTTTCAACAAGGGATGCTGTTGACGGGTATCAGCGATGTAATAAATACACGGATCACGAATATTGAGCGTGACCAGAATACGCTGATCTATCATTATGAAAATTCGGTGCAGATCGATGTGCTGGCAGACATTGGTCCCCCTTTGTTAAACCTGCAGATATCCCCTGATACCACCATGTTACGTTTGATGCTGGAGGCTAAGGTTGGCCGTGGAACAATCCGGCATCGGAGCTATGATGACAGCGCCACGATCCCGGTCAGCCAACTCATCATCGAAGAGAATGGCAAGCTGCGTGTCAGCGCCCGTTTTTTGGGCTACGTGGCTGAGCAACAGTGTGATGCTCAGGGGCATTGCCTGGTGGTGTTCGGCGCCCGTTCTTATAGTAAAGATGCCGTATTTTATTCTGCCGATGGTGGGCGTAACTGGTGTTGGTTACCCCAGTGGCAAGCCCCCGGTGGTAACCAGACTTATCAGCTTTTGGGGCTCTCTGGAGCGCAGAGCTTGCTGCTGGTTCAACAGGGTAAACTCTACCGGTCGGACGATCTCGGCCAGCATTGGCAACAGGTATTCGATCTGGTCAGGTTGTTAACGGAACGCGGGATCGACCCTGCTCTCTATGCGGCCAGTTGGTACTATAACGGCGGCGATCGGGTGATAGTCAGTAATCAGCCCCATAATACCGGGGAACAGGATCGGTTAACTGCTTCATTGCTGCTTGATTTCAATCTGAAATCAGCTCAAATCCAGTCCAGCCAGTGGGTGGGCGGAGATATCGTTGCGGCCGACATCAGCCCGCAAGGGGATTTTGATTTTGTCTTACGCCAGCGGCCACGGTGGCTTTATAGCCTGAACCGGTTGCGGGAGAATGGCGCGTTGCAACCGCTGCTGGAAACCGGTAAAAAAGCCTTAGGCACGCTTTATGCGGGTAATGATCTGCTGATGATGGAGAAAGCGTTCAACGACCCGCTGCATATGACAGTCTCTACCGATGGCGGCCAGCACTGGTTCAGAATGAAAAAACTGCCTGATAGCTATAACTATCGCGTGCAGTTTGATCGCTGGCGTAACCGCCTGTTCCGCTTTCCAGCCCATGATTTCGATTACCCTAAGTTGGGCAATAGCGACGGCCTGGTGTTTGAGACAACCACTCCGCCGTAATTGCCATACTGCATCCGTTCCGATAATCAAAGATTAACGTTTGATGCCTAAAAACTCCTGCACCTTAGCCTTCCTCCAGTATCTGTTGCAGCGCGGCTATCAGCTTGCGGTTGGCCGCTTCGCTCTTGATGGCCACCCGGTAATAGTCGGCGGACAGGCCAGGGTAGTTGGCACAGTGGCGGATCAGGATGCGGTGCTGCAACAACGCCTGCTGCAGATCGTAGCCGGGGCGCAGGCAGCGTAGGAATATATAGTTCGCTGCCCCTGGCCAGATACGCAAGTGCGGCAAGGCTGTCAGCGCGTCAAACAACCAAGCACGCTGCTCTGCCAGCCATTGGTGGGTTTGCTGGATGTAATCGAGATCGTCGAGGATCACTTCGCCGGCCAGTGCCGCATAGGCATTGATGGTCCAGGGTTCGCGTTGCTGTTTCATCTGTTGCAGGCCAGCGCGATCGCTGCTGACCAGATAGCCGAGCCGCAGCCCGGGAATGGCGAAGAATTTGGTTAATGAACGCAGAATGTAGAGGCGTGAATAGTCCGCCATTTGTGGGATCAGCCCCGGCGCATCTGGCAGAAAGTCGATAAAGGCTTCATCAACGATCAACGCAATATTGTGCTGGCGACAACAGGCGACAATGGCCTGCAATAGCGCGGGGTCTGGCATCAGCCCGGTCGGATTGTTGGGGGTAGCCAGAAACAGGCAGTCCGGTTGGCGCTCGGCCAGCACCTGTAGCAACCGCTCATCGGGCTGAAATCCACCGGCTTCGTCCAGCGGGTAGTCCTCAATCTGGCAGTCAATCCGCTGCAATGCCCGGCGGTATTCGGCAAACCCAGGCGTTAGGAGCAGCGCCGTGCGGGGGCGTAGCCGGTTCACGATGGCGTAAATCAGCTCGGTGGCCCCGTTGCCTGCCATGATATTTTCCGCCGGGCAGTGATGAACCCCTGCCAATGCTGCATGCAGACGCCGGTATTCAACGTCGGGATAGCATTCGGCGCTGGTCAGATGCTCGATAATCGCCGCCTTCAGGCTGGCGGGCATGCCCAATGGATTGATATTGGCGCTGAAATCAATAATCTCGGCCGGATCCAGGCCGCTTTTCAACGCCATTTCCAGTACGTTACCACCATGTTCACTCACGGTTTTGCTATTCCCCCTGTCAAGTTTGCGTGCAGGATAACACAGGGTAATCGCCGTTGATCCGGCGTAAAATAAACCTATCGCCCTGGTGAATGCCAGATCTTGGCGTGTATTCGCGATATCAACAGGTTATTATGGCATGGCCATTGTCGAGGCTATCGAGATGATAACTAAGCGATAAATTGAAGCGTTGCGTTTATTGAAGCGAAAACGTGGTAATTAACCGAATTATTGCCAACTGGATAACCCACACCCTGAACGATAACAGGTTGTGGTTGGGAAGGGGGTGTAACTCCCCCGCAGCCCCCGCTGCTGTGATGCCGACGAGTCCACTGCGCCACTGATCTGAGGATTGGGAAGGGAGTGGATAAGGATGACGCTAAGCCAGAAGACCGGCCAGTTGGTCACACATTCAACACCTTCGGTGGGAAGGGGGTTGTCATGAGATACGTGCAGCTATGTTGCACCGCTTGGTCGTATCCTGTTGACACCCAAATCCCGCCCGAGAGGTCGGGATTTTTTTATGCCATTAACCCACCATCAAGTTTTCTCGATCGCGGCTATAAGGTGCGTGCCATGACGCTGCTAGCCTGGTTCGTGGCCTTTCTGCTCGACAGCCTGTTAGGCGACCCGCCGCACTGGCCGCATCCGGTGCGCTGGATCGGCAGCCTGATCACGGTGCTGCAACGCGCGATCCGCCGGATTTGCCATAGCGAGAGGGCGCTAAAACTTGGTGGCGGGCTGTTGTGGCTGGGCGTCGTAGGGTTGGTCTGGCTGGTCAGTTGGGGCTTTTTAACGCTGATGCAGCATATTCACCCGTGGTTGGGCTGGTTGGCGGAAGTCTGGCTGATTTATACCCTGCTCGCCGGACACTGCCTGGAACAGGCGGCCATGGAGGTTCACCGGGCCCTGCAAAGTGCCGATCTTGAGGAGAGCCGCCGCAAGCTGTCGTGGATTGTCGGGCGGGATACCTCACAACTGGAAGAGCCGCAAATCACCCGGGCGGTGGTGGAAACGGTGGCGGAAAACAGCGTGGATGGCGTAATTGCGCCGCTGTTCTTTTTACTGATCGGTGGGGCACCGTTGGCAATGGCGTATAAAGCGGTTAACACTCTCGATTCAATGGTGGGCTATAAAACGCCGAAATACCGCGCCATCGGCTATGTGCCGGCGAGGATGGATGACTTCGCCAACTGGTTACCCGCCCGGCTTAGCTGGCTACTGCTGAGCTGCGCGGCCCGGCTGCACGGATTGAACTATCGCCAGGCGTTACGTATCGGCTGGCGCGATCGCTTTCAGCATACCAGCCCCAACTGCGCCTGGTCGGAAGCGACCGTGGCTGGAGCGCTGGGAGTGCGGCTTGGCGGTCCTAACAACTACTTTGGTCAGCGGGTCGAAAAGCCGTGGATCGGTGAGGCTCGGCGGGAGATCGAGCTGGCAGATATTCCTCGTAGCACGCGTCTGATGATGACGGCCTCGCTATTGGCTCTGTTGCTGTTTGCCGCGTTGCGCCTGCTATGGCTTGGCGCTTAAATAATAATGGTTTGCGTGGCTCAGCCAGCGTGACGTGGAGAATAAATGATGAAACGGTGTGTGATGGTGCAGGGAACCGCATCTGATGTGGGTAAAAGCGTGCTGGTGGCCGGATTGTGCCGGATCTTCATGCAGGATGGCTATCGCTGTGCGCCGTTCAAATCGCAGAATATGGCGCTCAACTCTGGCATTACCGCCCGTGGCGAAGAGATGGGCCGGGCGCAGATCTTTCAGGCCGAGGCCGCCGGTATTGCACCCGATGTGCGAATGAACCCGGTCCTGCTGAAACCGACCAGCGATTGTCAGGCGCAGGTGGTGCTGATGGGGAAAGTGGCTTGCAATATGGACGCGGTCAGCTATCACGAGTACAAGCCGCTGTTGCAGCAACAAATTAGCGAGGTGTATCACAGCCTGGCCAGCGGCTACGACATCATGGTGCTGGAGGGGGCGGGTAGCCCGGCGGAAATCAACCTGCGCGACCGCGACATCGTCAATATGGGCATGGCGGCGATCGCCGATGCGCCAGTACTGTTGGTGGCCGATATCGATCGCGGTGGGGTATTTGCCGCCATTTATGGCACGTTGGCACTGCTAGAACCGGAAGAAAAAGCTCGGGTGAAAGGGGTGATCATCAATAAATTCCGTGGCGATATTGCCTTGCTCTATTCGGGCTTGGAACAGATTGAGGCGCTGACCGGTGTGCCGGTGCTGGGCGTGATGCCCTGGTTGAATATCGATCTGGAAGATGAGGATGGTGTGGCGTTGCAAAATGGCAAATATGCCCCGACAGGCAGTAGCCATGAGCTGGACATTGCGGTGGTACAACTGCCCTATATGTCCAACTTTACCGATTTTAATGCCTTGGCGGCCCAGCCGGATGTAGGGCTGCGCTATGTTTCGCACCCGGCGGCGCTGGCCGGTGCCGATCTGATTATCCTGCCGGGTAGCAAAAACACTCTGGGGGATCTGCAGTGGCTACAGCAAAGCGGGTTGGCGGCGGCGTTACAGGAGCAGCACCGGGCCGGAGTGCATATCGTGGGTATTTGCGGCGGCTACCAGATGCTCGGCAAGCACATTGTTGATGGCGTGGAATCCGGTGTGGAACAGATGATGGGGTTGGGATTGCTGGATGTCACCACCCGCTTCGCACCGCAAAAAGTCACAACTCAGGTGAAAGCACAATGTGAGCCTGGGTTGCCCGGCCTCTGGTCTGGCTGTGGCGAGCAGGACGTCGTTGGTTATGAAATCCATATGGGCACCACCCAGCTTGGCTCAGAGGCTACGCCTTTCTCCCGCCTTTCCCTACGTAATGGGCAGCCGGACAGCGCCTTTGACGGTGCAGTGAACCCCACTGGCAACGTGCTGGGCAGCTATATTCATGGCCTATTCGACAGCGCACCTTTTTGCCGCGCGCTGCTAAACCAGTTACGACAGCGTAAAGGGCTGCCGGTTTACGACGGCCCGGATTTCGATTATGCCGATTACAAGCAGCAACAGTTTGATCTGTTGGCCGATAAGATGCGGGAACATATTGATATGGATAAAATTTACCGCTTGATGACCGAGCACCAGCAAACGGAGGCACAATGATCCTGATCACCGGCGGAGCACGCAGCGGCAAAAGTTCGCTGGCCGAAAGGTTAGCGAGCGGTGTCAGTGACCGGGTGTTGTATATCGCCACCTCGGTGGTCACCGATGAGGAAATGGCCGAACGGATCAAGCTGCATCGCCAAGCCCGGCCCGCTCATTGGCGTACCTGGGAGGGGAGCCAGCAACTGGCCAGTGTGATCGACCAACAGGCGGGGGCGGGAGATGCGGTGATCCTGGAGTGTATTACCACGCTGATCGCCAACCTGATGTTTGACCTGACCGGGGAGACGCCGGTGGAAAGCATCGACTTTGCCGTGGTTGAAACGGCAATCCAACGGCAGATCGATGATCTGCTGGCCGCCTGCGCCCGCAGTCCGGCGGCGATCTATCTGGTCACCAATGAACTGGGGATGGGCATCGTGCCGGAAAACCGTTTGGCACGACACTTCCGTGATATTGCCGGGCGTGTTAACCAGCGTTTGGCCGCCGCCGCCGAGTCGGTGCTATTGGTGATTTCTGGTATTGAGGTCAAGATCAAATGAGTCTGCGACTATTTTGGGCCACCCTGCAACTGATGACGCGTATCCCGCTGCCCGCCAGTTGGACACAGGGATTGGCGATGGATAATTACCAGCGCGGCATCGTCGGTTTCCCTTTGATTGGCCTGATCGTGGGTGCAATCGGTGGCGCTGTCTTTACCCTATTGGCCCCCTGGTGTGGGGTGCCGCTGGCGGCGTTGGGCTACGTGCTGGTATTGGCTCTGGTTACCGGTGCCTTCCACCTCGACGGATTGGCTGATACCTGTGATGGTGTTTTCTCGGCCCGTACTCGGGAAAAAATGCTGGAGATCATGCGCGACAGTCGCTTAGGTACCAATGGTGGGTTGGCACTGATCTTTATCGTGGTGGCCAAGGTGTTGGTGATCAGCGAACTGGCATTGCGCGGAGTACCGATGTTGGCCACGTTGGCAGCAGCAGGAGTTGCTTGCCGGAGCCTGGTGGTATTGATGATGTATTGCCAGCCCTATGCTCGTGAGGGTAACGGGCTGGGGAACCTTTACATTGGCAAGATCAGCGGGGGGCAAACGCTGTTCACTCTGGCGCTAGGGGCCGCTTTGGTCGCCTTGTTAGGGCATGGGCAGGGGCTGTTTGCGCTTGGCTGTGCGCTGATCGCCGTGCTGTTGCTGCGAGCCTATCTGCGCCGCCGTCTGGGCGGGCAAACGGGTGACACTCTGGGGGCGGCGATAGAAATTGCCGAATTGATCTTCTTACTGGCACTGCTGTGAGTGGGCGTTATGCGGCTATTTTTGGTACGACACGGGCAAACGGCGGCGAATCGACAGGGCGTATTTTGTGGCATGACCGATTTACCGTTGACCGAGCAAGGTGAACATCAGGCCAGGCAGATCGCACAATGGCTGGCCGAAGTGCCTTTTACCCAGGCGATCAGCAGTGAGTTAAGACGCGCCCAACATACCGCCGAGATTGTGCTTGGGCAGCGTGAACTGGCGATCCAACCTGACGGAGGCTTTAACGAAATGAATTTTGGTGACTGGGAAATGTGCCATCACCAGGATTTGCAGCAGCAGGATAGCGCTGCCTGGGCCGACTGGGTGGCGGATTGGCAGCGAGCCTGCCCGCCAGCGGGGGAGTCCTTTCCACTGTTTTCCCAGAGGATTAGCCTGCAGGCCCAACGTCTGCTGGACGAACAGGGCGATGGCGATCGTCTGCTGGTGGCGCACCAAGGCTCCCTGAGCCTGTTGCTGGCAGGGTTACTAAAGCTGCCTGCCTCCGGGATGTGGCACTTCCCGTTTACCCAGGGAGCCTACAGCGTGGTGGAACTCAACCAGGGGTTTGTCACGCTAAAGGTATTTAACAGCCAGGCTCATTGGCAGCCTGCAAGTAGAGAATAAAGTATGCAAACATTGTCATCGTTAATCGACCTGATTAAACCGTTGGACGCGGCCGCCATGCAACAGGCAGCGGCAAAGATTGATGGCCTGCTTAAGCCACCGGGCAGCCTTGGCCGCTTGGAACAGTTGGCAACCCAACTGGCCGGGATGCGCGGTTTTAGCGGGATGGCCGCCAGCCGCAAGCAAATCATCGTCATGATGGCCGATCACGGCGTTTATGCCGAAGGGGTAGCGGTGTCACCGCGTGAAGTAACGGTGATCCAGGCGCTGAATATGGTGAAAGGCAATACCGGCGTCTGCGTATTGGCGGCCAATGCCGGTGCCGAGGTGAAGCTGGTGGATGTTGGCATCGACAGCGAACCCTTGCCGGGCCTGAACGACATGAAAGTTGGGCGCGGCAGCGGCAACATTGCGCGTGGTGCGGCCATGACGCGCCAGCAGGCGGAGGAGTTGCTGTTAGCCACGGCTCAATTGACGCTGGAACAGGCGGCGCTTGGGGTGAAGCTGTTTGGCGTTGGTGAGTTGGGGATGGCCAATACGACGCCAGCCGCGGCGTTAGTCAGCGTCTTTACCGGCCGCGATCCGAAGGAAGTGGTCGGCATTGGGGCCAATTTCCCCAGCGATCGTTTGCACCACAAGGTGGACGTGGTGCGTCGGGCGATTGAGGTAAATCAGCCGGATACCCAAGACGCGTTGGACGTGTTGGCGAAGCTGGGTGGATACGATCTGGTAGGAATGGCTGGCGTGATGCTGGGGGCTGCTGCGGCCGGCTTGCCGGTGATCCTCGATGGTTTTCTCTCTTATGCCTCTGCGCTGGCAGCCTGCGGCATTGCGCCTCAGGCTCGGGATTACCTGCTGCCGTCCCATTTCTCTGCGGAGAAGGGCGCGGCTGCCGCACTCGAGCACCTGCAATTGGCACCTTATCTGCATCTGGATATGCGGCTGGGGGAGGGCAGCGGTGCCGCAATCGCCATGCATATCGTGGATGCGGCCTGCGTGATGTTCAATCAGATGGGGTCGCTGGCGGACAGTAATATCGTTATTCCCGGTAGCGCGACCTGACCGGCTGATACCACCACCAAGGTTTCATCTTGTAGAGGCGCCGTAGGCTGCGCCCGCTTAGCCAGGGTCGAACATATGCTCGACCCTGTTAATTCATAAAATTAAGCAGTTTGCAGGCTGGTTGCCCGGCCAAACAGGCGTTTGAACAACCAGTAAATCACGCTGGCTGCCAGCAGTGAGTTAATGGTTGGCACGCCCCATTCCGTCACCAGGCCGATCACGCTACCGACAATGCTGGCGATAATCGCTGCCCAGCCGATGAGTGGCGTTTCTTGCAGCAGTTGGCCGAGCTGGCGGCTGGCGTCCAGCGCATCGCGGTGGCTGCGCAGCACGAAATAATCCACCAGCATGACGCCGAGGATCGGTGGGAATACCACACCCAGCACGGTCAGGAAATCCACAAACCGATCCAGGATCCCCAGAACCGAAAGCAGCGTGCCCAACAGACCGATAATCACCGTGGTCGCGGTATATTTCAGCTTTTTACCGGTGATCCCTTCAACCGCATTCACCACGCCCAAGGACGACGAATAGAGGTTCAGATCGTTGACGCGCAAGGTCGAGAACACCACCACCAGCAAGCCGATACCGCCCGCACTCTGGGCCATGATCGTGACCACGTCTGCGGTGCCGAGCGTTTTGGCAATAAAAATCGCCAGACCGTTAACCACGAATTCACCGGCAATAATGGTCAGCAACGTAATGCCAAACACGTGGCGTTTGTTTTTGGAGTAACGGGTCAGGTCAGGAGTCATCAGGCTGGCAACAATGGCACCGCCAACGACGATGGTGATGCCCGCGCTGATGGTTAACGCGTCCCCCATCGGTGCCAGCAGAATGGCCTCATGCAGTTTCTGCCCGGAGAGGACGTTATAGGAAATAAAGAACACCAGCAGGATAAACAGCGGCACAGCAATACGAGCTGTGATGCGCAGCGCTTTAAAACCAAAAGCGACTAGCACCGTCAAAAACAGGCCGGAGAGTGAGGCTGACAGCGGGAAGCCCAGGCGATCGCCCAAGGCGAAGTTAAGCGATTTGGCAAAGATGGCGTTCTGAATGCCAAACCAGCCCAACAGGCTGACGGCCACTACCAGGCCGATAAGCACCGAGCCTATGCGGCCAAAGCCACACCAGCGAGCCAGCAGGCTGCCGGAGATACCTTCTCTCATCCCGGCCAAGCCCAGCCCGAACGTCACGACCCCAAAGATCAGGCTGCCAATCGAGATGGCGATAAAGGCATCGGTCAGGGTCATTGAGTTACCCAGCACGGCACCCAGCATAAACTGGTCCAAGGCCGTTAGCATACCCATATGCACGATGGCGACGCTGAGGAAGGAGACCCTCTTATCCTGCGGTACCCGGCTCAGTGGGTAGTCTTCAATTTTAATCACGATAATCTCTCGTTAACGTTTAAATAAATTGGATGCCTTTTTCAATCAGGCGTACTGGAATGTAGCTGTCCAAGTTCACCTGTTTGCAATACTCTTCGAACTGCTGGAGCGTATGCACATCGGCTTTTTGGTAGATGTTGTAGATTCTATTTTCTATGGTTTTATTGCTGACGTCATATAACCTGGCAATCTCTTTGTTGGTGTAGCGCTGCAGCATTAAAAATATGATATCCAGCTCAGACTGGGTAAAAATCTGGATGCTGACTTCGGTGGTTAATATGCTGGGTTTTTGTTGGTTGATATATTTTAGCGGTGAAAAACTGTCCAACGGACGGGCGTTCCACATGGTGCCAACCAGCTCTTCCTTGTCATTATAAATAGGCAGTTTTTCGCTGACAAAGGGGACCAGGCTGTCGCTGCCGTACCAGAAGTGCGTCTCGATAACGGCTACGCGATCGCGCGTTCCTTCGGTTTTCCTGTCGTGTTCTTGCAAGTCGGGGGCAAACTCTGCCCAATCGGCGGGGAACTCGGCATCAAGCTTGCCCGCAATATCAAAATTGAGAGGTGTGTTGGTATAAAGATAGGCCGCCTTATTCATATAAATATGGCGTGAAGATAAATCTTTAATGCCCCAAGGCTCATTTAAATGTTCCATCATGGTGATGAGACCTTTTAAATATAATTCATTGCTCTGCCAAAATGAATCCATTTGAACCCCTCATACTTCAGCGCTATCAGATGTTTTTCGCTAAATAGATGCGAGTATGGCGGTGCGCATAACCCGCTAAGTTGCCATACGGCTGGTACCCCAGTTTTTCGTAAAACGCCTGCGCCTGAAAACTGAAGGTATCGACATAGGCCATATGGCAACCGCGCTTGACGGCTTCCTGTTCTGCCCGCAGCATCAGGTCACGTCCGTAGCCTTTTTTGCGATACTCGTCACCTACCCACAGGTACTGGACTTCTAATCCCCCCCACCAGGTTCTGGCAACCAGCCCGGCCACAATCTGCCCGCGATCGTCGGTGACGGTCAGGAATAACGGATGAATATCTACCGCATCATACTGATGGTTGTGCGCCCAGAGGCTGTCAATCACGAACTCTTCATCCTGCGGATTTGGAGTGTCCGTTACGTTAATCTTCATGGTCAATTTTTCCTTTTCATGCTAATAATTCAAATTTTCATTAAGGTCTCTGTATTGATTAGCTTTTGTTAACATTTATTGTCAATGATTACAAGGGGGTTTTTCACCTGTTTTCCTGGTGGCAAAAAATGGGTATGTTGTTGGTAAGAGAAGGGAATAATTGACCTTTCTCAAGAGTATACCGAATAGAGAATATTGTGCTTCACCAGGGATACGCCCTTTAGGGCAGAGGATAGTGACAAGAGCAAGCTAACTTGCCAACCGCACTATGCCTCACTGAACATGTAGTAAGATTTACCATCACTTCGCAGTAATGCATTGCGCAAAGTAGCGGATTAAACTCCGCTACTTTGCCGCAAAATCCGTGCCTTTATCGTATAATTACCTGTTAAGCACCCCGTTTCGTGGTGCTCCTCGCTTCAAGTGGCCCCACTGAGGTATTATGACTGAGCGACCGATTTCGCGGCCAGCTCGCAACAGGTGAGAAAGTATTGATGGCATTATGAAAACACTTAAGCCGCGCCGCCCTCATGGGCGGTGGATCTATTACATTCTGCACGAAGATATTCTGTGGCCATGCCCAGTCAAATGGGAGTGGGAAGAGAATTTCGAGGCATGGTTGCCTTTTTACTACTCGCCCACCTTGGAGTTTGTGGCAGGCGATCCGGCGAAAGCCGTCAAGGTGACGAAACCCCAAACGCCCGGCTTGCAGCCGAAACGCCTGGAGTACGCTTGATTCGGGTATGCCCGATGATTATTCAACCCATCCCTGAATGCCGATACTCGCCAAGCCTTGCTATCCGGCCTGAAGTAATCCATCCCTGACGCATCGCCGTTTTTCTGGCGGAACTCAATTGAGTAAATCGTGAACGGTGCGGCGCACGTAGTGGGTCATCTGCGCCAGGTCTTCGGGCGCAACCGGGCCACCGCCAGCCAAGACGACCTGTTGCTCGATCTGGGCGATCTCTTGCTCAACCCGGTTGGCGATTTGCACCTTGACGATCTTGTCTACCGATGACAGCAGAACCTTCAGTACCACTTTCAGCGCAATGTTTTCGCAGAATGAATCGTAGGAGTGGGCTGTTGGCGGCGCTTCTACCGCCGGTGGCGGCATGCGTGGGGCCATAGCCTTGAAACTGTCTACATTTTCAATAATAAGATCCATGTCTCTTATTAGTTCATCAAAATCTTTAGACACTGACTTATTTCCCTTTGCAGTACGCAAAAAATAGAACGCCTGGCTTTGGTTGGCTGACAGGCGGACACAGCTTGAATCGACCGGACGTTCAACGGGTGAGCGGTAGGCTGGTCGGCATTTTAACCCTGCTCGGGTTCCGCAAACAAGATAGGGATGATTGATGGTTTGCCTTCTATGTATAACTGCTAGTGATGGTTTTTCGCTGTCTATACAAAGTGTATTGCCGCCTGGAGCTCTGATAACCGGTGCCCTATGATAAAAAATGCGAAGGGTATTCAGATAAACGCTTAGACCGCAACCCGACAAGCGCCGCACAGGCTAAACTTGAGGGGCAGACATTCACACAGGGAGGAGATATGGAACCCGAACGTGGCATTAAGCGAGTGATACTTTCTGATGGCGCTATCAAACATGTGGTGGTGGAAGACGCTATGGGCAACGAGCGCACCCTGGCTGCCGTAGATTACATCTCTGAGGGGATACAGCCGCCGTTGGAAACGCTGCCGGAAGTCCCGGCCCAGGAAGAGTAAAAAGACCCAGGAGGATGGGTTGTCAACCCTCGGCACCGGGCGGCGATTGCTGCTGCCAATCCGGCACGATATTGCCCATTGCTAGCCTTTTCCCCATACTGGCAGAAATTGTGTATTTTATTGCACCCAGCAGGAAGGGCAAGTCAGTGTCAACGGTCAAGAAAAACTCTACTCCCTCGCTGTTTCTGAAAATCAAACCCCAGGAAGCCGTGCTGGTCCTTATCACCATGCTCTGGGGCGGCACCTTTTTGGCCGTGCATCAGGCGATGCTGGTCAGCGGGCCATTCTTTTTTGTCGGGCTACGTTTTGGCACCGCGACGTTGGCGCTGGTGCTGTTTTCTCTGCGTTCGCTGCGGGGGATGACCTGGTACGAAATCAAGGCGGGGGTGTTTATCGGCACCTCGATCATGTTCGGCTATGGCCTGCAAACCATGGGGCTGCAGACCATCACCAGCAGCCAGTCGGCCTTTATTACCGCCATGTACGTGCCGATAGTGCCATTATTGCAGTGGCTGGTCCTTGGCCGTATGCCGGGGATCATGTCCTGGATTGGCATTCTGCTGGCCTTCGTCGGGCTGATGCTGTTGAGTGGGCCAAGCAGTTCCAGCCTGGCATTCAGCGGCGGTGAATTCCTGACGTTGGTCAGTGCGCTGGCGATCGCTATCGAGGTGATTTTAATCGGTGCTTTTGCGGGCAAGGTCAATGTGCGGCGGGTGACAATTGTGCAGTTGGCTACTGCGTCGTTGTTATCGTTTTTGATGATGGCTCCTACCGGGGAGTCGGTTCCGGCGTTTTCCAACTATCTGCTTTACAGCGCGGTAGGGTTGGGGATCGCCAGTGCGGTGATCCAACTGACGATGAACTGGGCACAACGCAGCGTTTCACCTACCCGTGCCACGGTGATTTATGCCGGTGAACCGGTATGGGCTGGGATAGTCGGCCGTATCGCCGGTGAGCGTTTGCCTGGGTTGGCGCTGATTGGCGCAGGGTTGATTGTGCTGGGGGTGATTGTCAGTGAGTTGCGTATTCGGCGTAAACCAAAGCCAGTAGAGTTGACATAGGGGCGGGCGCTGCATACTGCACCTGTAAAAACGCCGCGTGAGAACGCGGCGTTGCAATAACTAGGGTTAGGCCGCCTTCTTACGGCGCACAAACTGATAACCGATCCCCAGAATGATAAACCACAGCGGCGTGACGACCAGCGCCTGGCGTGTGTCCTCGCGCAGCGTCAGCAGCACCAGCACGAATGCGAAGAACGCCATGCATACCCAGCACATCAACTTACCGGCAGGCATCTTGTAGATCGATTTCTGGTGCAGTGCCGGGCGTTGCTTACGGTAGACCAGATACGAGCACAGGATGATGGTCCAGACGAACATGAACAGAATGGCCGACACGGTGGTGACCAGCGTGAATACGGTCATGACGTTCGGGATCAGATAGATCAGCACCACGCCGCCTAGCAGACAGATACAAGAGAAGGTCAGGCCGTTTGCCGGTACCGCACGCTTGGACAGGTTGGCAAAGGATTTAGGCGCATCGCCTTCCTGCGCCAGGCCGAACAGCATACGGCTGGTGGAGAACACGCCACTGTTGGCGGAAGAGGCAGCAGAGGTCAACACCACGAAGTTGATCACGCTGGCTGCGGCTGGCAAACCAATCAGTACAAACAGCTCGACGAACGGGCTCTTATCGGCCACCACCGAGTTCCAAGGCGTTACCGACATGATCACGATCAGCGCGAAAACGTAGAACATGATAATGCGGATCGGGATGGAGTTGATGGCGCGTGGCAGCACTTTTTCCGGATCTTTGGTTTCGGCCGCGGTGGTTCCCACCAGCTCGATACCCACAAAGGCAAATACCGCAATCTGGAAGCCGGCAAAGAAGCCGCTAATGCCTTTCGGGAACATGCCGCCGTCATTCCATAAGTGGGAGAAGGAGGCTACGCTGCCGGTTGGGGATTCGAAGTGCATCGCCACCATCACCAGACCGGCGACGATCAGGCCCACTATCGCGACGATTTTGATCATCGCAAACCAGAACTCCATCTCACCGAACATTTTCACCGTTGCCAGGTTCAGGCTGAGCAGCAGCAACACGCACAGTAAAGAGGCGATCCATTGGGAGAGGTCGGGGAACCAGAACTGCGCGTAGGCGGTAATGGCCACCACGTCGGCAATACCGGTCACCACCCAACAGAACCAGTAAGTCCAACCGGTGAAGAACCCTGCCCAGGGGCCGAGCAGATCGGCGGCAAAGTCGCTGAAAGATTTGTACTGCAGATTGGAGAGCAGCAGCTCGCCCATCGCGCGCATCACGAAGAACAGCATAAAGCCGATGATCATGTACACGAAGATGATGGAAGGCCCGGCCAGGCTGATGGTCTTACCGGAACCCATAAACAAACCTGTACCAATGGCACCGCCGATAGCGATCAGCTGGATATGTCGGTTTGAGAGGTTTCGCCTTAGGTGATCTTCTGATCCGGGCGTGGCGTCCACTGCTATTTTAGAATGATCTACCATCTTATGCTGTCCTGTTTTTACCTGTCATGAGTGGAGTGGCGAGCTCTGAAGTGGCTCTTTTTTATCTGTATTAGCCGGTTTTTCCGACAAAAGTTAAGGTGACTCAATATCACCACCTTTGTGCAACATATTTACAACATAATGGGGCGGGATAAAAGCCGATTATTCTTTACTCAGGGGAGGCAAATCGGACGTCCAGGGGGCGGAAGATTACTCTTTACCGCGGCAAATGAACAGTGCTGACAGTGGTTATCTCATTGATTAAACAGGGGCTTATAAAATTCGCATGAGAAAAACTAATGTTAAAAGACGATTAAACTAATCCGGATCCCTGTCTGTGCTTGAGGGGCGCTAATAGCGGGTTTTGCGCGGGGAGCAGTTGAGTTCTAATCAGTTTATTGCTGCAGCTGGCGCGGCTTGGCAGAGGATCGCCGGGCGTCCAGCGTACATTTGGTTGGTTTTGCGGTTTAAATCACAAAAGTATAAATCATTGGTTGAGTCATGGTGGTCAAAAGGTCGAGAAGCCACCAGCTACACCTGTTGATCACAAAAGCATCATAAATAGGTACAAGCTCCCATTGGCCAGCGGTAAGCTGTGTTCATCACGGTAATACAGAGAGGGGATTGAATATGTACAAGACCATTTTAGTACCGGTAGATCTTGCAGAAGACGTATTGACTGAACATGCGCTCGAACACGTGGAGTATCTGGCCAAGATGTCTGGGGCCAAGGTGCATTTCTTCCATGCCTTGCCGGATGCTTCGGCGTTTGTGACCGCCTATTCGTTTGGCATCAAAGAGTTTGAAAATCAGGCTGAAGTGAAGGCGGTGGAGGGGTTGAAGAAACTCATGGCGAAGATCGACCTGCCGTTGGAGCGTCTTTCTTATACCATCAGCTTCGGTTCGCCACGTGACGAGGTGTTACAACTTGCCGAGGAAATCTCAGCCGATCTGATCGTGATTGGCTCTCGCCGTCCTAGTGTCAAAACCTACCTGCTAGGCTCGAATGCGGCCGCCATTGTCCGCCACGCCAAGATCTCGGTGATGGTAGTCCGATAATCACTAGTTAGCCCTCATCTAACCCGGCCCGCGCCTTGCGGGCCAATTACCCCCAAGAAAACGATGCTTGCCAGCATGCCCGTGCAGATACTGCGCGAAAGGTAAGTTAATTCCTAATCTATAGGACTATTTATTCGCGTCACGAACAATAATGGGGTAATAAAAATCCCACAACATTATTAATGATTAAATGGGACTAATCCTATTGTTGTTTTTTCAACTAATGATTAATGCGCTAGAGTGAATGTAGGTTAAGTTAATGATAGAAAATATTCTGTTACGAAACTTATCATTCGACCGTTCAGGAGGGGCGCTAATTACATCGCCAAGCCGTTATCAGACCCCAAACGGGGGCCTGATAGCGCACGGATTATTGGCGGTAGGCGTGCTTGATCTGCTGAATACTGTTCTTGAAGATTTCAGCCTGATCCGGGTCATCTACCTGAGCGGCAAAACGTTCCAGATTGATGATCACTTTACCGGCATCAGCCTGGCCAATTGCCTTTAATATCAACGTCAAAGTGGCTTTGAGGCAGGCCACTTCGGTGGCCAACGCTTGCGGGTTTGCAGACGTAGTGAAGTCAACGTTGCTCATTTTATCTCCTGAATTTTAAGGCGTAAGCCTGAAGTGAAATATGAAATGTGGTTTGATGCACAACAACCCGCTGCCGACCCACCCAGGCAGACCCCGTGCCTCATTTAGGGCGCGGAGTATATCACAGCATCGGCAGTTCGTATCGCTGAGGCCGCGTGGCGAGGGCACGATGCCCGTTAGGGCTGGTCGGCAGGGCATTTTTTTGCGCTAGAGGTGTAATTCCTCTGTATACTCATTTATAGTTAGCGACGGGATGTGCGCTTTCAGATAACGTGGATTTTATAAAGTAATACTGGCTTAATTCGACGTGATGAATAACTATTTCATCTGCAAGCTATTGACATTTAGGACGGTTATTTTCTCTTGAAATGTCACCTTTTTCCCCATCTACAACGGTTATGTATTCTGAATAAGGGTTTACCTACAGCGGTTTGTACGTGATTAAAAATGGCGTAATTTTGTTATTTTTTTGTAATTCATATAGTTACGGGTGATAATTGGCAGGGTGGTTATTATCTGGTTTTGTGAAAACAGCGATTAATTTTCCCGCCAGAAGGCGTAAAATGGCGTATCATGGTGGTAATGTATTGAGCCTAATAGGCTTGATGGTTTTTTATCCGTTAACCAGTGCTTTAATCGTAACAAAGGTGGTACAGGGGTCGACAAACCTGGCCATAGTTAACCGAGAGTAAGTATTAATCTGTATTCATTCTTTGCTGAAAACCAAGTAATATCTGTTTAGATGACAGAGGCTGATTGATTGCGTTACTCCCTTATTTTGGAGAATTTTCCTTGATTAGCGTTCTTCTTGTTGATGACCACGAACTGGTGCGCGCAGGGATACGACGCATTCTTGAAGATATCAAAGGCATTAAAGTTGTTGGCGAAGCACAATGCGGTGAAGATGCCGTAAAATGGTGCCGCGGCAACACTGTCGATATCGTTTTGATGGATATGAATATGCCGGGTATTGGGGGGCTGGAAGCCACCCGTAAGATTGTGCGTTACACGCCCGATATCAAAGTCATCATGTTGACTATTCATACTGAGAATCCGTTGCCTGCCAAGGTGATGCAGGCGGGCGCAGCTGGCTATCTGAGCAAAGGCGCAGCACCGCAAGAGGTGATTAATGCGATCCGTTCGGTACATGCCGGCCAGCGCTACATCGCTTCGGACATCGCCCAGCAAATGGCATTAAGCCAGTTGGAGCCGCAGGCGGAAAACCCGTTCAGTACCTTGTCTGAGCGTGAATTACAAATTATGTTGATGATCACTAAAGGGAAGAAAGTGAATGAGATTTCAGAACAGCTGAATCTCAGCCCTAAAACAGTGAATAGTTATCGTTATCGTATGTTCACCAAGCTGAATATCAGCGGGGATGTTGAATTGACCCATCTGGCGATCAGACACGGGCTGTTCAACGCGGAGACATTGTTAAGCAGTGAATGATCGTTTTGATGCACCGGCATTTCTTAAAACCGTAACCAGTCAGCCTGGCGTATATCGCATGTATGATCTGGCGGGGACGGTGATCTATGTGGGTAAAGCCAAGGACCTGAAAAAACGTCTCGCGAGCTATTTTCGCACTCAGGTCAGTAGCCGCAAGACGGAAACGCTGGTCAAAAATATCGCGCAAATTGACGTTACCGTTACCCATACGGAAACCGAGGCGCTACTGTTGGAACATAATTATATCAAGCTGTATCAGCCCCGATATAACGTTCTGTTGCGTGACGATAAATCCTATCCGCTGATTTTTTTGAGTGCCGATAGCCACCCACGGCTGACGGTACACCGTGGTGCCAAGCATGCCAAAGGTGAATACTTTGGCCCGTTCCC
Source organism: Serratia sp. N21D137 (assembly GCF_047530005.1). Classification (NCBI taxonomy): domain Bacteria; kingdom Pseudomonadati; phylum Pseudomonadota; class Gammaproteobacteria; order Enterobacterales; family Yersiniaceae; genus Serratia; species Serratia sp. N21D137. The sequence goes on from NZ_JBLJAJ010000004.1 coordinate 70,981, forward strand.
CAATTCTTACGCTGTGCGTGAAACGCTGGCGCTGCTGCAAAAACTGTTCCCCGTGCGTCAATGCGATAACAGCGTCTACCGCAATCGCTCCCGTCCTTGCCTGCAGTATCAGATTGGCCGTTGTCTGGGGCCATGCGTCGCCGGTTTGGTGAGTGAGGAAGATTACCGTCAGCAAGTAGACTATGTGCGCCTGTTTCTGTCCGGTAAGGATCAGCAGGTCTTGCACCAGTTGATTGCGCGGATGGAAAACGCCAGCAAACTGCTCAATTTTGAAGAAGCTGCGCGCATCCGCGATCAGATCCAGGCGGTACGGCGAGTAACGGAAAAGCAGTTTGTCTCAGGAGACAGCGACGATCTGGACGTGATCGGCGTGGCTTTCGATGCGGGTATGGCCTGCGTACACGTGCTGTTTATTCGCCAGGGTAAAGTGTTAGGCAGCCGCAGCTACTTCCCGAAAGTGCCGGGTGGTACAGAATTGAGTGAAGTGGTGCAGACCTTTGTGGGCCAGTTCTATTTACAAGGCAGCCAGGCGCGCACTTTGCCAGCCGAGATCCTGCTGGACTTTACGTTACCGGAAAAAGATCTGCTGGCTAGCTCGCTAAGCGAACTGGCTGGCCGCAAGATCCAGATCCAGAGCAAGCCGCGTGGCGACCGTGCCCGCTACTTGAAGCTGGCACGTACCAATGCCTCGACGGCGCTGGTCACCAAGCTTTCTCAGCAATCGACTATCCATCAGCGGCTGGCGGAACTGGCGAAAACGCTGAACCTGACCGAAATAAACCGGATGGAGTGTTTCGATATCAGCCACACCATGGGCGAGCAGACCGTGGCTTCCTGCGTGGTGTTCGATAGCAATGGTCCACTGCGCTCGGAGTATCGGCGCTACAATATTACCGGCATCACGCCGGGTGATGACTATGCCGCGATGGCGCAAGTGCTGAAACGGCGCTATGGTAAAGCTCTGGAAGAGAGCAAGATCCCGGACGTCATCTTTATTGATGGCGGGAAAGGGCAACTGGGTATGGCGATTGACGTGTTCAATTCGCTGAACGTGACCTGGGACAAGAACAAACCATTGTTGATCGGTATTGCCAAAGGCAGCGATCGCAAAGCCGGGCTGGAGACGTTGTTCTTCGTCCCTGAGGGGGAGGGGATTTCGCTACCTTCGGACTCGCCGGCACTGCACGTGATCCAGCATATTCGTGATGACTCACACAACCATGCGATCACCGGCCATCGCCAGAAACGGGCGAAAGTCAAAAACACCAGCGCCCTTGAACTGATTGACGGCGTTGGGCCAAAACGGCGTCAGGTGCTGTTGAAGTATATGGGTGGACTTCAACCATTATTGAACGCCAGCGTTGAGGAAATTGCAAAAGTGCCGGGTATTTCACAAGCATTGGCAGAAAAGATCTACAATGCATTGAAACACTGAGGGCAATGTAGCAACATACTCTTAATTTCCACTCCAGCCAGATAGTTACCAGCATTATGCAATTGAATATACCGACTTGGCTTACCCTGTTCCGCGTAGTTTTGATCCCATTCTTCGTCCTGGCGTTTTACCTGCCGTTCGTCTGGGCTCCCATGCTCTGTGCGGTCATTTTCGTGTTTGCTGCTGTAACCGACTGGTTTGACGGCTTTTTAGCCCGTCGCTGGAAGCAGACAACCCGCTTTGGTGCGTTCCTCGATCCGGTTGCCGATAAGGTGATGGTGGCGGTGGCCCTGGTGCTGGTAGCGGAGCATTATCACACCTGGTGGATCACTCTGCCTGCGGCAACCATGATTGCCCGCGAGATCATTATCTCGTCGTTGCGCGAATGGATGGCGGAAATCGGCAAGCGCAGCAGCGTGGCGGTTTCGTGGATTGGCAAGGTGAAAACCATGGCGCAGATGATGTCATTGGTTGGCCTGTTGTGGCGGCCAGAGCCTACGGTGGAGTATCTGTCGTTCGGCTTGCTGTACATCGCAGCCGTGCTGACCTTCTGGTCAATGTTCCAATATTTGAACGCGGCACGCCGCGATTTGCTGGAACCTTGATCGAAGCGATGTAAAAATCGGCAAACGAACCCGGTGAGATAACAATTTTATTGACTCACCACGCCAGATAAGTAGAATGCATCGCATCAGACGGCAGCGGTGAGTTGCCAAAAGATTTAAAAAAATCAGCAAGTTCTGATTAATGCGGGAATAGCTCAGTTGGTAGAGCACGACCTTGCCAAGGTCGGGGTCGCGAGTTCGAGTCTCGTTTCCCGCTCCAAATTTAGTAAAGCTGGTGATTGCGAGCTTTAGCCTGCAAAGGCAAACAGAATTAAGGCGCGTTAACAAAGCGGTTATGTAGCGGATTGCAAATCCGTCTAGTCCGGTTCGACTCCGGAACGCGCCTCCAATTTTCCCGAGCCCGGGTGGTGAAATCGGTAGACACAAGGGATTTAAAATCCCTCGGCTTATGGCTGTGCGGGTTCAAGTCCCGCCCCGGGTACCAGGAAAATACACTAAGAATAATCAAAGCAATATGTAGTAATGTCGTACCGCCGAGAGGCGGTTTTTTTGTGCCTGAAATCATCCTTTGCCATATCATTTCACCCTATTCTGGCCGCCGAACACCGTCACAACCGCAATTTTCCGATCATACCGTGCCGTTTGCCTCACGTTCTTGTGGCCAGATACTGCTTGCTGGTCGTACAGGCTTCCGCTCAGAGCAGCGATGCCTTTTACTTTCAAATCGTGGAACGTGAAATCAAAACTCAGGCTTAGGTGCTTCTCCGATGCTGCCTTGTTAGGCTTCATCCAATGTGCGTTAAAGCTGTCCCGGGTATATCTGGATCCTGACGGTTGGTGAAGAACGAATACGCTTAGCTACACTCTGGCGCTTCAGGCCTCATTACAAATTTGCGCCGGACAGATAGGAACGATGAATATTTGGCGTGCAGAATTACCCCACGAAAGTAGACTTCGCTGATTGCCTATTCGAAATCTGAAGGGCGCCGCGTTTTGCAACCAGGTTGAATTTATAAAAAGTTGCTATAACCATTGAGTCCAAGACTAACTTTGTCTATGCAGCTTACCCAGGGAAAATTTATGGCAGAGGACGCAATGCTGATGCAAAGAGTTCGATTATATTTACATCTGGTGAATTGTTTAACGAGGTTGGGGATATTATCGCGACGGCCACTGCAACGTTCAAGGTGTTTCCTTTTGAGGTTCCGGATTGGACATGGAAGTAAATGTCATGACATGAAGAAGGATATTAACCTAATTATATTCATTTTGGCCGCCTCTGGGCGGTTTTGATTGACCATCACAGAGCAGCTTTGCGAGGCTGCTGCGTAATGCGCAAGCAAAGCTATCCGCAACCGATACATATCGTAAGCTGATGGGTGAACTGAATACGTGGTGAATGTGCAGGGGCCAGAATGTGAATATTGTCATCCTGTCACATGCCGGAGGTCAGCACCGACCACCACAGCCTTATAGAAAAGCTCCTGCTCAGTCGCCGGGGCTTTTTTGCTCCCGAAACACGCGGTCTGGTTAAAAATAGCACAACTGATACCCTCTATTTGGCGTTAATCACTCCTTTGCTGCCTGCATCATTATCCACCCAGACATCTTCCCCCTTGAGGCGACGATCTCCTTGAATGGTATAAGTGATGGTGCCACTTCTGAACACCAGCGCGCCATCAGATTTTTTTGCTTTGACCTGCTTGCCGTTGACCAATACACGATCCTTACCATCGATACGGATTGTCGCTACCTTGGCCCCCGTCTCTGGAAAGGTGGCAACCCACTCACCGGCATATGGGCTGACACTGGTGTCAGCAGTGGGGGCGGCTCCAAAGCCGGCCTTGGCATTCTCGGCCTTGGTTTTGTGAATGTCACAGCCTTGAGCCTCGGTCACTTGGGTACAGCCAGAACGCTCCAACTGCTGGGCAAATTTTGCGTTGATGGCGTGGGCTGGGGTGATGCCAAGTAGGGTAAGTGTCAGCATAAGAGCAGCATTTTTTGACATTGTAGTTCCTCCAAACATGAGCCGATCTATTGCCACGGAAACAGACCGGGTATTTCGGTGGCTGAGGGGTATATCTAAATCTAGCACTCAATAGCCCTTAACGCGATTCAACAAGCAACGAAGCACGGTGGTCGAATATAAACGGAGCGCTATGGCTTCTCTATCGTCGATTTATAAATTGAATGGATTCAGCCCGATTTTGTTGCCAGCGGCAACTGGTATGCTACAAGACTCGGCTATTCACTCAGGAGATGACGATGGAATTTGAAATTGAGATTATTAACCCGGCGAAACATCCAGAGCTAGCGGCCCAGCAGGTGGTTATCGAGTTGATCCGCGCAGGGAAAATTGACAACGCCTTTAATGGTGCCAAAGCGTTAAACACTTACCAAAACCTGGTGGAAAAGTATAAGGCATTAGCTGCAGAGCCCGGTGCTGTTCAGGCTAAGGACAACCCTACAGCGCTCCCCGCCTCGGAGGTTAAGATGGCTACATTGCCAAGTAAACCTGCAGTGGTTGCGGCCAAAGCAAAAAACAATGTCGACAAGGCCCCCGTAGCGGCAAAATCGAGGGCCAAGACATCGGCTCCAGCGGTTAAAGAGTCAACCGTTGCTGCAGAAGTCGTTGCCAAGCCAAAGAAAGCCAAACCAAACCCGACTACAGCCAAGAAAAAATAATCCTTCTATGCGTGGAGGCGCCCGTTTCCGCGCAGTTTATTTCAGGTTGAAGTTTGTCAGCTCAGGCGTGACTCGTGATCAAACGGCTATTTCGTCGAGACTATGCTGATGCCTTCGGCCGGTAGCGGCAGCGCCGTTTTATAGCGTACCTGCTTGAGGGCAAAGCTGGAGCGGATGTTGGCTACGCCCGGTATCTTGGTCAGATGATCCAGAATGAAACGCTCAAGCGCGCGGATATCGGGCACCAATACCCGCAGCAGATAATCGGCATCGCCCGTCATCAGGTAACACTCCATCACTTCTGGGCGCTGATCAATGGCCTGTTCAAAGTTGCTGAGTGCACCTTCAACCTGCTTTTCCAAACTCACCTGAATAAATACGTTCACATGGAGCCCAAGCACAGCCGGTTCCAGCAAGGTCACTTGTCCCCTGATGATGCCCAACTCCTCCATGGCTTTTACACGGTTGAAGCAGGGGGTTGGGGATAGATTGACCGAACGGGCAAGCTCAGCATTGGTGATCCTCGAGTTAGTTTGCATCGAGTTCAGAATGGCAACGTCTGTGCGATCAAGCTTCTTCATATGAGAAAATTTACCCTTAAAATGTGATTTATGAGGTTAAAATGACTCATAAAAACCGATTTGAAAAACATAATAAGAGAAAGTTTCCCCGGTTATCCAGATAAAATTAGCATATTGCATGAATGGATGAGAAACCGCTGTGGATACTGAGGGTAATTACTTAACCGGCTCGCCCAGCGTGCAGAGCTATGCGCCTGATAGCGTGAAAATCAAAGGCGTCCTGCTGCTGGTTGGGGCCATTGTGATTTGGGGGGCGAACTGGCCGGTGATGAAGGCAGGGCTTTCACATATGACGCCGATTTGGCTTTCTACCACCCGATTTGTCAGTGGTGCGCTGTGCCTGTTTGCTCTACAGATATTGACCAAAAAGTTGCGATTCCCGCCCCGCAAGGATTGGCCGTTAGTGGTGAGCGTCGGGCTGCTGCAAATGCTGACATTTACCGTGCTCGGTGCCTTTGCCATGACCGAAGTGCCTGCAGGCAGATCCGCTATCCTGGCTTACACCACGCCGCTCTGGGTCACGCCTATCGCTGTGTTATTTTTCCGGCAGTCGCTTTCGCGTCGGCAACTGATGGGATCGTTGCTGGGTGGTGTAGGGGTCATTGTACTGTTCAACCCGTTCACGTTTAACTGGGGCGATAAGGTTCTGATTGTGGCTAACCTGATGTTGCTGACGGCCTCCTTTGCCTGGGCGATGTGCATTTTGCACTTGCGTTATCATAAAGGAGTGTGCAGCGCGTATGAGCTTGCTCCCTGGCAGATGCTGCTGGCAAGCGTACCGTTGGCGTTGATGGCTCGGGTATGCGAAGGGCCATATACCGGCGATGGTTCTACATCGTTAATCGAAATACTGCTGTTTATGGGCCCGCTGGCGACCGCGTTCTGCTTTGTTGCGGTGAATGCCGCCAGCATGTGGTTGTCGAGCACCAGCATGTCAACGGCGATGCTCGGGGTGCCGGTGATAGGCTTACTGATGTCCGTTGTCTTCCTGGGGGAGCAATTGACTCTCACGCTGGGTATTGGCCTGCTGGTCATTATGGCGGGTATTTTTATCGTGACGGTAAAACCATCGACAAATGGCATTAAGACTTCCTAGCGAATCTGCTACGGGTTCATAACCTGGCTAAGTTGAACGAGGCCGCTGACAACATCTTGACCGGCTTCATGCAGCGCCCATTGAGACTAATAAAAAGGCCAGAGTCGTTACGCTAACGAGCTCTGGCCTGTTTGTTCACCGAGGAGAATTAATCCAGTTTTGGATGCTGGTCGATCAGCGTTTGCTTTTTCTTCTCCAAATCGGCGATTTGCTGGCTGATATCTTCCACTTTCTGCTCGATATTATCGTAAGTTTCCTGCAGCAGCTCTTTGGCTTCTGAGCGGTCAGAGGCGGCAGGAGCAGCACCGCGCAGCGGCTTGTTGGCCGTTTCTTTCATATACAGGCCGGTAACCAGACCAATCGCGGCTACCACCATCAGATAATAGGCTGGCATATACAGGTTACCGGTGGTTTCGACCAGCCAGGCGGCCAGCGTTGGTGTGACACCCGCAACCAGTACCGAGATATTGAATGAAATCGCCAGCGCGCTGTAACGGATGTGGGTAGGGAACATCGCAGGCAGAATGGAGGCCATTACCCCGATAAAGGAGTTGAGCAACACGGCCAGTATCAACAGGCCAACAAAAATCAGGCCAATAACGTTACTGTTGATCAAGATAAAGCTAGGGATGGCCAGCACCAGCAGACCGAGGCTACCGCCAATGATGAAGGGTTTACGGCCAATGCGGTCGCTGGTCATGCCGACCAGTGGCTGGACGAACAACATACCTAGCATGATGGCAATGATAATCAGCACGCCGTGGTCTTCGGAATAGTGCAGGTTATGCGACAGGTAGCTTGGCATGTAGGTCAGCAGCATGTAGTAGGTCACGTTGGTTGAGATCACGATACCTACGCACACCAGCAGGCTTCTCCAGTGCTTGGTAGCGATCTCTTTGAACGAGGTTTTCGGCGGGTTCTCAATGGCCGCACGATCGTTCTGTTCCATTTTGTCCATATGCTGCTGGAACGCTGGCGTTTCTTCCAAGGCGTGGCGCAAATACAGGCCAATTATCCCCAGCGGTGCTGCCAGGAAGAACGGAATACGCCAGCCCCAGTCGAGGAAGTTGGCCTCACCCACGATGCTGGAGATAAGTACCACCACACCTGCCCCTAATACGAAGCCGGCGATGGAGCCAAAGTCGAGCCAACTGCCCATAAATCCGCGTTTACGGTCCGGTGAATACTCGGCCACAAAGATGGCTGCGCCAGAATACTCCCCACCGACGGAGAAGCCCTGTGCCAGTTTGGCCAGCAACAGCAGGATAGGGGCCCAGATGCCAATCGAGGCGTGGGACGGGATCAGGCCGATACAGAAGGTACTGATCGCCATAATAATGATGGTAACGGATAACACTTTCTGGCGGCCGAATTTATCGCCCATGGCACCGAAGAAGACACCGCCCAAAGGACGTACCAGGAAAGGAACCGAGAAGGTGGCCAGAGCGGCAATCATTTGCACGCCAGGCGAGGCGCCAGGGAAGAACACCTGGCCAAGTGCGTAGGCGACAAAGCCGTAAACACCGAAGTCAAACCATTCCATGGCGTTGCCTAACGCGGCGGCGGTAATGGCTTTTTTTAACTTGCTGTCATCAATAATAGTGATGTCATTAATCTGTAGTGGTTTATGCTTTTTTTTTCTTAGCTTCATAAATCATCCCATGCAAAATTGATCGTCGGCGAGTTCGTCGGCCCGCTCATTTTTATTGGTCAAGATATCAGTCAGGCTAATGTTACCTCTGTTTTGCAGATCGTCCTCGTGGTTTTTTCTGAGAGTCTCATCACAATAATTAGGGTTTTAAACAAAAAAAGTCATCCTTAGGATTAGTTTTTCTTGTCATATAGCTTAGCGTTATCTGGAGCTTGAATCAAACCGAGTAAAAAATGTTATGTTTTTCAGTGACTTTTACGGCAGGAAAGTCTGAGGGATGGGTGGATTTTCATCAATAAAGGGGGGTGAAAAGTGTTCAGTATGTCCCCGAACACCTGTCTACGATGTCCCCGAACAGTACAGGAATGATACAGAGTTAAGGCCCCCACACAGACGCAAGAGCAGAGGCGGTGCTGTTAGCTGGTCGTCTGGTTAAGGCTTGCCGTCATAGCCATCCCAGTAAGTGGCGATAGCATTTTCGAGCAGGATCTCGCGCTGTTTTTTCGGCGAGTCAGCCGTATAGGATTGATTATACATTGTCGCCTTTTGCTCTGATTCAGGTAAAAAATCAGGGTTGCGGAACTCATTCACCCTTTGCTGTGCCTGTTCACGGGTCAGTCTATCTTGGCGATCTTTTTTTCCTGTCTGGTAGAACTGCTCGAAGAACGGGATGGCGGTTTTAGCTGACTTCGAGATATTGGTCTGCGTGTTGGGGTCGAAATGCGCATTCGCCAACTGATAAGTGGCATGGCGTGCATGTCTTTCAACGCTGCTTTGTGACGCGGTGCAGGCGCAAAGCAATAGCGCGGCAAGCAACGGGATAGAACGATAACGTTTTGATGGCATGTGATGCTCCTTGTTATAGGTATTGAAGGTCCCAAAGGATGTGCCGCTATTCTATCCCAGTAGCAACATATTGAAACCCATCATGATAGCGCAACCCTTGCTACACTTATTACAGGCAGCGTTGCCTGGTGAGTGGAGGTGGATATGTCTGATACCGAACTGCTTCAAGTGCTTTTGCAGCGTATAGAGGCATTGGAAGCGCGTGAACAGGCACTCACTGCGGCCTCCAATGCCTACCAGGCAATCATCACCACCATTTTGGGTAATATGGATAAAACAGCGTGCGACAAGGTGATTTCGATGATCGATCAGGCACATGAAATCGCCTATGTACGTGCTGCACATCGCTGTGACGAACCGCAGAAACGTAAAATCAAGCAGGCGGATGATGTTGCACAGCGTATGTTTATGGTCGCGCAGGGGCAGGGAAGGGCATCACAGTCACGCTGATCCTATAACAGTTTGCGGCGAATAATGCAGGAATTGATCTACCTCAATAAACTGTCATTGTGATAGCTTGGGCTGAGATTGGTGATAGTCACGATGCGCTGAGGCATTAAGGTATGGCGATGGATACGATTAAGAACATCCTGGTTGCGGAGATAGAACAGATTAACCGGCGGGAAGGGCGTGATGGTAAGCCGCGCTTCAACAGCGAGTTTGCACGTACCCATCGCTGGCTGTGTTTTGCCATGTTCGCTGGCTATTTTGCGGTGATCGCGGTGATGTACCCGGTGCCCTACATGGGGCTGTATTCGTTCCTGGGTTTTACTGCCTTTGTGCTGTTTATGTTTGCCATGCTGCTGATAGAAATCAAGCCGGTTTACCGCTTTGAGGACATCGGCGTACTGGATCTGCGAGTTTGTTACAATGGGGAATGGTACTTTACGCGCGCACTGTCGCCGCAGGCTATTGAGGCACTGTTGAACGAACCTACGGTAAGCTCGGTGTTGAAAACCCGTATGCAGGAAATCATCGCCAACAAGGGCGAGATTGATTTCTATGACGTTTACGATCTGGCTTATGCCAAAAAATTAGCTACCCCTTCAGCGCCACAGGCCGCGCTGAGCTGAATAGGTTGCACCGGTGTCGAGGTTGGCTATAATAGCTGTTGGCATGAGACTATTCTTAGGAAATAGCGATGAGTGATGACATTTTTGATTTTGACATTGATGATGAATTAGCCAAAGCAGAAAAAAATGCGGCGCAGAAGGCTAGGGAAGTTCCTGAAATTCTTGAGGATGAAGAAGACTGCGAAGGCTGCAAAATCTGATTGAATTGCCAAAAAAACCGCTGCGGCGGTTTTTTTATGCCCGCCCGCCAGACATAGCCTCAATCCAGCACGAAACCCCAGATCAACAGCCCGGCCACGGTAACGAGGCACAGGGCAGAAACGGTCAGCAGCACTTTTCCCAGTAAATCTTTCTCTTGTTGTTTTTGCATCAGGTTACATCATCCAAGTAGTATTCGATGGACCAAATCGGCGATACCCAAATCCAGCAAGGCAACGCTTAAAGCGATGACGGTCAAGGCTGAAAAGAACTTCGTTTTGCTGCTCAAGATCTTATCCGACGGTTGATGTGCCGCAAACGGCCCACCTCAACGCTGGGGCGGGCATTAATGACAGTCATTAAGAGTTTTCCGGGCCGGATTAGTTCCCGCAAGGGAATGGTTAATGGCGATTAACGGGTTAATCGGTGACGATCTTGACGCCTATCTTGCTGATTTGATTAGCATCCATCTCCGCGATAGTCCAGGTCAAACCATCCCATTCCACCTGATCCCCCACCACGGCTTCGCCCCCGATTAACCGGCTAACGAACTGGCCGAGCGTTTGCTGATCGTCCACACCGTCTTGCAGATTCAGGCCGTAGACCTGAGAGATATCACTCAGGCGCGCATCAGATTGCAGAATGAAATCACCGAAGAACCGCTCATCCAGCGTAACCGTTGGTGCCTGGCTGAACAGTTTACCCAATGCAGGCAAATCGTGTTCATGGCCAATAACGCACAGAGTATCGCCTTCCAGCAAGCGGGTGCTGCCGCTAGGGTGTAACAGTTCTTTGCCACGGAACAGCGCGGCAATGTGCGTTCCCGGTGGCATCTTGAGTTCGCGTAGCGCCGCGCCAACGCACCAGTTTTCTGCGCTTAGCTGATAGACAAACTGCTCCCATTGGTTTTCCTGATGAACATCCAGCCCCACGCGGGAGATCGGGGCTAATGCCGGTGGCACCACCACCTTGGCCTTTTTGGCGGCAAAGGACAGCGAAGTGCCCTGCAACAGCAGTGAAACCAACACCACAAAGAACGCGACGTTAAAGAACAGATTGGCATTGGGTAGCCCGGCCATCATCGGAAACACCGCCAGGATCACCGGCACCGCGCCGCGTAAACCCACCCAGGAGATAAACATGCGTTCGCGCAGGTTGAAGTTGCGAAACGGCAGCAGGCCGATAAACACCGATATCGGGCGGGCAAACAGGATCATCCACAGCGAGAGCAGCAGGGCAGGGATGGCGATAGGCAACAGGTCGTGCGGGTTAAGCAACAGGCCGAGCACCAGGAACATGCCGATCTGGCTCAGCCAGGCCAGGCCGTCGAAGGTTTGCACAATGCCGTGGTAGTTACGGATTGGGCGGTTACCCAGCAGCAGGCCGCACAGATAGACCGCCAGAATGCCGCTGCCATCCAGGGCCGTGGTTAATGCAAAGATCAAGATGCCGCCGCTTACCGCCAGCAGCGGATACAACCCTTCCGCCAGCTTGATGTGATTGATTAGCGTTATCAGCAACCAGCCTCCGCCCAGGCCGAGTACGATGCCCATGCCGAACTGCTGCAAGAGATGGACGATGAACATCCAGCTTAGCGAGGTTTCACCAGCGGAAATCATGGCAATCAGGGTGATGGTTAAAAACACCGCCATCGGGTCGTTGCTGCCGGACTCAATTTCCAGCGTCGCGCTGACACGCTCGTTCAGGCCTTTGCCACCCAACAGTGAGAACACCGCAGCCGCATCGGTCGATCCAATAATGGCACCGATCAGTAGCCCCTGGATCAAATCGAGGTTAAACAGCCAGGCGGCGGCCAGGCCCGTCAGACCGGCGGTGATCAGTACGCCGATGGTAGCCAGTGACAATGCTGGCCACAGCGCGACACGAAAGGAGCTGACGCGAGTACGCATACCGCCGTCGAGCAGGATCACGGCCAGAGCCAGGTTACTGACCAGATAAGCGACGGGATAGTTATCGAAGGCGATGCCTCCAGGGCCGTCAACACCGGCCAGCATGCCTATCGCCAAGAAGATCACCAGAATGGGAATACCCAGGCGTGAAGAGAAAGAACTGAGCAGAATACTTGCTCCCACCAACACGGCACCGATGATGAACAAGCTATTGATCGTGCTGGCATCCAAAATAATGTTCTCCTGCGAGTTGAGCTGAAAGGGGGGGCGCCAAAGCAAAGACACCGCATCATAATAGCCTGTTTGTCCTGTGCAACGCCAAGGCTGATTGCCAAAAAAACGGTGTCATTATTGCTACTTGCCGCAAATTTTGATGAAAAGAGAGGTGAAAGGTGGGTATTGCGGTTTTTGTGCCTATTTATCAGCTCATTGAGGACGGTAGGAAACAGGTTATTGATGAAAAACCATTAACCCCCCAGCAGGAGGCTTAATGGTTAGCAGGCGGGAGGTTAGTGATCGAGTGATTGCAGAGCACGCTTGATTAATTCGGCTGCCAGTTTCCTTTCGGCCTCAGAGATCCCGTCCAGGTTGAGGCTGGAAAGCTCGGTGACCAATACGCTGCGATCTTTGCCACTGATAGAAGAATCCAGTGCGGACAGCAGTCTACCCAAGATTTTCAGTAGTGTGGCGTTTTCTGCTACGGCTTCGGTTGCCGCGGTCGGTTTATCGGTCATTAAAAATCCTCTCTGTCGTGACGGAAGGGAAATGTTACCGGCGCACGCGATGGTGATGCGCCATCCCTTAGGGTTCGTGAGCCCAATCGCTACCGTAAGGCAGGGATGTGGATTTTTTCTTATGCACGGTAGTTATAACAACTCACCGCAATATGCTCCAGCACAACTTTGCATCAACGGGTCGTGATAGGTTGAGCACTATGTGCCTGACCACCGATCAATTATAGCTAAGCGGGCGCAGCATGCGGTCTCCTTGAGAGGGCCACATTATGTTTGCAGGGCGCTGCAAGCAACGCCCTTACACAGGAGGTTAGGCTTTACCAGAGAACAGGAAGCGTAACAGCGGGATGCGCTTGTGCAATTCATATAACAGGAAGGCGCAAGCAAAGACGAACACCAGACCCAGCAGGAAACCCAGCAGATTATTATCGATCAGCGGAGTCACGAAGGCGCCGTATATCAGCGTCAGCGGATGGTGAACCAGATAGATAAACAGCGAAGCGTTGACCAGATAGGTAATGCGGGGCGAATGGAAATCGAGCAGCGCATGGCCAAATGCGAACACCACGTTGGCCATCAGGACCCCGAGCACGGCTTTGATCATGATCTCCAGTTCAAACCCGAAGCTGCTGTGCGCCAGCAGTTTCTGGTTGAGCATGTAGGCTACCAACAGCAGCAGTGAGCCCAGTAGGGCTGGCCACGAGGGTTTGAGGAACACCGCTTTCAGCCATGAGTACTTAAACGCATAGGCACCCACAATGAAGAACGGCAGGTAGAACAGGGTTTCCATCACCACGAAGTTGAACAGACCGTTAGACAGTAAATGCGGGGCGGTGATTAAAATAATGCGATGAAACACGCCGTATATAAAGGCATACAATAAAAACCACAATGAGATATTGCTGAGAGTGGTCATTTTATTTATTGGCCGCGGTGCCATCGGCGTTTTTATCGCCTTAATTTTTTTAAACAGATAAAAACAGGCGCAGGTCAATAAGCACAAGGTTAATAAAAACCACAGATGGGAGACCAACTCCCAAACCGCCACGTTTATTTTTTGATAAGGGGTGAAATCATCCCAACCGGTTAATTTATCGGTGTAGTTCTTGAGTAAAAAAAACTGTGGCAGGGTAATCAATGGGATAGAGCTCAACAGCGGAATGGCAACCCGCTCCAGGCGTACCTTCAACCAGCGGTGGCTGTCATAGCGTTCGTACAGCATGTAGGAGAAGTAGCCGGAGATAATGAAGAACACCTGCATGCGAAAGGCGTGAATAAAGTCGTTCAGCACCGTCAGCGAAAACGACGGGGCCGCGCTGTTTACCGCCCACGAGTGGCTGGAGTAAATCAGAGAAAGATGAAAAGGAATGCCCAGCAGCATCAAATAGGCCCGGATCGAATCCAGGAAAAACTCGCGCTGGTTAGTGCTGTTAGTCATAGGTTACCGCTGGTGGTTGCATCAGGGGAGTGTAAACCCGCTTAATAAGTCGGCAATGGGGTAATCGCAAACTCAAACCCTACTATAGCGACCGACATTTTTCCATAGCGTCTTGGAGCACGGCTTGCTACGCTGCACAACTGCTTAAACTCTAGGCCGTAAACATCAGCACACGTTTATCATGTTGTCGGCGAGCAGAATAATCCATTAATATGGATTTTGAATATTTTGAGCACACGAATAGGGGGGGATGTGCTAGTAAATCTATTATCAAAAAAACCACACGCCACGAGCGTACGTTGGTTAGGTGCTACCGTTTTATGCACGTTGTTGAGTTCGCAGGCTTGGGCTTTTTCTATCGACGATGTGGCCAAACAGGCACAGGATCTGGCAGGCAAAGGCTTTGAAGCCCCGAAGAGCAACCTTCCTTCTCAGTTTCGCGATATGAAGTTCGCGGACTATCAGCAGATCCAGTTCAATCACGATAAAGCCGTGTGGAGTAAGCTGAAAACCCCTTTCAAGCTTGAGTTCTACCATCAAGGGATGTACTTCGACACGCCGGTTACCATCAATGAGGTCACGGCCACCAGCGTCAAAGAGATCAAATACAGCCCGGACTATTTCAACTTTGGCCCCGTCAAGCACGATCCCGACTCGGTGAAGAAGCTCGGTTTCGCCGGGTTTAAAGTGCTCTATCCGGTCAACAGTGCGGATAAGAACGACGAAATCATGAGTATGCTGGGCGCCAGCTATTTCCGCGTAGTGGGTAAAGGGCAGGTTTATGGGCTTTCTGCCCGTGGGCTGGCGATTGATACCGCCTTGCCATCTGGCGAAGAGTTCCCGCGTTTCCGCGAGTTCTGGATCGAACGTCCTAAGCAGGGCGACAAACACCTGGTGATTTATGCCTTGCTGGATTCTCCTCGTGCTACCGGCGCTTATCGTTTTGTGGTTTACCCCGGCCGCGATACCACGGTAGATGTCCAGTCCAAAGTGTTCCTGCGCGACAAAGTGGGCAAGTTGGGTATGGCACCGTTGACCAGCATGTTCCTGTTCGGGCCGAGCAATCCTTCGCCAACGCTGAATTACCGCCCGGCGCTGCATGACTCCAACGGTCTGTCTATCCATGCCGGTAACGGCGAGTGGATCTGGCGTCCGCTGAACAATCCTAAGCACCTGTCCGTCAGCACTTACAGCATCGAAAACCCGAAAGGTTTTGGTCTGCTGCAGCGTGGCCGTGATTTCCGTGATTACCAGGACCTGGACGATCGTTACGATCTGCGTCCAAGCGCCTGGGTTGAGCCGCGCGGCGATTGGGGCAAAGGCAAGGTTGAGCTGGTAGAGATCCCAACTGCGGATGAAACCAACGATAACATCGTGGCGTTCTGGACGCCGGACGTGTTGCCTGATGCAAAAACGCCGTTGGCCTTGAACTACCGCCTGTACTTCACCCGCGACGAAGAGAAGCTGCATTCACAGGATATCGGCTACGTGGGTAAAACCATGCGTTCAACCGGTGATGTGAAGCAGTCAAACCTGATCCGTGAGCCGGACGGCAGCGTGGCGTTCCTGGTTGACTTCGTCGGCCCGGCACTGAAAGCGCTGGATGCCGATACGCCGGTGGCTTCTCAGATCAGCATTGGTGACAACGGCGAAATGGTGGAAAACAGCGTTCGCTATAATCCGGTCACCAAAGGCTGGCGTTTGACGGTGCGTCTGAAAGTGAAAGACGAGAAACAGCCGGTAGAAATGCGTGCTGCGTTGGTCAACGGTGACAAGACCTTGACGGAAACCTGGAGCTATCAGCTACCTGCCAATGAATAAGTCTACTGAAACTGCCCAGGAATATCTTGCGGCAATGCCCCTGACCGATGAGCGGTCAGGGGTGCTCAAACAACAAGTGATGGCGGGTGATACCCCGGCACTGGAGGCTTTGCATCGGCAGATGGGAGCCGCTGATGTCAATGTGGCGTCGCTACCTGCCGATGACATTGCCCTGGCCTCGGTCAAGGCACGCATCAGCCAGGCTTGGCCGGATGCCGTCGATGACGACGATTTTGATTGTGACCCGGAAGGGCGCACCATCCTGAAAGCCACGCCGCCGATAAAACGGACCACCATGTTCCCTGAAGCCTGGCGCACCAACCCGGTGGGGCGTTTCTGGGATACTCTGCTGGGCCGTAAGACGCATAATCGTCATGCCAGCAAAGAAGAAGCCGAAGCGGAAAACCGCTGGCGTATTGTCGGTTCAATGCGCCGTTACGTGCTGTTGATCCTGATGTTGGTGCAAACCGGTATCGCTACCTGGTACATGAAAACCATCCTGCCTTATCAGGGCTGGGCGCTGATCGATCCTATCGCCATGTTCGATCAGGATCTGATGCAGTCGATGTTGCAAATATTACCTTATCTTTTGCAGACCGGTATTCTGATCCTGTTTGCCATTCTGTTCTGCTGGGTCTCTGCCGGTTTCTGGACGGCGCTGATGGGGTTCCTGCAACTGCTGATTGGCAAAGATAAATACAGCATTTCTTCGACTATCAAAGGTGATGAGCCGATCGACCCAGCGCACCGTACCGCGTTGATCATGCCGATCTGTAACGAAGATGTCGAACGGGTCTTTGCCGGGTTACGGGCAACCTATGAGTCGGTGAAGGCGACGGGTCAGCTCGAGCATTTCGATATCTATGTGCTGAGCGACAGTTACGATCCCGATATCTGCGTCGCCGAACAGAAAGCCTGGATGGAGTTGTGCCGCGATGTTGAGGGCCACGGCCGTATCTTCTACCGCCGTCGCCGCCGTCGTGTGAAACGCAAGAGCGGCAACATCGACGACTTCTGCCGTCGTTGGGGCGGTGAGTACAGCTACATGGTGATCCTGGACGCGGACAGCGTGATGAGCGGCGAGTGCCTCACCGGTCTGGTGCGCTTGATGGAAGCCAACCCGAACGCCGGTATCATCCAGTCTGCGCCAAAAGCCTCAGGCATGGATACGCTGTATGCCCGTGTGCAGCAGTTCGCCACGCGCCTCTATGGCCCGTTGTTCACCGCTGGTCTGCACTTCTGGCAGTTGGGCGAATCCCATTACTGGGGTCATAACGCCATCATCCGGGTAAAACCCTTTATCGAGCACTGCGCGTTGGCACCGTTGCCGGGTGAGGGCTCGTTTGCCGGTTCCATCCTCTCCCATGACTTTGTGGAAGCCGCACTGATGCGTCGTGCTGGCTGGGGCGTGTGGATCGCCTACGATCTGCCGGGCAGTTATGAAGAGTTACCGCCTAACCTGCTGGACGAGCTGAAACGCGACCGCCGCTGGTGTCATGGCAACCTGATGAACTTCCGTCTGTTCCTGGTAAAAGGCATGCACCCGGTACACCGCGCGGTGTTCCTGACAGGCGTGATGTCCTACCTGTCGGCACCGTTGTGGTTTATGTTCCTGGCGCTGTCCACTGCCTTGCAGATAGTGCATACCCTGGTGGAGCCACAATACTTCCTGCAACCCCGGCAGTTGTTCCCGGTGTGGCCACAGTGGAAGCCAGAGTTGGCGATTGCGCTGTTCTCTACCACCATGGTGCTGCTGTTCTTACCGAAGTTGCTGAGTATCGTGCTGGTTTGGGCAAAAGGCTCGAAGCAGTACGGCGGGCCGATCCGTCTGCTGATCTCCATGCTGATGGAAGTGATGTTCTCAGTGCTGTTGGCGCCGGTGCGCATGCTGTTCCATACCGTGTTTGTGGTCAGCGCCTTCCTGGGCTGGGAAGTGGTGTGGAACTCGCCGCAGCGTGATGATGATGACACCCCTTGGGGCGAAGCCTTCAAGCGTCACGGTTCGCAAATGTTGCTTGGGCTGGTTTGGGGCGGCGGCATGGCATTGCTGGATCTGAACTTCCTGTGGTGGCTGTCACCGATCGTCTTCTCGCTGATCCTGTCACCGTTTGTTTCGGCGCTGTCGAGTCGCGCTACGCTCGGTCTCAAGAGCAAGCGAGCCAAGCTGTTCCTGATCCCGGAAGAGTACGATCCGCCGCGTGAGCTGGTTGCCACAGACACCTATCTGCAGCTTAATCGCCAGCGTGCCTTGCGCAACGGTTTTATGCATGCTGCGGTGGACCCGTCCTACAACGCCTTGGCTGCCGCGCTGGCAACGGCTCGTCACCATCTGCGCGCCATTATCGATCGGACGCGGGAAGAGCGGGTGAACGAGGCGCTGGAAGTAGGGCCAGAGAAGTTGGCGAAAGCCAAACGCCTTGAGCTGCTAAGCGATCCGGTGGCGTTGTCACGCCTGCATCAGCGCATTTGGCTGCTGCCGCAGGGCGAGGCTTGGCGCGAACATTATCGGCAATTACCGCATAATGAACTGGCTCACCCCGTCGGCCAACGCTGACGGTTAGTATTAATTAAAGGGGAATGCGCACTGCGTGTTCCCCTTTTTCGTTTCAATCTCAAAAAAGTTTGGATGTTGAAAATGGCTTTACTAGTCCGTCTGGCACTGTTGGCCGCTATGGCGACGACATTATCTGGCTGCGGTAGCATTATCAGCCGTACGGTGCCTGGTGCAGGCCACGGGCACCAATATTATCCAGGGGTGCAATGGGATTTGCGTGATACTCCCTGGCGCAGTGTTATGGTGATTGATGTACCGCTCTCGCTGGTGGTGGATACCTTTATGCTGCCGTTTGATGCTCAGCACGGGCCTTACGAATAGGTTCTAGCCTCTGGTTGCGAAGACCACCAGTTGATAGCTTTGGTTATTGCAATCGAAAGTGGTCAACGCCGTCATTCCCAGGCCAGAGACATGGGCGGCCAGCGAGTGCGGGTTATCCTCATTAACAAACAGCGCGCCAACGTCGAAATCCTGCTGAGTTCGCGCTTTCACCGCTGTAAACAACTGGCGTAGAACGCCTTTTCCCCGCCAATCGGCACTCAGGCATACCGGGCCGTACAGAAATACCCGTTGTTGATCCAATGCCTGGTTTTGAAACCGCTGTGTGGCCAACGTGTGCAGCATGGCATCCACTACTGGCGGTCGGGGTTGGGCGTCGGTTGGCATCAGGCAGACAAAACCAGCCAACTGTTCTTCTTCGGTAGCGATCAAAATACCCAGGCCGCTGTTGATACTTGCCAGCTGTTTTTCGTTCATCTGCGAGACGATAAAGCCCTGTTGCCGCTGCTGGGGGCTAAGTTGTTCTGGAGTATTTTGCGCCTGTAGCGCCAGAATTGCGGGATAATCACTGGGAACCGCTTGCCTGATGAGCATGATACCTGCCTGTGTCAAGGGGGAGAATGTAGTAGCATGCAATGCGTAGCCAGGGGCGTCAAGGCGAGGGTGGGCGACCAGGCGCCCACCCAACTGGCTCAACGTTCATCCCATTCGTCGGCAGCGCTCTGGCCTTCTTCAGTATCCAGCGGAGGATCGAGCTGAAAATCCCCTTCCTCCCACTCATGCAGCGTATTTTCGTTGATCCACTCGGCGCGGATCTCAATTTCGTCGTAGTCACCGTCAAAAATGGCCTGGGCGGCAGCACCGCTGCGCATCGTCATGCATTCGACAGACTCACCTTCCTCTTCGAAAAACTCGGCCTGCCACATCGTATCGCCATCCAGCATGATGTATTTCTGCAGGTTAAACTGTTGGGGTACCGGCGGCTCATCATCATCGCCACCTTCCGCCGTTTCGATAAACTCTTCGCGAGCGGCTTCGATCGCTTCTTCCAGCGTGGCATACAGGCTCATGCTCATCTCCTTTTTCAATCATCTTGGGGAACATCAGCATTAATTGTTGTCGCATCGTCGCAGGATGCAAATTTTTTGTTGTCCGTTTTGCGACGATGATTGTCCATCAGCCGGGAGACGCCTGGCTACGGGCAGGAAATAATGGCTACACCCTTTGGTCTGTAGGAGAATCAGGATGTTAGCCAACCCAGCAAGCAAGTACCGGCCGTTCCCGGCCATCGATTTACCCGATCGTCAGTGGCCGGGGCGTATCCAGCAGCAGGCACCGCGCTGGTGTTCCAGCGATCTGCGTGACGGCAATCAGGCGTTGGCCGAGCCGATGGATAACGCTCGCAAGCTACAGTTCTACCAACTGTTACTGGCCTGCGGGTTTAAGGAAATCGAGGTGGCTTTTCCTTCCGCATCGCAAACCGATTTTGACTTTGTGCGTCACTTGATCGAGCAACGGCTGATCCCGGATGACGTCTCAATCCAGGTGCTGACGCAGTCGCGAGACGATCTGATCGATCGCACGATGGAGTCGTTACAAGGGGCTCCACGTGCCATCGTGCATCTGTATAACGCCACCGCCCCGATGTTTCGCGATATCGTTTTCAAGCAGGACAAGGCCGCTACCGTGGCGCTGGCGGTGAATGGCGCACGCCGTATTCGCCAATGGTGCGATCGACATCCGGAAACCGACTGGTGCTTCGAGTACTCTCCAGAGACTTTCTGCTTTACCGAGCTGGAGTTTGCCCTGCAAATCTGTGAGGCGGTGGCGGACGTGTGGCAACCTGAACGTCTGCGGCCCATGATTATCAACCTGCCGGCCACCGTGGAGGTGAGTACCCCGAACATTTATGCCGACCAGATCGAATGGTTCTGTCGCCACTTCAGCCAGCGGAAGCAGGTGACCATCAGCGTGCATCCGCATAACGATCGCGGTACCGGTGTTGCTTGCGCCGAGTTGGCCATGCTGGCGGGGGCTGACCGAGTGGAAGGCTGCCTGTTTGGCAACGGCGAACGCACGGGCAATGTCGATCTGGTGACGTTAGCGCTCAATTTGTACACCCAGGGCATCGCGCCAGGGTTGGACTTCAGCCGGTTGAAGGAAGTGGTTGAAGTGGTGGAGCAGTGCAACCAGTTACCGGTACATCCGCGCC
The DNA here is from genome assembly GCF_047530005.1 of Serratia sp. N21D137. NCBI lineage: Bacteria > Pseudomonadati > Pseudomonadota > Gammaproteobacteria > Enterobacterales > Yersiniaceae > Serratia > Serratia sp. N21D137. Next base: position 92,060 of record NZ_JBLJAJ010000004.1, read on the forward strand.
ATCCTTATGCCGGTGAGTTGGTGTTTACCGCGTTCTCGGGTTCGCATCAGGACGCCATCAAGAAAGGCTTTGCCGCCCAACAGCAGCGTGAAGATGGGTTATGGCAAGTGCCTTATCTGCCGCTCGATCCGGCGGACGTGGGGTGCAGCTATGAGGCGGTGATCCGCGTTAACAGCCAGTCTGGCAAAAGCGGTGCCGCGTGGTTGCTGGAGCAGAATCATGGATTGCGCTTGCCACGTGGCTTGCAGATCGATTTCAGCAAAGTGGTGCAACAGGCCACGGATGAAAGCGGCAAGGAGATGACGGTGGCGGAAATCTGGCGGCTGTTCCGCAACAGCTACGGATTGGTGGAACAGCCGCGCTTACAGCTGCTCAGCTATCAAACGCAAAGCCAGGGTGGGGCGGCTTACAGCTTCACGGCGCAGGTGGCTCTGGCGGGGGAACCCATGCAGTTGCAAGGCAGCGGTAATGGGCTGTTGTCCAGCGCGGTAGATGCGTTATGCCAGCGCTTTGGCCTGGTGCTGGCTATCGACGATTACCATGAACACACCCTGGGGCATCAGAGCCATAGCCGGGCAGTAACCTATATCCGTTGTACCCCAGCAAGGGGGGAGGCAATTTACGGCGTAGGGATTGACGCCGACTCGGCCAGTGCCTCGCTCCAGGCTCTGTTCAACGTGGCTGGCCGCTGTTTGCCGTGATCGCTGGCTGAGCCTGGGCAAAATAGGTGCTGGGGGAAACGCCAAGCAGGCGGCGGAACATGGCGCTAAACGCGCTGGGGCTGTCATAGCCCAGATCCAAAGCCACCTCCAGCACCGATCTTCCGGCGGCCAGGGCGTTGAGCGCCGCCAGCAGGCGGGCACGACGCACCCAGTCGCTAAAGCGTAGGCCAGTCTCACGTTGGAAGCGACGGGACAGCGTACGGCCACTGACGTTGATGTGCTGCGCCGCCAGCTCCAACTCCCAAGGCTGCGCCAAAGATTGCTGAATGTGCTGGCACAGGGCCAATAAGACGCCATCGCGTGGCTCGGGAAGGTGTAGGGGCAGGATCGGCAGCATACGCAACTCATCGAGGATCAGTTCCATAATACGTTCTTCTCGTCCGCCGGGCCGGTAGCCGGGCTGAATATCCATCGCGCTGATAATCAGTTCACGCAATAAGGGAGAAATCTGCACAACCTGGCACTGAGCAGGTAAATCGGCACGGGCCAGGGGATCGACGAACAGCGTGCGTATCGCCACGTTACCGCTAAAACGCAGATTATGTTCCACTTTGGCCGGTAACCAAACGCCACGGCCTGGGGGGGCTACCCAACTGCCCACGTGTGTATTCACCTGTACCACACCGCTAAGGCTATGGATCAGTTGAGCGCAGTTGTGGCTGTGATCCGGTTCGCTATCACCATCCTGATAGTCCTTTGAAAATGGCACGATAGACTGATTCTCTGGGAGAAAATCGACGTTAAACAGCATTGTTTCTCCTCTGGATCCTGATGACGTGTCTGTTGCAGCATGCCATGTCTTGCCGCTACCGCAAAGCGCATTTCCTGTACGCCGTTTTGCCATGAAACGGCTTAGGCTAGCTGTTTGCCAACGGGAGGAAATATGGAGCTTGCCAACGCGGTATTACGGATCGCCCGGCCCACCGATCATTTGGCCGCGATTGCCAAAATGTATTGCCAGGGGCTCGGGTTTGAACAACTGGGTGAGTTTGCAGATCACCAGGGGTTCGATGGCATTATGCTTGGCCATCCGTGCCATGCCTATCATCTGGAATTCACTCATCACCGTGGTGTACTGGTTGGACGCGCACCGACACAGGACAACCTGTTGGTATTTTATGTGCCGGAAATAACATGTTGGCAGAGAAGGTGCGATCGGATGCTAGCCAGTGGTTTTGAACGAGTGCAGGCCTACAACCCTTATTGGGATGTGCATGGACAAACGTTTGAAGATTTGGATGGTTATCGCGTGGTGTTGCAAGCACGTGCCTGGCAGGCATAAAAAAGCCAGCGCTTTGCGCTGGCTAAAGGCTGATTACTTAGTGTCTATCAGGCATGCGTGACCGGTTTGTCACCGCTTTTGCCCTGGGTGTTTTCCAGCATGCGGCGGATCGGGACGATCAGCAGGATAAGCACGGCGGCACAGATCACCAGAGCAATAGAGCAGCGGGCGAACAGGGTTGGCAGCATGTCCAACTGATCCGCTTTCACGTGGCCACCGATCAAGCCCGCGGCCAGGTTGCCCAGCGCGCTGGCACAGAACCACAGGCCCATCATCTGGCCACGCATTCTATCCGGTGCCAGAAGCGTCATGGTCGCCAGGCCAATCGGGCTCAGGCAAAGCTCACCCAGCGTCAGCATCAGGATACTGCCCACCAGCCACATCGGTGACACGCCAGCGCCGCCATTGCCCAACACTTGTTGCGCGGCCAGCATCATCAGGCCAAAGCCTGCGGCGGCAAACAGAATACCAATCACGAATTTGGTGATGCTGCTCAGGCGGATTTTGTTACGGGCCAGAGCTGGCCAGGCCCAACTGAAGATTGGCGCCAACAGGATAATGAACAGTGCGTTAATCGATTGGAACCATACCGCCGGGATCTCGAAGTCGCCGATCATGCGGTTGGTGTAATCGTTAGCAAACAGGTTGAACGAGGTCGGTTTCTGTTCGAAGGCCGACCAGAAGAAGGCGGCAGAGATCAGCAGGATAAAACAGACCAGCAGACGCGCACGTTCTTTGCGGCTCAGACCAGCAAAGAAGAAGAGGTAGATAAAGTACAGCGTGACCGAGGCGGCGATGACGTAAACCAGCATACTGGCAACGGCGACCGGGTTAATCACGATGATACCTTGTGAGATCATAATCACGATCGCGGCAACGCCCACGGCCAGCGCAATCAGCCAGGCACCCACGCCATTTTTCTTGGCAACCGGGCTGTTCCAGGTTGAGTCCAGACCCACTTCGCTGTCATAGCGCTTCATGGCCGGTACTGCGAACACACGGAAAATCACCAAGGCCACCAACATCCCGATACCACCGATGCCAAAGCCCCAGTGCCAACCGTGTGAGCGGATCAGCCAGCCGGAAATCAGCGGGGCGATAAAGGAGCCCATGTTGATACCCATGTAGAACAGCGAGAAGCCACCGTCACGGCGTGCATCGCCTTTTTTGTACAGGGTACCGACCATCACCGAGATACAGGTTTTGAACAGGCCGGAACCGAGCACGATAAACATCAGGCCGACGAAGAACAGGTCGTTGCCCATAATAGCGGACAGGGCAATCGACAGGTGTCCCAAAGCGATCAGAATCGAACCGTACCAAACGGCTTTTTGCTGGCCGAGCCAGTTATCGGCTAACCAGCCACCCGGCAGTGCCGCCAGGTACATACTGCCAGCAAAGATACCGACGATCGCCGAGGCGTTTTCGCGCGCCAAACCCATGCCGCCGTCATAAACCGTGGCGGCCATAAACAGGATCAGTAACGGACGAATGCCATAAAACGAGAAGCGCTCCCACATTTCAGTGAAGAACAGCGAGCCGAGAGGATATGGATGGCCGAGGAACGTCCGGCTTTCTTTCTGATTAACAGAGGATTGCATAAAGTCTTCCCAATATAATGTGCTGCGCGCTGGCAGCAGATACTGTGGTATGTCTGTGTCTGTAAGTGAGGTAATCCCGCTGATGCGGATTACCTGACAAAACCTCAGCCGCAGTGCCTATTAAGCTTGAAAACCCTGCAGGCTATTTTATTCACTTGGTCAGAATGTTACTTCTGGCGTGATATTATTTAACCATTTGATAACTGAATGGTGGCTTTGTCTAGTACCTGTATCCCATTTTTTAGACGAAAAGTCGACAAACATCTACTTTATTGGTTTTTATGTTGGTTGTGGCGTTATTTTCATTGACAGGTGGTTTATTGCTCTGTTTGTGATTTTTTTGTCTAAAAACAAGGTGTTAATAATATTATTCTTCGAGATTGGGGGCGGGATGAAGCGGGATGGTAACAATAGTAAAAGTAAGGGAAACGGGGCTTGGGTAATATTTATCAGAACAACTGGCGATAAATAGCGCTATTACTCTTCTTACAACGTGTCTTCACGCGTTCTGGCTGGCCGCCGCTGCAGACACCACCAGGAATAGAACGCGTTAAATAGCACCACCAGCGCTGTCATGCAGAATACCGCGCGGAATCCATAGCTGGCAGAAACGGCAGCGCCGAGCAGTGGGCCGCTAACGTTGCCGATATCTCGGAAAGATTGGTTATAGCTGAATATTCGCCCGGCAACCTGATTGGTACAGTTGTAGATGAGTAAGGTTTGCACAGCAGGCAACAGTGCGCCATCGGCAGCGCCGAGCAGGAAGCGTAATACGCCGAGTTGCCACGGTGTCTGGACAAAGGCCATCGGGATCAGCAACAGCACGGAAATCACCAGCATAAACACCAGGATCCGCTCTGGGCCGATCCTGTCGCCCAGTTTGCCCAGCCGTGGCGCACTCATCAAGGCGGCAACGCCGGGTACCGAAGCGATCAAACCGCTGACAAATGCCAGATTACTGATGTTGCCCGCCAGTTCGCGCACGTAAAGCGTGAGGATTGGGGCAATCGAGCCAGTGGCGATCTGGATAATCATGGTGGTAACAAACAGGCTGAGGATCAGCTTGGGGCTTTTGAGCGAGGCAAACACCTGGCGCGCATGCAGCATGTCTTTTTTCTGTACCGGAGTGAACTGTTCTCGTACGCAGAACAGCGTCAGCAGGAAACAGATAAACAGCACCGTGGCGGTGATGAAGAACACGGGGCGCAGGCCATATTGGTCAGCCAGCAAACCGCCAATCAATGGGCCAATCAGGGCGCCACTGACGCCGCCGGTCGATAGAGTGCCCAGCGCCCAGCCGCTGCGATGGCGCGGCACCTGGGTAGCAATCAGCGCATTGGCGTTGGGAATAAAGCCGCCGAGCAGCCCCAGCACCGCGCGCAGTGCCAGAAACTGCCAGATGTTCTGCGCCATGCCCATCAGCACCATTACAATGCCCATTCCCAGCGCAGAACGCAGCAACATCAGCTTACGCCCACGGCGATCGGCGAGACTGCCCCAGAACGGTGAGGCAATAGCGGAGAACAGGAAAGTGATACTGAATACCAATCCGGACCACATATTCAGCGACTGATGGCCGGTAACACCAAGAGCTTCAACGTAAAGCGGCAGGAACGGCATGATCAGGCTAAAGGCCGCACCGGTCAGAAAGCAGCCCAGCCAGGTGATGAACAGGTTACGTTGCCAATTGATAGGTTCTGCTGCCGGGGCCATAAGTTTCCGTGCGGGGGAAGATATGCCTGGCGATTACGCAAGGCAAAAAAAGTTAGCCTGGTAAGTATGCGCCTAATAACGCAGGTTATCAATTGAGCAACTGTGTGATTTTGCGTGAAAAAGAAATAAAGTTTTAAAACAGGGAATGACAATTATTCCCGCGCAGGACAACGCGGGAACGAGGGTTTCAGACACCGGCCAAGGCTTCGAATCCGGCGTTGGTGGTGGTGAGAGCGACGTTTGTCACCTCATAATTGGCCACGGCGACGAAGGGATCTTCTGCCAGGATGGCATCCAGCTTGGAGCGCTCCATGTCTTTTACCAGGATCACGCCGCCAGTACGTGGGTTCTTACGGCCAGAGGCAATAAAGCTGCCAGCTTGAAAATGGTGCTTCAACCAGGCGATATGCCCTTCAAGATGGCCTTCTACTTCTTCAATCGGGCGGTGGTAGGTCAGGCTGACGATATACATAGAAGCTCCTGTTGCTGGGAAAGCGACAATATCATGCGGGCCATCTCGGCCCGTAGCGATTAATAGAGAGAAGGCTCACCTTCTGGGCGGGTCTTGAAGCGGCGGTGTAGCCACATATATTGATCCGGCGCCATCAGGATCTCTTTTTCTACCACCTTGTTCATAAAGGCTGCAGCCTCGACTTCGTTATCCAGCGGGAAATTTTCCACTGCTGGCTGCATGATGAGTTCGTACCCTTTACCTTCTGGCAGGCGGCGTGGCGTAAAGGGAATGATCGCCGGTTTCCCCATGCGTATCAACACATAGCTGCCGGTGGTGGTCGCTGCTTTTTCCACTGCAAACAGCGGGGCAAACACGCTGCTGCGCGGGCCGTAGTCATGATCCGGTGCGTACCAGATGATCTCACCCTGTTTCAGGGCGCGGATCATCCCTTTGACGTCTTTACGATCCAGCATGGATTTGTTGGAGCGCATACGGCCCCAGGTCTGTAGCCAGTCCATCAGCTTGTTGTCGTGTGGACGGTAGACGCCGATCCCCGGATTGTGGATGCCAAAGATACGAGCACCCAACTCCAGCGTCAGGAAGTGCAGGCCGATCAGCAGCACCCCTTGATGATTGTCCCGTGCCTTTTGAATGTGTTCCAGGCCGCTGACGCTGAACCAGCGCTCGATACGCCAGTTGGGCCAAAACCAGGCCATGCCGGTTTCAAACAGCCCCATCCCCACGGATTCGAAGTTCTTGGCGATCAACGCATCACGTTCGGCTCTCGGCATATCCGGAAAGCACAGCTCCAGATTACGCTCAGTTATCGCTCGCCGGCGTTTGAGGAAACGCATTGAAAAGCGACCTAATCCGGTCCCCAAACGATAAATGATTGGGTAGGGCAGCAGGACCAGCAGGTAGAGTAAGGCGATGCCAAACCAGGTAAGCCAGTAGCGTGGATGCAGTAAAGATCGATTGAAAGAAGGAACTTGCGTCATAGGTTCTCAGCTTAGAAGCAGTCATTTAACAGTAATAACAGATAAAATGCATAGGCGCGTCGAGTTGCCATAAGTCTTGTTGTGGGTCGCCATCAGAATTTTTTGCTGGCCACGGGTTGCTTGAACGACTCGGTCTATGCAATGGTTTTCTGCCGTTTATAGTAGCGTATTGTGACATTTTTCTTATGTAACAGGAAAACTCACCGCATTAAAACACCCTTTTTAGGCCTAAATCAGGTGCGGTTGTTGGTTTTTTGGTCAAATGAAGTAAGAATCGGCCTATAAGTCAGGCAGTGTTTTATCCGTTTATTGATTCAGGAGGTAACTATGTTGACATCATGGTTAAGCGCTGGGCTATTGGTGATCGGTGGGTTACTTGGCTGTCTTGGTGCCTATATGCAGTACAACCCTTTGCTAGCCGTAGCGGGGGGCGGACTGCTGGCTGGGGCGGTTATTTCTGGGGCAACGGAATGGTCAAGCGGGCGCTAGACACCCGCTTGAGGCCGTTTTAATGGTCTTTGAACAATCCTTTCACCCGGTGTGGTTCTGAGCGCCAATACTGCGGCGGAGCCTGCACTTGGGCCCCCAGTTTGGCGGCTGCGTGCCACGGCCAGCGTGGGTTATAGAGAATACCGCGCGCTAGCGCGACCATATCGGCCTGACCGGTGGCGACGATCGCTTCTGCCTGCTCCGGTTCGGTGATCAACCCCACGGCGATGGTTGGTATCCCTACTTTATGTTTGATGGTTTCGGCAAAGGGGACCTGGTAGTTCGGCCCCACCGGGATTTTTTGCTGCGGCGACAGGCCGCCGCTGGAAATATGAATGTAATCGCAGCCCAATTCCTTTAAAGCGCTGGTCAGCTCAACGGACTGCTGTTCGTTCCAGCCGCCTTCAACCCAGTCACTGGCGGAGATCCGCACGCCAAGCGCTTTGTTGGCGGGGAACACCGCCCGCACCTCGCTGAAAATTTCCAGCAACAATCGCATCCGATTTTGCAGACATCCGCCGTATTGATCGGTGCGCTGATTGGCCAGTGGCGAAAGGAACTGGTGCAACAGGTAACCATGTGCCCCGTGCAGTTCGATCAGATCGAAGCCGAGACGGTCGGCACGCCGTGCCGCTGCAACAAATTGCGCCTTCAACTTCTCAATTTGCTCCAAGCTCATGGCCTGTGGAGCCTCATCCAGAGGGTTAAAGGGCTGGGCAGAGGCAGAGAGCGTTTGCCAACCGCCCTCATTCCTGGCCAACTGGGCTCCACCTTGCCAGGGAAGAGCGCAGGAAGCTTTGCGGCCAGCGTGTCCCAGTTGGATCCCCAAAGGCATGGTGGCGTGTTTTTTCACCGCCTGTACCACGTCGGCAAGTGCCTGTTCGGTAGCGTCGTCCCACAGGCCCAGATCCCCCGGAGAAATACGTCCTTCTGGTGATACCGCAGTGGCTTCCACAATCAGCAAACCCGCCCCGGAAAGGGACAGATGGCCAAGGTGCATCGTATGCCATTCGGTGGCTTTACCGTTGTCGGCAGAGTACTGGCACATGGGGGCGATAATGATACGGTTAGGCAACCGCAGTAGCCCCAGGGTGATCGGAGTAAACAGCTGGCTCATAATTTCCTCATGGTCCGTCAAAATTCGTTGCTACAACTTGCACTAGGCTTATCGGTATTTGCCAATAACGTCAAGCTTTGTGCGGAAATCATTGCCGCCGGGTTAATGCTGTGTTGCAGCCTATTTTCGGGTATGATGTGCGCCGCGCGCGGGCTAACGGCCCGTGGGCACTCAATCAGTCACCTCCCGAAAGACAGGAAAGTACACCATGCCAGTGTTACATAACCGAATTTCTAATGAGGAACTGAAGGCGCGTATGCTGGCCGAAACCGAGCCACGCACCACAGTTTCTTTTTATAAATATTTCACCATTGACGACCCCAAAGCATTTCGCGATAGCCTGTATATTCAGTTCGATAAGCTGAAGGTGTTTGGCCGTATCTACGTGGCCAAAGAGGGCATCAATGCGCAGATCAGCGTGCCGCAGAGTCACTTTGACGCGTTCAAAACCGTGTTGTTTGCTTCGCACCCGGCTCTGGACCAGGTGCGCCTGAATATTGCGCTGGAAGACGATGGCAAATCCTTCTGGGTACTGCGTCTGAAAGTGCGTGAACGTATTGTGGCCGATGGGATTGAAGATGAGACCTTCAACCCTGCCAATGTGGGTGAGTATCTGCAGGCCGATCGCGTTAACCAGATGATCGACGATCCGAATACGGTGTTCGTCGATATGCGCAACCACTATGAGTACGAGGTCGGGCACTTTGAGAAGGCGATCGAAGTGCCTTCCGACACGTTCCGCGATCAGCTACCGATGGCGGTGGAGATGCTACAGGAGCAGAAAGACAAAAATATTGTCATGTACTGTACCGGTGGGATCCGTTGTGAGAAAGCCAGCGCCTATATGCTGCATAATGGCTTCAAAAACGTCTATCACGTGGAAGGCGGTATTATCGAGTATGCCCGCCAGGCGAAGGCGAAGGGGTTGCCACTGAAGTTCATCGGCAAGAACTTTGTGTTTGACGAGCGCATGGGGGAACGTATCTCAGAGGACGTGATCGCCAACTGCCATCAGTGCGGTGCGCCATGTGATACTCACACCAACTGCCTGAACGACGGCTGCCATCTGCTGTTTATCCAGTGCCCAAGCTGTGCCGAGAAGTTTGCTGGCTGCTGCAGCGAGACCTGCCGTGAAGAGCTGAAATTACCGCGTGAAGAACAGCGAGCCCGCCGGGCTGGCCGCGAGAATGGCGTAAAAATCTTCAATAAGTCCAAAGGGCTGTTGCAAACCACCATGCATATCCCAGAACCGAAAGAGTAGGGTGTTGCGCGTAGGATAGAAATAGAAACAAGGGCGCTGAAATTCAGCGCCCTTGTTGTATAAAGAATGTATTACTTCTCGCGAACGCCTTCGACCGAGATGATCAGCTCAACTTCCTGGGAAGCCGGGCCGAGGTCGGTGGTGATGCCAAAGTCTTTCAGCTTGATTTTACCGTTGGCTTCGAAACCGGCGCGGTAACCGCCCCAAGGATCTTTACCTTCGCCGACCAGTTTGGCTGCCAGCGTGACCGGCTTGGTCACGCCGTTCAACGTCAGGTTGCCGACTACGGCATAACCTTCACCGTCTTTTTTCACTTCGGTAGAGGTAAAGGTAGCCTGCTTGTTCTTTTCGACGTTCAAGAAATCGGCGCTGCGCAGGTGTTTGTCACGCTCGGCGTGGTTGGTGTCTACGCTGGCTGTGTTGATGGTTACGTTGACTTTATCGTTAGCAGGGTCTTTTTCATCGAAGGTGAAGCCACCGTCAAAATCTTTGAAAGAGCCATAAATCCAGCTGTAGCCCAGGTGCTGGATGCGGAATTCGATAAAGGCGTGCTGGCCTTGTTTGTCGATTTTATAGTTGGCAGCCAGAGCGGAACCGGCGTTTAACAGCAGGGCACCCGCGGCCAAGCCTAATACGGTTTTCTTCAACATAGCAATATCTCCATAAATCCAAAGGGTTAATCGGTGCTGCGTCCCAGCATCCGTTTCAAAGTCACATCACCATCAATAAAGTGATGTTTAAGCGCGGCCAGGGCGTGCAGTACTGAAAGCACGACGACGGCCCAAGCCAGATAAAGGTGGATAGTCCCGGCGGTGTCGGCCTGCTGTGGCAAACCGGTCACGCTGGCCGGTACGTCAAACCAGCCAAATACGCTGATTGCCTGACCATCGGCGGTCGAGATCAGGTAGCCGCTGATCAGGATGGCGAACAGCACGGTATAAAGTGCGATATGGGCGAGCACGGCACTGATATGCGTAAGACGGCTATAACTTGCCAGGGGCTTGGGCGGCGGCGAGATAAAACGCCAAACCACTCGTACCACCATGACGATAAATAGCAGCGTGCCAATACTTTTGTGGATCTCCGGCGCCTGGTGATACCAAACGTCGTAGTAGCCCAGTGTCACCATCCATAATCCGAGGGCGAACATGCCGTAAACGGTCAGCGCCACCAGCCAGTGGATCAGTACAGAAACGTGACCAAAGCGGTCGGCGGTATTTTTCCAGAGCATCAGTTTTCCTTACAAAACTCATTTACCGACAGCAATACTTAAACTTTAAGAAACATAAATCAATAATAAATTTAACTAAGTAACATCATAAAAATATTAATCAGTAGATTTGTTTGAGTTGTGGCAAGTTGGTCAAAGGAATCGTTGGAGAGGGTGTTTTTTTGGCGATGTTGGGGAAATGCTGGCCAATTGAAATCTATCGACTTTATTCTTCATTGTCAGCTTTTGTCATTTTTCGTAAATACCACCAAAAACCTTGGCAAATAATTGAATAACGACTAGCGACGATTATTTGTTCACTCTGTCGACCAAGATTAATTTAATTCCTTCAGCAACTTGAGGATGATATGCCTGCGACAGCAAGGAATAATTTGCTAACATGTATTTATCAATGGCCTGGCGGGCCTGTATCACACAAGGAACTTTCATGGGCATACCCGAGTTTAATGACCGCAAGCTACGTTTGATCATGATGCTGGCCATGCTGGTGGTGATCCTGGCTGGCATAAAGGCGGCGGCAGATATTGTGGTGCCATTCCTGCTGGCGGTGTTCTTGGCCATCGTGTTAAACCCGCTGGTGCTGCTACTGGAACGCTTTCGGGTGCCCAGAGCGCTGGGGGTGACGCTGTTGGTGATTGCCATTGTCCTGCTGTTGCTGACCTTGATCGGTATGCTGGGTGCTTCATTAAATGAGTTTGCTCGCTCCTTGCCGCAATATCGGGGCATGATGCTGGAGAAGTTGAGTGAACTGCAATACCAGGCGCAACGCTTCAATCTGGATATTACCTTCTCGGCAGATGCGGTGGTCAAATATGTCGATCCTGGCGCCACCATGAACCTGGTGACCCGCCTGCTAGGGCAACTTTCCGGCGCGATGACCAGCATCTTCCTGTTATTGATGACGGTGGTCTTTATGCTGTTTGAGGTAAAGGTCTTGCCCTTTAAGCTGCAGCAGGCGCTGGATAATCCCACCGAAGGGATGGCCACTATCCGCAGGGCCTTGCAAGGGGTCACGCACTATCTGGTGATCAAGACTGCCATCAGCCTGGCCACAGGTCTGATCGTCTGGGGCTTTTTGAGCTGGGTTGGCGTTCGTTTTGCCTTTATCTGGGGCATGATGGCGTTCATGTTCAACTATGTGCCCAATATTGGTTCGATCATTGCCGCTATTCCGCCGCTGATCCAGGCTTTGCTGTTTAACGGCTTTGCCGATGCGGCCGTGGTGGCTGCGGGTTATATCCTGATCAACCTGATCATCGGTAATATGCTGGAACCGCGGATCATGGGCCGTGGGCTGGGGCTTTCTACGTTGGTGGTGTTTCTTTCCCTGATCTTCTGGGGCTGGCTGATGGGGCCCGTGGGGATGTTGCTTTCGGTCCCCTTGACCATTATCGCGCGCATCACGTTGGAAACTATGGACGGAGGACGCAAGGTGGCCATGCTCCTCGGCGATGGGCGCCAGATAAACGAAATCACGCCGAAATAAGGCTTAAACGGCGGCCCGCAGCTCTAACGAAGCCGAACCCACCGGCTTAAAGGTGGTGGGTTCTGGCGGATAGAAATAACGCAGTATGTTATACAGTGAATAAAATTCAAGCCGGTTACGCACGTTGATTTTCTCGGTGATATGGCGTTTATGCACGTACACCGTATGGGCGCTGATCTGTAATTTTTTGGCGATGCGATAATTCGGCATTTCGGACATCCAATAGCGCATTACCGTCAATTCTTGCGGGCTGAAAAGCGAATGAGCCTCTTCATCCTTCATTAGCTCACTTGGGTTTTTACTTAGCGTTTTTAGCGCAATGGGTAGCACGGTTTTGTTGAATAAAAAAGTATTGCTGGCAATACGCAGCGGGCTTTCACTGTAGGGATAAGGAGCATCCAGATAAATATATACCGTTGCACGCCAGGCCGCCGTGATAAACGCTGAAAGCAGTTGATTGTCTGTTGTGCAGCGGCAGTAGTTGGACAGATTCACCAAAATATGGCTGGGTTTGAAACTGGCCAGTAGAGGAAGCGCGGTGTCGATGTCTGGGCAGCAGTTTACTGACGCAAACACGTTGTCAGTAAAGTGGTTGGCGATCCCAATACGAGTGAAACAGCATTCGTCCACAACGAGTAGTTTCATAGTGACGTCCTTGTTGAAGATACAAAACGGCTAGAGCCTAATTATGTAAAATAGGCCTTACCCGGTTGTGGGATCAATTCGGAAATCCAGTGGCTATAGGAAGATATTTCCGTCCATAGCTTATTTTTCATTAATATCAGTAGGTTGGTGTATTCATATCGCTGGGGTTTTCCCCTGCCGCTGGCCAGAGCGGGGCCAACAGGGGATTGAACGGTCAGAAACGCCGCAGGCTGAAGGGAGTGATATCCAGGGATGAAGGCTTATCTTGCGCAAACAGCGCGGCTATCTCACCCAGTACGCTGGCAAACTTAAATCCGTGGCCACTCAGGCCGGTGATCACCATCAGGCGTTGGCAGCCAGGCAGGGTGTCGATAATAAAGTCTTCATCCGGGCTCATATCATAGCTACAGGCTTCACCGTGCAGACAGACGCCAAGCCCTGGCAGGAAGTGGCGCAGAAAGCCGAATACTTCGGTACCGTCGCTGGCCAGGGAGCCGAACGGCTTGCGCTGATCCGCTGTCTCCATCGGTTGTCCACCATCATGTTTACCGACCTTTAAGCCGTCATTCTCAGAGGGGAAACCGTAGTAGTGGCAGCCGTCTTGCGCTTCAACGGTGAAAGCCGGAAAGCGGTTGTTTTCGCTGTAACGACCATCTGCCTGATACCACGAAAACACCTTACGCACCGGTGAAACAGGAAGCTGTGGTAACAGATTTTTGACCCAGGTTCCCGCGCAGACCACGGCTTTACGCCCTTGGTAGCGCCCCTCTGAAGTCACGACCTCAACCCCCTGATCGATTGGCTCGATGGCGGTTACCGGACAATTAAACAGTTGGGCGCAGCCCGCTTCTCTGGCCAATCTGACGTAGCTGGCAACAATCAGTTCCGAGCGCAGTATCCCTGCATCTGGTTCGAACAGGCCGACATAACCCGCTGGCGCGGTGAACTCTTGCCAGCGTTGTTGGATCTGTTCGGCGCTCAGTAACTCGGTATTGAGGTTAAAGTTTTTGGCACTGCGCTGTGCCGTGGTGACAAATTCACTGTCTTGTGGCCCCAGGGTGAGCACGCCACAGGGATGAAACAGCTTGTCGCCGCTTTTCTGCTCTAATCCATTCCACAGTGCCTGGGCACGCAGCAGAAAAGGCACATATTTTTCGCCCTCGCCGTAAGCATGGCGGATGATACGGGTATCGCCGTGGTGGCTGCCCTGACGATGCGGGGGGAAAGCGCTGTCGATCATTAAGACCTTAAGGCCTGCGGCTGTCGCATAATAGCCTGCAGCAGCCCCAACCGAGCCACTACCCACGATGATCAAGTCATATTCCACGTGCCATGTCCTTTCTTTGATGTGTCGCTGATGGCAGATATGATAAGAGTTTGGCGGCGGTAATGCACCATGAACCGATGCGGGTCGATACAAAAGAAAAGGCGCCGGTTAATTGCCGACGCCTTAGCGGTTGAGGGTGAATGGGTTAATGTTTTCTGCGATCAAGGTCTAAATAATCCGTAGATTCTATCTTGGCGATGCCAGCCTCTAAAATATTGATTAATTGGCGGGCAACGTCTGTGGTTAGCCAAAGAGTCCGATCCACTTGCGCTTCTTCGGCTGTTTGGTCTAGTGAAGACAGGTAATGAAGGCGAATCATCATGGCATCATAAACATCGACGGTACTGATATCCCAGCCAACAAGCGGATGTGTCTGTATTACTTCATCATTTCTGTCCATAAAGACCCCTTATCAAGTAGTGACTAGCTGGAGTTACTAACGAGGATCAATGTTTCTCACCTTCATGGTGAGCTTTTACAGTATACGCATTCAGTATCTGGCGTGGGGTGTTTTCCTGCGGTTTATTGCAAATAAATATTTTTTGCGTAATTAATCGGCTAGCGGAGTGGATAGCTGGGGGTTTTAGGTAAAGGGTTGGGGCAGCTGCATGCTGCGCCCGTGCTTAAGTCATCTAACAATATTACTCTTCGGCGGCAGGAGGAAGTTTCACGTGCGCATGACTTTCCAATTCGGCTGCCAAATGGGCGAAATGCTTTTGCATTTCAGGATCGCGGTTCTGATTTTGTGCTTCCAGTTTCAGGCTGTGGATCAGCAACTGGTTGGCTTTGTCATTCAAGCCAAAAGACAAATAAGAGAAAGCGACCTCGAGTACGCTCAGCCGCCGTTTTTGATCGGCGATCAGGGCCAGCAACTCGCCAAAGGTCATCGCTTCTTCGGGCTTGTCTTTATCAGGAACCATTGTTTATACCTTTGTTGCACCATAAGTTGTCTAATCATTACAGACCACAAGTGCTGTTTCTTCCAGGCAAAACGACGATACGGCAGAAACAAAAAAGCCGGAGAGCGACCCCCGGCAACAACGACATTGCAGAATTATTCTGCACTGAACCAATCGTCGGCACTTTCCCAGGTTTCCTGGAGTATCTCCTCGATCAGGTCTTTATCTGTTTTGGCACCGCCCATGACGGAAAGGCCATTGGCACCGGCATAACGGATCTGGACGGTAGTGTCAGGAAACTGGCGATTGACCCGTTTACTGAATTCGCCGGTCAGGGCTTCGATAGCCCCCGGCGGCAGTGGTTTGGTTTTATCTATAGTGACTTCAACACGCATAATTGCCCCCGGAACTGTCTACTGGATATTTATACAGTCAACTGGCGCCGGAGGCAAGAGCAGAAATAAAATATTTAGCAGTCTGTCACTGACCAGTTGATGGTCTCACCGGCCAGGAAGGGCACCACGGCTTCATTACCCAAAGTGATCTCCTCTGGCTGGGCCACCGGCAGGCGTTGCAGCGTGATAAAGTCCTGGTTAACCGGCAAGCCGTAGAAGCGGGGGCCATTCAGCGAGCTGAAGGCTTCCAGGTGCTCCAGCGCGCCTAATTGTTCAAATACGGTGGCATAGGCGGGCATTGCGTTCGGGGCGTTAAATACCCCTGCGCAGCCACAGCTGGTCTCTTTACGGTGTTTGGCATGAGGTGCCGAGTCGGTGCCGAGGAAGAAGCGGTCACAACCGCTGGCAACGGCGCTGCGTAACGCTTCCTGATGGATGTTACGCTTGAGGATTGGCAGGCAGAACAGGTGTGGCCGGATCCCGCCTACCAGCATGTGGTTGCGGTTAAACATCAGGTGCTGTGGCGTAATGGTGGCACCAAGGAAACGATTGCCTTCCTGCACGTACTGAGCGGCTTCCCGGGTAGTGATATGCTCGAATACGATTTTTAATTCCGGGAACTGGCGGCGTACCGGCTCCATCACCTGTTCGATAAAGCGAGCCTCGCGATCGAAGATATCCACGCTGGCATCGGTGACTTCACCATGGATCAGCAGCGGCATACCCATCTTCTGCATCTGCTCAAGCAGGGGATAAATCCCGGTCACATCGCTCACGCCGTGGCTGGAATTGGTGGTGGCATTGGCTGGATAGAGCTTGGCAGCGGTGAACACCCCTTGCTCAAACCCGTTGACCAGCTCCGCCGCAGCGAGGGAATCCGTCAAGTAGCAGGTCATCAACGGCGTGAAGTTATGTTCTGCGGGGAGCGCAGCCAGAATACGTTCACGATAGCTACGTGCCGCGGCAACGGTGGTGATCGGTGGGGCCAGGTTCGGCATCACAATCGCCCGGCCAAACACCTGACTGGTATAGGGCAGAACCGTTTTCAGCATGTCGTCGTCACGCAAATGGATATGCCAGTCGTCAGGGCGGCGGATTTTCAGGGCTTGGGGTTGTGCGGTCATGGTGCAGAGCTCCGGCGGTCAAAAAATCTTAATAAAAGCGAATAAACGGGGGTTATTCACGCCGGGGTGAAAGGATAAGCGGAAAACGGTTTGGATGCATCTGTTAGTTAATGACAAGTTGAAATCAGTTGGCTTAGGCGAACAGAGCAACTTGGGCATTGGGCGTTAACAAACTGAAAAGAAGGGCATGAGTGTTCAGTAGTAAGAAAAAACCCGCCATCTAGGCGGGTTTTTTTATGGCAGGGATTAACTTAGTCGTTAACCGGCTGCGGTTTGGTCGCTGGAGCAGTGGCCTGATTCGCCGCTGCATGGCCGCCAGCAGAGCCTTTTCCATCAAAGTTGAAGGAAGGACGCTGCCACTCGCTGGTCTTCGCGGCTTCCGGCTGATAATCCGGCGCAGGCGCTTTGGTCATCGGGGCGGTAGCGATATGCTTGTAGAGTGCCGGTTGTGGTTGTGCAACCACTGGGGCCTCTTGCACTGGAGCTGGAGCAGCCTCTGGCTGTGCTGACACGACTTCCGGCTCTGCGGTTACAGTAGCCTCTGCAGGGGCGGCCACAACGGCTTCCACTACAGTTTCTTCAACTACAGGCTCTTGCACTGCGGGCTCAGCGATAACGGGTTCAGCTCGTACTGCGGCATCTGCAACCGTCTCATCCTCAGTTGTTTCACTGACAACGGTTTCATCTACCACAACAGCGGCTGGCTCGGCAGCGACGACAACGTCGGTTACGGTTTCAACCGGTGCAGTTTCTACCGGGGCTTCAACTACCGGTGCTGCCACCGATTCAGCCACTGCCGGAGCGGTTTCAACGACGCTTGGCGCTTCGTTGACTACAGGCTGAACAGGAGCGGCTTCAACAGCCACCGGTGCAGCAGCAACGGCTACGGTTTCTAACGCCACTGGCGCTTGAGCTTCTTCGTGTTCAACGTAGACGGCGGCTTGTGCCACAGGATAGCTGACCCAAACCTTGCCTGAAGCCATCTCTGGTGAGGCAAACGCCCCGGCCAACGGCATTGGCGACTGGTTCGGATAACGCTCGTCACGATAGCGACGACGACGCTGACCACTGACGCGCAGATGGCGTGGAGAACGACGAGAACGACGTGGCATGCCGTTTTCACCGTTTCCACGGTTGTCAGCTTGCGCGTCATCTTCAGACTGGGCCGCAATGGTCTGTGGCAACAGTTTAACGTTCTCAGCCACTACCGGAGCCTGGCTTTCATCTACCTTGGCAACTGGCGCTTTAGGCGCTAACAGCTCTTCAGCGGCGCGATGCAGTTCTTCTTCCGCCGACAGGACGCGAACTTTCTGCGTGAGTGGACGGCGTTGACGACGCTGCGTTGGCTGCTGATGACGGTCTTCATCTTCGTCATTGCTATGGCTGGCAACAACGACTTCCGCAGTTTCTGGCACTTTGACGTCTTGCGGAGCCTGGCGCTTTTCTTCCTGACGACGGCGTTGACGCTCGGCACGCTGTTCACGGCGCTGTTGCTGATCTTCGCGCTGTACCTTGGCTGCTTCTTCAGTCTGCACTTCGGTATTGGCAGCCGCTGGTGCGGTTTGTTGCTGTGCGTTACGGCGGTTGTTGCGGCGCTGGTCGTCACGGTTTTCACGTGGTTCACGCGGCTCGCGATTTTCGCGTGGCTCACGATCACCACGTTCACGGTTGTCACGCCCTTCGCCACGTTCTTTACGCTCGCCACGTTCACCTTTACGGCCAGAACCCTGGCGGCGTTGGCCACGACGATCCTGACGGCGGTTGTCGCTGTCTTCTGTTTTCTCAGCTACAACCGGCTTAGCTTCAACCACTGGCGTTTCTTCACCGGCGAACAGTGACTTCAAGCCACCAAACAGACGGCTCAACAGGCCAGGTTTGGCTTCAGCAGCAGGGGCTGATGCAACTGCCGGTTTGGCGGCAACGGCAGGCTTGCTAACCACAGGCTCTTCTTCCTGCGGAGGAGCATCCTGTGACAGAGAGAAGGAAGCCAGAGCCGGTTGCTCGCGTTTGCGCTCGACTGGCGCATCATCCTGCGGCTGGGCCATTTCTTCTTCATGCAGCTTCGGCAGCAGGTAGCTCAGGGTTGGTGTTTCTTCACCCTTGCGTACGCGCAGCACGGAGTAATGCGGAGTCTGCATCTGATCGTTTGGCACGATGACCGCTTTCACGCCACCCTGGCGCTTCTCGATCGCGCTGACAGAATCACGTTTTTCGTTCAGCAGGTAGGAAGCAACCTGAACCGGTACGATGGCGTGAACTTCTTTGGTGTTCTCTTTCAGCGCTTCTTCTTCGATCAGGCGCAGAATAGACAGCGCCAGCGATTCGTTATCACGGATGGTGCCGGTACCGGTACAGCGCGGGCACACGTGGTGGCTGGACTCACCCAGTGACGGGCTGAGGCGCTGACGGGACATTTCCAGCAGGCCGAAGCGAGAGATACGGCCAATCTGAATGCGGGCACGATCCTGGCGGACGGCATCGCGCAGACGGTTTTCCACTTCACGCTGGTGACGAACTGGGGTCATATCGATAAAGTCGATAACGATCAGGCCACCCAGGTCGCGCAGGCGCAATTGGCGAGCAATTTCATCTGCGGCTTCCAGGTTGGTATTGAATGCGGTCTCTTCGATGTCGCCACCGCGGGTTGCACGCGCGGAGTTGATATCGATAGCTGTCAAGGCTTCGGTGGTGTCGATCACGATGGAACCACCGGAAGGTAGACGCACTTCACGTTGGAACGCGGACTCGATCTGTGATTCGATTTGGTAATGGCTGAACAGCGGGATTTCGCCACTGTACAATTTAATCTTGCTGCTGAAGTCCGGGCGGCCCAGGGCAGCGATGTGCTCTTTGGCCAGATCGAGTACCTTCGGGTTGTCGATCAGGATTTCGCCGATGTCCGGACGCAGGTAATCGCGGAATGCTCGCACGATAACGTTGCTTTCCTGGTGGATCAGGAACGGAGCAGGGCGGCCTTCGGCGGCTTTTTTAATCGCTTCCCAGTGCTTGAGGCGGAATGACAGGTCCCATTGCAGAGCGTCGGCAGATTTGCCAACGCCAGCGGTGCGGACAATCAGACCCATGCCGTCTGGCAATTGCAGCGAGGAGAGCGCTTCTTTCAGTTCGGTACGGTCGTCACCTTCGATGCGGCGGGAAATACCACCGGCACGCGGATTGTTCGGCATCAGAACCAGATAGCTACCGGCCAGGCTGATGAAGGTGGTCAAGGCGGCGCCTTTATTACCCCGTTCTTCTTTATCAACCTGAACGATGACTTCCTGGCCTTCACGCAGCACATCTTTGATGTTTGGGCGACCATGGGAAGAGTAATTGCTTGGGAAGTATTCGCGAGCGATTTCTTTTAGCGGAAGGAAACCATGTCGTTCAGCGCCGTAATCAACGAACGCGGCTTCGAGACTAGGTTCAATTCGAGTGATTTTGCCTTTGTAAATATTCGCTTTTTTCTGCTCATGGCCAGGGCTTTCAATATCCAGATCGTACAGCCGCTGTCCATCTACAAGGGCAACACGCAACTCTTCCTGCTGAGTTGCGTTAATCAACATTCTTTTCATCTTAACTTACTCGTTTTTTTTACATTATCGACAAAGCTGCGGGCAAAATAACCTCATGGCCAGGTTAAAACCGAAAACCCCGTGTCTTCTCGCAAAGCCGTCAACCTCACGGTTGTCGCCTGCATAGGGGCGCATTATCTCGGTAAGCCTGTATTTCTTTGTGAAACACAGCGCTTTTGACTCAGGGAATAGCCTCTGATGTATGTTGACAGATCTGATTCCATTTGCCGGCCAAGCTGCAACCCGCAGCCCGCTAATTGTTTGATTTCACATTACGTCTTACGCCATTGCTGCGTTTTTGTGCAACCAGACAAACTGTATAATTCCGCAATTCTCCTCGTTTCAAGGGGATCGGCACGGAAAGTTACAGCATTATTCCATTGCAAGTACCTTTATAGCAAGGTGACTTTGCGCTAACTGTGGCGGAAACCGCAAACGATCAACCTGGCTTGCTGCCTTATTGTTCGCTGGCGTTTCTTTCACAGTCTGAGAGACAGTTAAGCACATAAAAAGAGGTGGCGCTATTGACGCGCTCTATTTAGAATCCCGCCCCATGAAAACGAACATTCCCGCAGTACAATTAGTGACGATTTCTGACGATGAAGCCGGTCAGAGAATCGACAATTTTTTGCTTGCCCGCCTGAAAGGCGTGCCGAAGAGCATGATTTATCGCATCGTGCGCAAAGGCGAGGTGCGGGTCAATAAAGGCCGCATCAAGGCTGAATATAAACTGGCGGCGGGCGACGTGGTGCGCATTCCTCCGGTTCGGGTCGCCGAGCGTGAAGATGCGCCGGTTTCCGCCAAGCTGGATAAAGTTGCTGCCCTGGCAGATTGCATCCTTTATGAGGACGATCACCTGTTGCTGCTCAACAAACCTTCGGGAACGGCGGTGCATGGCGGCAGTGGCCTGAGTTTTGGCGTGATCGAAGGATTGCGGGCATTACGTCCGGAAGCACGTTTTCTGGAGCTGGTGCACCGTCTGGATCGTGACACCTCCGGCGTGTTGATGGTGGCCAAGAAGCGTTCGGCGCTGCGTTCGCTGCACGAGCAGTTGCGCCTCAAGGGGATGCAGAAGGATTATCTGGCGTTGGTGCGCGGCGAGTGGCAGTCGCACTGCAAAGCGGTGCAGGCACCGTTGCTGAAAAATATTTTGCAGAGCGGGGAGCGCATTGTCCGCGTCAACAGCGAAGGCAAACCTTCGGAGACCCGCTTCAAGATCGAAGAGCGCTTTGAACATGCCACGCTGGTGAAGGCCAGCCCGATCACCGGGCGTACCCACCAGATTCGTGTGCATACCTTGCATGCTGGGCATCCGATCGCCTTTGATGACCGTTATGGTGACCGGGAGTTCGATCGCCAATTGGCGGGCACCGGCCTGAAACGCCTGTTCCTGCATGCGGCAGCGCTGCGCTTTGAACATCCTGCCACCGGCGAAACGATGCGCATCGAAGCGCCGATGGATGACGAGCTGCGTCATTGCCTGCAGGTATTGCGCCAACGGACCGCTGCAGCCAAAAAATAAGCTTATACCAGCGGGTTGACCCCTTCAGCCCGCAACATTTCCAACAATGCGATCAGCGGTAGACCAATCAACGCATTCGGGTCGCGGCCCTCCAGCTTCTCAAACAGCGCAATCCCCAAACCTTCACTCTTGAAGCTGCCTGCGCAGTTGAGCGGCTGTTCCAGGCGTACATAGGTTTCGATTTCCACTTCGCTCAAAGCCCGAAAATGAACGTGGAAAGGTTCACACATCACCTGTAGGCGTTGGCTACGGCTATTATAGAGCGCCAAACCGGTATAGAAGGTCACCAGTTTGCCGCTGGCCTTACGCAACTGCTGGCGAGCGTTCTCTTCGCTATGGGGCTTACCGGTGATTTCTCCGGCGATCACGCAGACCTGGTCGGAACCGATAATCAGATAATCAGGATAGGCCATAGCCAGCGCCTGAGCCTTGGCCGCCGCCAGGCGCAGCACCAAAGCCTCGGCACTTTCACCGGGCAGCGGTGTTTCATCGGTTTGCGGTGCTGCACAAATAAAGGGCAGGTGCAGTTTCTCCAACAGTTGCTGGCGGTAGACTGACGTTGAGGCGAGTAAGAGTCTTTGCATAATTTTTTCCACAAACCATAGCGTAAATATGTCGCTCATCTTAAACTGTCGGCCGCTCTGGAAGCGAATATTGGTGAAAGGTGCCGTTTTAGGGCCTTTTTCTTTGACTCTATGACGTTACAAAGTTAATATGCGCGCCCTATGCAAAAGGTAAAATTACCCTTGACCATTGATGCGGTACGTACCGCTCAGAAACGCCTGGACTATGTTGGTTCCTACGCGCCTGAGCTGGTTACACGTGTTGCCGACTCCGTGGTCAGTGTGGACAGTGATGTCGAAGTGCAGTTGTCGTTTGATATTGATAACCAGCGCCTCGCGGTGATAACAGGGCATGCGGACGTCGCGGTAACGCTGATGTGCCAACGCTGTGGTGTCCCGTTTGCACACCAGGTCCACACAACATATTGTTTTAGCCCGGTCGTCAATGATGAGCAGGCTGAGGCATTACCGGAAGCGTACGAACCGATCGAAGTTGACGAGTTTGGCGAAGTCGATCTGTTGGCAATGATTGAAGATGAAATTATTCTTTCACTGCCTGTCGTTCCGGTACATGAATCTGAACACTGTGAAGTGTCCGAAGCGGACATGGTGTTTGGCAAACTGCCTCCTGAGGCGGAGAAACCAAATCCATTTGCCGTATTAGCCAGTTTAAAGCGTAAGTAATCGAGGAGTAAGGTCCATGGCCGTACAACAAAATAAACCAACCCGTTCCAAACGTGGCATGCGTCGTTCACACGATGCCCTGACCACCACCACCTTGTCTGTAGATGCGACTTCCGGTGAAACTCATCGTCGTCACCACATCACTGCCGACGGTTTCTACCGCGGTCGCAAGGTTATCGGCTAAGTCAGCGATACTTTGACTCGTCTAACCCTGGCGTTAGATGCAATGGGCGGGGATTTCGGTCCCTGCGTCACAGTGCCTGCTTCATTGCAGGCACTGGCCTCTAATTTACAGCTTCATCTCCTGTTAGTCGGCGATCCCGACGTCATCTCCCCGTTACTTGCCAAAGCCGATCCGTCTGTCCTGGAACGCTTGCAAGTCGTACCTGCCGAATCGGTTATTGCCGGTGACGCGAAGCCTTCACAAGCGATCCGGGCCAGCCGAGGTACCTCTATGCGCATTGCGCTGGAGTTGATTAAAAGCGGTGAGGCGCAGGCTTGTGTCAGTGCAGGGAATACCGGGGCGTTGATGGGGCTGGCCAAGCTGCTGATCAAACCGTTGGACGGCATTGAACGCCCGGCGTTGATGACCGTGATACCTAACCAACAGCGCGGTAAAACCGTGGTGCTGGATCTGGGGGCCAACGTAGAATGCGACAGCACGATGCTGGTGCAGTTCGCGGTCATGGGAGCAGTGATGGCGGAAGAGGTATTGGGTATCGCGCAGCCACGTGTGGCACTGCTCAATATCGGCGAAGAAGAAACCAAAGGACTGGATAATATCCGCGAAGCCTCCGCCGTACTTAAAAAAACGCAGGCAATCAACTATATTGGTTATCTGGAAGGCAACGACCTGCTCACCGGTAAAACCGATGTGATGGTCTGCGACGGCTTTGTCGGCAACGTCACTCTGAAAACCATGGAAGGTGTGATAAGACTGTTCTTGTCGCTACTCAAGTCATCCTCCGATGGGGGAAAACAGGCGTGGTGGTTAAAATTGTTGGGTCGTTGGTTACAAAAAAGGGTGGCAAGGCGTTTTGGTCATCTGAACCCCGACCAGTATAATGGTGCATGTCTGTTAGGATTGCGGGGAACCGTGATCAAGAGCCACGGCGCTGCAAACCAAAACGCGTTTGCGGTGGCAATCGAACAGGCTGTACAGGCGGTGCAGCGGCAAGTTCCGGACAGGATTGCTGCGCGCCTTGAAGCTGTATTACCCAAGAGTGACTGATCGTTCATGTATACAAAGATTCTCGGTACGGGGAGTTACTTACCCGCACAAGTGCGCACCAACGCTGACTTAGAAAAAATGGTGGATACGTCTGACGAGTGGATCGTGACTCGCACCGGTATTCGTGAACGTCGTATCGCTGCCCCGGATGAAACCGTGGCAACCATGAGCTTCCATGCCGCGTCTCACGCGCTGGAAATGGCGGGTGTGGCTAAAGAAGATATCGGCCTGATCGTGGTGGCGACCACCACTTCAAGCCATGCGTTCCCAAGTTCTGCCTGCCAGGTGCAGCAGATGCTGGGTATTCAGGACTGCGCGGCGTTTGACATCGCGGCGGCCTGTGCTGGCTTTACCTACGCCTTGAGCGTGGCCGATCAGTACGTCAAGAACGGCGCGGTAAAACATGCGCTGGTGATCGGCTCAGATGTGCTGTCGCGCACGCTCGATCCTGAAGATCGCGGCACGATCATCCTGTTTGGCGACGGTGCGGGCGCGGTAGTGCTGGGGGCTTCTGAGGACCAGGGCATTATCTCCACCCACCTGCATGCCGATGGTCGCTATGGCAATCTGCTGGCGCTGCCGAATAAAGATCGTCAGAACCCGGATCAGCCTGCTTACGTCACCATGGCGGGTAATGAAGTGTTTAAAGTGGCAGTCACCGAACTGGCACATATCGTTGATGAAACGCTGAAGGCCAACGATCTTGACCGCAGTGAACTGGATTGGCTGGTTCCGCATCAGGCCAACCTGCGCATCATCAGCGCAACGGCAAAAAAACTGGGTATGGGGATGGAGAAAGTGGTAGTGACGCTCGATCGTCACGGGAACACCTCTGCCGCCTCGGTACCTGCGGCGCTCGACGAAGCCGTACGCGACGGGCGCATCCAGCGTGGTCAGCTGGTGTTGCTGGAAGCATTCGGCGGTGGCTTTACCTGGGGCTCGGCGCTGGTTCGCTTTTGATTCAACAGGAATAAAAAAATGACGCAAACTGCTTTTGTTTTTCCAGGCCAGGGTTCTCAAACCGTTGGCATGTTGGCCGATTTGGCCGCACAGTTTCCCATTGTGGAACAAACTTTTAGCGACGCTTCTGCGGCTTTGGGTTACGATCTGTGGCAGTTGGTGCAGACTGGTCCGGCAGAAGAGCTGAATAAAACCTGGCAGACACAGCCAGCGTTGTTGGCGGCCTCCGTTGCCATCTTCCGTGTCTGGCAGCAGCAGGGCGGTAATATGCCGGTGATGATGGCTGGCCACAGCCTGGGTGAATACTCGGCGCTGGTGTGTGCCGGTGTGCTGGATTTTGCTGCGGCTATCCGTTTGGTCGAGTTGCGCGGCAAGCTGATGCAGGAAGCGGTACCAGAAGGTACCGGTGCCATGTACGCCATCATCGGTCTGGATAATGCCTCGATTGCCAAAGCCTGTGAGGAGTCTGCTCAAGGCCAGGTAGTTTCACCGGTGAACTTCAACTCTCCGGGGCAGGTCGTCATCGCGGGCAACAAAGAAGCGGTTGAGCGTGCAGGCGCAGCTTGCAAGGCGGCCGGTGCCAAACGTGCACTGCCGTTGCCGGTGAGCGTGCCTTCGCACTGCGCACTGATGAAACCGGCTGCCGATAAGCTGGCTGTAGCGTTGCAAGACATCACCTTCAACGCGCCGTTAGTCCCGGTAGTCAATAACGTTGATGTACGCGCAGAAACCGCGCCAGAAGCTATCCGCAGTGCGTTGGTTCGCCAACTGTACAGCCCGGTGCGCTGGACGGAAAGCGTAGAATTTATGGCGGCAGAGGGTGTGACTCTGCTGTTGGAAGTGGGCCCAGGCAAAGTGCTGACCGGCCTGACCAAACGCATTGTCGACACTTTGACGGCGGCAGCGGTTAACGATACTGCCAGCCTGTCTGCGGCGTTGGAACAGTAAAAGAGGATAACCATGAGCTTCGAAGGGAAAATTGTCCTGGTCACCGGCGCAAGCCGCGGTATTGGCCGGGCTATTGCAGAGTTGTTTGTTGCACGTGGCGCCAAGGTTATCGGCACCGCTACCAGCGAGAGCGGTGCTGAAGCCATCAGCAGCTATCTGGGTGAGAACGGCAAAGGCTATATGCTGAACGTGGTTGATGCTCAATCTATCGACAACGTTTTGACCTCGATTCGTGCAGAATTTGGCGAAATCGACATTTTAGTGAATAATGCCGGGATTACGCGTGATAACCTGCTGATGCGAATGAAGGATGAGGAGTGGCAGGATATCCTGGACACCAATCTGACTTCCGTATTCCGTCTGTCAAAAGCGGTAATGCGAGCTATGATGAAAAAGCGGTTTGGCCGTATCATCTCTATCGGTTCCGTTGTTGGCACCATGGGGAATGCAGGGCAGGCTAACTACGCGGCGGCTAAAGCCGGTCTGATTGGTTTTAGTAAGTCTTTGGCACGTGAGATCGCTTCACGTGGCATTACGGTCAACGTCGTGGCTCCTGGCTTTATTGAGACGGACATGACACGGGCGTTGACAGAAGATCAACGCGCAGGCATTTTGACTCAGGTTCCGGCTAGCCGGCTTGGGGAAGCTAAAGAAATCGCCAGCGCTGTTGCATTTTTAGCCTCTGACGAGGCCAGCTACATCACCGGTGAAACGTTACATGTCAATGGCGGCATGTATATGATTTAAAAAATGCGAAAACTATTTGCGTTATTTGAGGTAAAAACCGCAAAATAGCGTAAAATCGTGGTTTGACCAGCCGGGATTTAGTTGCATCTTTTTCAACATTTTATACACTACGAAAACCATCGCGAAAGCGAGTTTTGATAGGAAATTTAAGAGTATGAGCACTATCGAAGAACGCGTTAAGAAAATCATTGTTGAGCAACTGGGTGTTAAGCAGGAAGAAGTATTGAACAACGCTTCTTTCGTTGAAGACCTGGGCGCTGATTCTCTTGACACCGTTGAGCTGGTAATGGCTCTGGAAGAAGAATTCGACACCGAAATTCCAGACGAAGAAGCTGAGAAAATCACTACTGTGCAAGCAGCTATTGATTTCATCAACGCTAGCCAGCAGTAAGCGAACATATCTAGGCGGTCACTCGACCGCCTAAGTTTTTTCTATCCCTAGCGTCATATTTTCCCTCCTTGGAGGACAAACGTGTCTAAGCGTCGAGTAGTTGTGACCGGACTGGGCATGTTGTCTCCTGTCGGCAATACTGTAGAGTCCACATGGAATGCTCTTCTTGCCGGTCAGAGTGGCATCAGCCTGATCGACCATTTCGATACTACTGCCTATGCAACGCGCTTTGCTGGCTTGGTAAAGAATTTTAACTGTGAAGATTTCATCTCGCGCAAAGATGCGCGCAAGATGGATGCCTTCATTCAATACGGCATCGTCGCCGGCATGCAAGCCATGCAGGATGCGGGGCTGGATATCAACGAGGCGAACGCCAATCGTATTGGTGCCGCTATCGGCTCTGGTATCGGCGGCCTGGGGTTGATTGAAGAGAACCATAGCTCACTGGTTAACGGTGGCCCACGGAAAATCAGTCCGTTTTTTGTGCCTTCGACCATTGTGAACATGATTGCCGGTCACCTGACCATTATGTACGGCATGCGTGGCCCAAGTATTTCCATCGCTACTGCCTGTACCTCAGGTGTCCATAACATTGGCCATGCCGCACGTATCATTGCTTACAATGATGCCGATGTGATGCTGGCCGGTGGCGCAGAAAAAGCCAGTACCCCTCTGGGTGTCGGCGGCTTTGGGGCGGCTCGTGCGCTCTCAACCCGCAATCACAACCCACAGGCCGCAAGCCGCCCCTGGGATAAAGACCGTGATGGTTTTGTCCTGGGCGATGGTGCGGGGATGATGGTGCTGGAAGAGTACGAACACGCAAAACGTCGTGGTGCGAAAATTTACGCCGAAATTGTCGGGTTTGGTATGAGCAGCGATGCCTACCACATGACATCACCACCGGAAAACGGTGCTGGTGCCGCCTTGGCGATGGAAAACGCACTGCGTGATGCAGGTGTGACAACGTCACAGATTGGTTATATCAACGCGCATGGCACCTCGACGCCGGCCGGTGATAAGGCAGAAACCCAAGCGGTGAAATCCGTATTTGGCAGCGATGCCAACCGGGTGATGGTCAGCTCCACCAAATCGATGACCGGCCACCTGCTGGGTGCCGCTGGGGCGATTGAGTCGATCTTTACCGTATTGGCTCTGCGCGATCAGGCGGTTCCACCTACCATCAATCTGGATAATCCGGATGAGGGTTGCGATCTGGATTTCGTACCACACGAAGCGCGCCAGACCAAAGATATGGAGTTCACGCTGTGTAACTCCTTCGGCTTCGGTGGCACTAATGGTTCGCTGATTTTCCGTCGCGTATAATTATTGCCAACTTAAGTTGATAAAGGCCCGGTGCATTTTGACCGGGCTTTTTTTATGGCTCCAGGCCGTTTATCGTAGTATGCGCCTGTTATGCTGTAGTGATAACACAGTGAGGAAACGCATGTACTGGATCAATGGACAACAACATGACGCCCTGGCAGCCAGCGATCGCGGTTTGCAGTTTGGCGATGGCTGCTTTACCACCGCCAGAGTAGTGGATGGCAACATCGATCTTTTCCCTTGGCATCTTGAGCGCATGCAGCAGGCGGCACAGAGGTTGCTGCTGCCTGCAGTGGACTGGGCGGCATTGGAACTTGAGATGCGCCATGCGGCAGGCTCTCTGTCCCTTGGCGTGGTCAAAGCGATACTGACCAGAGGCAGCGGCGGACGAGGTTACAGCCCGCGCGGCTGCGCTGCTCCTACACGGATCGTTTCACGCAGCACCTATCCCGCTCATTACCTGCCATGGCGTGAGGAAGGGATCAGCCTGAAGCTCAGCCCGGTAGCGCTAGGGCGTAATCCATTGCTGGCTGGCCTGAAACACCTTAACCGCCTGGAGCAGGTGTTGATCCGCGCACATCTTGACCAGGCCGATGCCGATGAGGTGCTGGTGCTTGACACTGCGGGTATGCTGGTGGAATGCTGTGCGGCTAATTTGTTCTGGCGTAAAGGAAAAAGCGTCTTTACGCCAAATCTGGATCAGGCCGGTGTCGCCGGTGTTATGCGCCGCCGCGTGATTGAACTTCTGGCGGGCAGCGAGTATCTACTGCATTACGTCAGTGAACCGCTGGAGACGCTGGCCGATGCGGAGGAAGTGCTGATATGCAACGCGCTGATGCCGTTGCTGCCGGTGAATAGGGCACAATCATGGCGCTACCCTTCGCGCCAACTGTATGATTTTTTGCGACCACACTGTTAATGATGGCTGATCGATGAAGAGAAAAAAGCTCAAGATTGTTGTACTGCTGCTGCTCCTGGCGTTGGCTTCGCTGTATTGGGGGCATCAGCGGATTGAACGCTTTGCCGAGACTCCGCTGGCGATTGGGCAGGAAACCTACTTCAAACTGCCCGCAGGCACTGGCCGTGTGGCGCTGGAAGGGCTGCTGGTACGCGACAAGCTGATCCACAATGGCCGTTGGTTCCCGTGGTTACTGCGCCTGGAGCCGGAACTGGCCGAATTCAAGGCGGGTACCTACCGTTTAACCCCGGGGATGACGGTGCGCCAGATGCTGAAACTGTTGGCGAGCGGCAAAGAAGCCCAGTTCAGCGCGCGCTTTATCGAGGGGTTGCGTCTGAAAGATTGGCTGCAGGTGCTGCAAGAGTCCAAATACGTCAAACATACCCTGGCAGGTAAAAGCGAGGCGGAAATCGCCAAGGCACTGGGGCTGCCGGAAGGTGGCGTGCTGGAAGGCCGTTTGTATCCAGATACCTATCTCTATACGGCGGGAACCACCGATCAGGCATTGTTAAAGCGCTCGCAGTTGCGGATGTACAAGGCATTGCAGGACGTTTGGCATGCGCGAGACACCAGCTTGCCATACAAAACGCCGGAAGAGTTGCTGACGATGGCTTCGATCGTTGAGAAGGAGACGGCTGTAGCGGAGGAACGCACCAAGGTCGCTTCGGTGTTTATCAATCGCCTGCGTTTGGGCATGCGTTTGCAAACCGATCCTACGGTGATCTACGGCATGGGCGACAGTTACACCGGGAACATCACCCGTAAGGATCTGGAGACGGCAACGCCCTATAACACCTATGTGATCAGTGGCCTGCCGCCAACGCCGATCGCCATGCCGAGCCGTGCTTCACTGGAAGCCGCTGCCAATCCGGCTAAAACCGATTATTTGTACTTTGTTGCCGACGGCAAGGGTGGCCATACGTTCACCACCAACCTGGCAAGCCATAATGCTGCGGTGCGTGTCTATCGGCAGGTACAAAAGGAAAAGAATGAAAAGTAACTTTGTAGTGATTGAAGGCTTGGAAGGCGCGGGTAAAACCACCGCGCGCAATACCGTGGTCAACGTGCTTAACGAGCAGGGTATTAATGACATTGTATTTACCCGTGAACCGGGTGGTACGCCACTGGCGGAGAAGCTGCGCGAGCTGTTTAAATGCGGCGCAGACGGCGATTTGCCGACCATCAAGGCGGAACTGCTGATGATATATGCCGCGCGGGTGCAACTGGTGGAAACCGTTATCCAACCGGCGTTGGCGCGGGGAGCCTGGGTAGTGGGCGATCGCCACGACCTTTCCGCGCAAGCCTATCAGGGCGGGGGCCGGGGAATCGATCCACACTTGATGAGTTCGCTGCGTGATACGGTATTGGGTGACTTCCGCCCCGACCTGACCCTTTATCTCGACTTGCCTCCGTCGGTGGGCCTGCAAAGGGCGCGCGCGCGCGGAGAGTTAGACCGTATTGAGCAAGAAGCGCTGCCGTTCTTTGAACGTACCCGCGCGCGCTATCTTGAACTGGCGGCGCAGGATGCGAGCATCGTTACCATAGATGCGGCACAAACGCTGGAACAGGTCACCGCCGATATTCGCCAGGTGGTTGTACAGTGGCTGCAACAGCAGGAAGGGGCGTAATGAACTGGTACCCGTGGCTTAACGCTCCCTATCGTCATTTGGTGGGGCAGTATGCGGCTGGGCGTGGCCATCACGCATTACTGCTGCATGCGGCGGTGGGCAACGGCGATGCTGAGCTACTCTATGCCCTTAGCCGTTGGCTGATCTGCCAAAAGCGCAATGGTGAAAAGAGCTGCGGTGAGTGTCACAGCTGCCGGTTGATGCTGGCAGGCAACCACCCGGACTACCACGTATTGGCCCCGGAAAAGGGCAAGAGTAGCTTGGGTATCGAACCTATCCGCCAGGTGATTGAGGTCCTCTATTCCCATGCCCAGCAGGGGGGAGCCAAGGTGGTGTGGCTATCGCAGGCAGAACTGTTGACCGAGGCCGCCGCCAACGCCTTGCTGAAAACCCTGGAAGAACCTCCGGCCAATACCTACTTCCTGCTAGGTTGCCGTGAGCCCTCACGCCTGCTGGCGACACTGCGTAGCCGCTGTTTCTACTGGCATCTGGCCAGCCCGGATGAACAGTTGAGTCTGCAATGGCTTAACCGCCAGGGCGCGGGCAATTCGGTCGATCGCCTGACCGCATTACGCTTGCATGACGGTGCTCCCCTTGCTGCCGAACAGTTGCTGCAACCGAATCGCTGGCAACAGCGGGCCGCACTGTGCAACGCCTTGAACACCGCTCTGCCGCAGTGCGATATGTTGGCCCTGTTGCCGGCACTGAACCATGACGACGTGGCGGACCGGCTACACTGGCTATGCGCGTTGCTGATGGACGCGATGAAATACCAGCAGGGTGCCGCGAGCTATGCTCTGAACCAGGATCAATTGCCACTGGTCCAGCAATTGGCCAGCCGTTTGAGCAGCGTTTCGCTCCAGCAAATCATGCAGCAGTGGCTTAACTGCCGCCATCAGTTACTCAGCGTGGTCGGCGTTAATCGCGAGCTGTTGCTGACAGAACAGTTACTCGGTTGGGAGCAGATGCTCGGCGCTACCGGCTACTCACCCCCTCATTCGTTGTAAAAGAGTTAATTATCATGTTATTAGTAGATTCTCACTGCCACCTCGACAGCCTGGACTTCGCCACCTTGCACCACAGCGTGGACGATGCCCTGGTCAAAGCCAAAGCGCAGGATGTGGGCTTTGTACTGGCGGTTGCCACCACGCTGCCGGGTTACCAGGCGATGACCCAACTGATCGGTCAACGTAACGATGTCGCCTTCTCCTGCGGCGTTCATCCGTTGAATCTGGAGGGGGGCTACGATTATGCCGAACTGCGCAGTCTGGCTGCGGCAGAGCAGGTGGTTGCCCTGGGGGAAACCGGGCTGGATTACTTCTATCAGCAAGACAATATCCCGTTACAGCAAGAGTCGTTCCGCCAACATATTCGTATTGGCCGGGATCTCAACAAACCAGTGATTGTGCATACGCGTGACGCGCGTGACGATACCTTGGCCATTCTGCGTGAAGAGAACGCACAGGATTGCGGCGGCGTGCTGCATTGCTTCACCGAAGATTTGCCAACGGCGAAAGCCTTGCTCGATCTGGGCTTCTATATCTCGTTTTCCGGCATTGTCACTTTCCGTAACGCCGAGCCGCTGCGCGAGGTGGCCCGCTATGTGCCATTAGATCGTATGCTGGTGGAAACCGACTCGCCATACCTGGCGCCGGTGCCTCATCGCGGCAAAGAAAACCAACCCGCCTATGTGCGTGACGTCGCAGAATACCTGGCCGTATTGAAGGGCGTCAGTCTAGAAAACCTGGCGCAAGCGACCACCACCAACTTTTCACGTTTGTTTCACATCGAACTCTGAACCTTCGTCTAGGCTTAGCAAACCGCTGGCGATAATCTAATTCTTTTTAAGCTCGTAATTAATCCTCGAAACGGGTAATGTTCCCACCCGTTTCAGGGGAACGGTCGGGCAAATTTTCATCTTTCTTCACAAAAAGTAGACGATTTTTGAAAAATGGCCGGTCAGATTCATCGAAACGTGACTGCCATCAAACATTGTTCAGGGTATTTATTTTACTCTGCGTAAAAATTAAAGGGGTGCTCAGACACCCTGAAAATGCAGGGGTTTTCTCTCCCCCCTCTGCAACGCGAAAATTCGCGAGAAGTAGCAAAGCACTATTACTCAGGAGCACACTCAACTATGTTCAAGAACGCATTTGCCAACCTGCAAAAAGTAGGTAAATCGCTGATGCTGCCGGTTTCCGTATTGCCTATCGCAGGTATTCTGCTGGGCGTGGGTTCCGCCAACTTTAGCTGGCTACCGCTGGTAGTCTCTCACGTGATGGCGGAAGCCGGCGGTTCCGTATTCGCCAATATGCCGTTGATCTTCGCTATCGGTGTTGCCCTGGGCTTCACTAACAACGACGGCGTTTCTGCATTGGCCGCGGTAGTGGCTTACGGCATCATGGTGAAAACCATGGCCGTGGTTGCGCCGCTGGTGCTGCATTTGCCAGCCGAAGAGATTGCGGCCAAACACCTGGCGGATACCGGGGTGCTCGGGGGGATTATCTCCGGTGCCATTGCTGCCTACATGTTTAACCGCTTCTTCCGCATTCAGTTGCCAGAATACCTGGGCTTCTTTGCCGGTAAGCGTTTTGTGCCGATCATCTCTGGTCTGGCCGCTATCATTCTGGGTGTGATCCTCTCCTTCATCTGGCCACCAATCGGTACGGCTATTCAGACCTTCTCCGAATGGGCGGCTTATCAGAACCCTGTGGTGGCATTCGGTATCTACGGTTTTGTTGAGCGTGCGCTGGTACCCTTTGGCCTGCACCACATCTGGAACGTTCCGTTCCAAATGCAGATTGGTGAATATACCAATGCGGCCGGTCAAGTGTTCCACGGCGACATTCCACGTTACATGGCGGGTGACCCAACTGCGGGTATGCTGTCTGGTGGCTTCCTGTTCAAAATGTATGGTCTGCCTGCTGCTGCGATTGCCATCTGGCACTCAGCCAAGCCGGAAAACCGTGCCAAAGTCGGCGGTATCATGATCTCCGCTGCGCTGACCTCGTTCCTGACCGGTATTACCGAGCCGATCGAGTTCTCCTTCATGTTCGTTGCGCCGATCCTGTACGTAATCCATGCGATCCTGGCCGGTCTGGCGTTCCCAATCTGTATTCTGTTGGGTATGCGTGACGGTACCAGCTTCTCACACGGCCTGATCGACTTCATCGTACTGAGCGGCAACAGCAGCAAAATCTGGTTGTTCCCAATCGTTGGTGTCATCTACGGTCTGGTGTACTACACCATCTTCCGCGTGCTGATTGCCAAACTGGATCTGAAAACCCCTGGCCGTGAAGACAATGCTTCCGAGCAGGTGGCTCAGGGCGGTTCTGAAATGTCTGCTGCGCTGGTTCAGGCATTCGGCGGTAAAGAAAACATCACCAACCTGGATGCCTGTATTACCCGTCTGCGCGTTAGCGTGGCCGACGTATCCAAGGTCGACCAGGCTGGTCTGAAGAAACTGGGTGCTGCCGGTGTAGTTGTGGCTGGCTCAGGCGTTCAGGCGATCTTTGGTACCAAATCCGACAACCTGAAAACCGATATGGATGAATACATCCGTAACAACTGATTCAGGTAGGGGAGTTAATGGGGAGGCTTAGGCCTCCCTTTTTTTATGGGTTGATTAACAACATGGGGAGGGGCGCTCATGGATCTCAGCTCAAACAACCAACAGGCGGGGCAAGCCCCGCCGTTGGGTTGCCTTACCTTACGGATTCGTAAGCCATCATGGCCGCAACCTCCGTTTCTCCGCTACGAATGCGGATCTCACAGAGTCTTTTCCTGGTCATCCAGGTAAACACCAGTACGGTGATACAGAGAATAACCAGGATCATTACTACTAATTTTTGCGGCATGATAGCCTCCTTGTCCTTGCCTTTCGGCGGGTAAGAGGCTACCTTTATGGTGTTCATGCATAAGAGTGGCCTCGGGTTGATTTACATCGATTCGGGGCTTTTCTCTTTCTATCCCTTGCTCATGCTCAGGACAAAAAGATCCAGAGCACCCGCGCGAATTTTACCCCTAATCCCGCCGGGTAATAAATCAGCGCTTTGGTACATAGAACAAGTAAGCTGAACGGGCTCAGTGTACACCCTGCTTAATTTGTTGGTTTTTTCCCTGTTTATTGCGATGCTGATGGCTATGGCTGTCCATCGATGCTGCAAGAGAGGGAAAAATGCCCAACCCATCCGTGCTCAAACCATCAACGTTGATCGGCAATCAAATCGAACTACGACCCTTGCAGCCAGAGCATCGTGAGGCAATGCTGAGCGCCGCTGCTGATGGCGAACTGTGGAACCTGAAGGTTACCGCAGTGCCGAGTGCCAGTACGATCGACAGTTATATCGCCACCGCCGTGGCAGGCCGTGATGCCGGTTCCATGCTGCCGTTTGTCATTGTTCAGCAGGCTAGCGGGCGCATTATCGGCAGCACCCGTTTCTGGAAAATCGACCGGGCTAATCGCAAAATGGAAATCGGCCACACCTGGCTGAGCCAATCGGTGCAGCGCACCGGCGTGAATACCGAAGCGAAATACCTGCTGCTCAACTATGCCTTTGAGATTTTACAGGCGGTACGGGTGCAGTTCACCACCGACGAACTGAACGACAGGTCACGCGCGGCAATTCTGCGGATTGGTGCCAAGCAGGAGGGGATTGTACGCCATGAGCGCATCATGCCCGACGGGCGCAAACGTAACTCGGTCAGGTTCAGCATCATCGATGATGAATGGTGTGGGGTGAAAGCCAGGTTAGACGTTTTGCTGAAGCGCTAAACGTGTGGAACAAACAGTGGCATGATCTCATTGGGCGCAGATGCAGCGCCCCTACAATAGCCTTTCAACTCCGCGCTAAATTCCCCACGCCACCGTCGATCAGCAGTTCACTGCCCACCATGTAGCTGGATTCGTCAGACGCGAGGAATACGGCGGCTTTGGCCAATTCCAGCGTGGTCCCCATGCGGCCAATCGGCACCAGCGCTTGGATCTCTTCGCGCAACGCCTGTTCAGCCTGTGCCGGTAAACCCAGCTTGCCCAGTGCCGGAGTTGCCGTTGGGCCAGGGCTGAGGCCGTTGACGCGAATTCCGCGCGGATGCAACTCGGCTGAAAGTGAACGCGCCAAAGACAAAATCCCGGCTTTACTGGCGGCATAGACGCAGCTTTGCGCCAGGCCAATATGCGCGCTGACGGAACCACACAGGATCACCGAGGCAGGGTTGCCCAACAACGGCAACAGAGCCTGGATCAAAAACAGTGGGCCTTTGAGATTGGTGTTCATCAGTTGGTCATAGCGCTGTTCATCCCATTCCTGCAACGGCAGGTGGGTGACATCACCGGCGTTGATATACAGGATATCCAACCGGGGCCAGCTTTTGGCCAACTGTGCAGCCAAAATCGGTTGTTGGCCGATATCCCCAGCGTCATTGTGCAACAGCACGACATCCCCTAGCGTTTCGCCAGCTGCTGTTAACCCGCCAGTGCTGCGCCCAGTGATCGCCACGGTGGCGCCTTCGGCAATAAACTGCCGGGCCGTCTCCAGCCCGATGCCGCTGGTTCCCCCGGTAATCAACGCGTATTTACCTGCTAATCGTGACATAACCCTTCCTCTCGTTGGTCAGTTACGCCATTATTGGTCTGTCAGTACCTTTTGCATAGTAGGTACCATTTGGATACTAAAGGACAAGGTGGGATGCAATGGCGTCAACAGTGAAAGGGCAGGTTGAAAAAAATTATGCGTTACCGCCTGCGGGGGAGCCGTGCCCAATGGTGAGCTTCGTCAATTTGGTTTCGGGCAAATGGGCCATCCCAATCCTGTATCGCCTGATGGTGATCGATGGCCCGATACGCTTTAGCGAATTACAGCGCGCGGTGGCGCCAATTGCGCAAAAAGAGCTGACGCGTCAGCTCCGCCAGTTTGAACAATGCGGTCTTGTCACTCGCCAGGTGTTTCCAGAGGTGCCACCACGGGTGGAGTACCAGATAACGCCGCTGGGTAAAACGTTGCGCCCCACGCTAGACTCGTTGGCCGATTGGATGCGTGACCATGCGCCTCAGTTGATCGGTAGCCAATAACCGCCGGTAAAGTCGTAAGGTTGAGTGATTCTCCATCATTCGATACGGAAAGTGCGCAATCGGGTTGATAGCAGTAGAATTTGTCACGATACTGCGTAAACCAATATTTTCGCTGAACAAGGAGTTCCAGATGGCCGAAGAAACGATTTTCAGTAAAATTATTCGCCGTGAAATCCCTGCCGATGTGGTCTACCAGGACGAACTGGTTACCGCATTTCGTGATATTTCCCCACAGGCACCGACCCATATCCTGATCGTGCCGAACGTGCTCATTCCAACGGTGAACGATGTGACCGTGGAACACGAGGCCGCATTAGGCCGTATGATCACCGTGGCGGCCAAAATTGCCGAGCAGGAAGGGATTGCCGAAGACGGTTACCGCTTGCTCATCAATTGCAATCGTCACGGCGGGCAGGAGGTCTATCATATTCATATGCATTTAGTGGGTGGGCGCGCTCTGGGCCCGTTGTTGTCACGTTAACCGAGGAAGACCATGCGCTATATTCACACGACGCGTTACTTGATGGCGCTGGTGCTCCCCGCCGCGATACTGATGGGCTGTAGCAGCCCGAAGGGCATCTCGGTCAATGAACGGCAAACGGTGGTGATGGATTCACCGGTACTGACGGCAGGTATTCTGGCGGATAACCCGTCTATTGCCGACGCGTCTGGCCGTCTGCGGGCCAGTTCGGTGCTCAGCAACACCCAGACGACGCCGGTGACCCTCCACTATCGTTTCTACTGGTATGACAAACAGGGGCTGGACATCCTGCCTTTTGAACAGCCGCGCACGGTCACCGTCGCTGCCAATTCAGACGCCGAGATTTATTCGTTGAATGGCAACCTTGATGCCAAGCGTGTACGTCTGTATTTATACTTATAAGTTTTGGGTTACGTTGGAGAAGGTAATGAAAAAGTTCCTATGGGTGGCGCTGGCCGCGTTGGTGTTAACCGGTTGTCCATCACGCCCGCCAGAGCCTACGGCACCGGTGACGGTAGAGCCACAGCCGCAACCAGAGCCTCAGCCTGAACCGTTGCCACCAACCACCGAGCCGGTGCCACAGCCGCCGAAGATCCAGCAGCTTGACTGGCTGGGCAGCGTGCAGCCGTTGGTCAATCAGATGCTGAAGGCCGATGGCGTCACGCCTGGCAGCGTATTGCTGTTGGACAGCGTGAAAAACAATACCAATGGCTCATTGAGCATCGGCAACGCTACCTCGGCGCTGCACCAGGCTTTGGCATCCAACAAGACCTTTGCCGTCGTGCCGGAAGCGCAGTTGGCGAGCGCCAAACAGACGCTGGGCCTGTCGGCGGAAGATAGCCTCGGGTCGCGCAGCAAGGCGATTGGCTTGGCACGCATCGTCAACGCGCAATACGTGTTGTATAGCGCCGTCAGCGGCGATGTGAAGTCACCGTCGATGGAAATGCAGCTGATGCTGGTGCAAACCGGCGAGATCGTCTGGTCAGGCAATGGCGACGTCAAATACTGAATCCCAGCTGCGGCGACTCTTGAGTAACAGACTGCCGGCGGTAAATACCGCCGGTTGTCATTTTAGTCTGGTACAAGGGTTGAGCGGCGAGAGTTGGCGGATCGACAGTGGTGATGTGCAACTGCTGGCCCGTCCGCAGACGCCGGAAAAACGCATGCTCGGCGTTAACCGTCGGCGTGAGGGGCAAGTGCTGAAGCGCGCTGGATTGGGAATAGGTCCAAAGGTGTGGTTACAGAACTCTGAGTGGTTGATCGTCGAATGGCTCGCCGGTGAGAGCGTTGACGAAACGGCGTTTGCTTCCTTAACGGCCAACGGGGAGTTGGCAGAGCTGACCGCCCGGTTGCATAACCGTGGGTTGAGTGGTTACCGGCTGGATCTGCAACAGCAATTTACCCGCTATTGGCAGCAAATTGATCGCCGGCGGATCACTCCTGGTTGGCTGCGTTGGCAGCGCTATTTCATCAACGGCACCATGCCGCGCCCGTTGCAGTTGGCAACGCTGCACATGGATATTCATGCCGGCAATCTGCTGCGACAGACCGGGCAGCTCAGGCTGATCGACTGGGAGTATGCCGCCGATGGCGATATCGGCCTGGAGCTGGCGGCGATGTTTCGCTTCAATCAATTTTCCCCGGCTGTGCAACAACGCTTTTTGGAGCAATATCAACCCCACGGCTATGCCGATTTGCCGCAGTTGGCCTCACAGGTCCGGCGTTGGTTGCCGTGGGTGGATTATCTGATACTGATGTGGTGTGAAGTGCGCTGGCAGCAGTGTCGGGATGCGGAATTTTTGCGTTGGGGCGCAGCGTTATACCGGCGTTTTTGTTTATCATCGTCAAACTAATCATGAATACTGATGTGAGGTGGCCGTGGGCCCAGTAATGCTAGATGTCGTCGGCTATGAGCTGGACGCAGAAGAACGCGAGATTTTAAAACACCCGCTGGTAGGGGGCCTGATCCTGTTTACCCGCAACTTTGCCGATCCGCAGCAGTTGCGTGAGCTGGTTCGCCAGATCCGCGCGGCCTCGCATTCGCGACTGGTGGTGGCGGTTGATCAGGAAGGCGGGCGTGTGCAGCGCTTTCGCGAAGGTTTTACCCGCTTACCGGCGGCGCAGTCCTTTGCGGCGCTCAACGATGCTCAGGAAGGCGGGCGTCTGGCTCAGGAAGCTGGCTGGCTGATGGCCTCGGAAATGATTGCCCAGGATATCGATATCAGTTTTGCCCCGGTATTGGACATCGGCCACGCCAGTGCGGCAATTGGCGAACGTTCTTTCCATAGCGATCCGCAGCAGGCGTTAGTGATGGCCGAACGCTTTATCCAGGGGATGCACAGCGCCGGGATGAAAACCACCGGCAAGCATTTCCCAGGGCATGGCGCAGTCACGGCGGACTCGCATAAAGAAACTCCGCGCGATCCGCGACCATTGGCCCAAATCCGCGAACATGATATGACTATTTTCCGCGATCTGATCCAACGCGGATTGCTGGATGCCATCATGCCAGCCCATGTTATCTATACTGAAGCAGACCCGCGCCCGGCCAGCGGCTCGCCTTACTGGTTGCAGCAAATCTTGCGTCAGGAGCTAGGCTTTGAGGGCGTGATCTTCTCTGACGATCTGTCGATGGAAGGGGCGGCGATCATGGGCAGCTATGCCGAGCGTGGCCAGGCGGCGCTGGATGCCGGTTGCGATATGATCCTGGTTTGTAATAATCGGGCAGGGGCGGTCAGCGTGTTAGATAACCTGTCCCCGGTCAAAGTAGAGAAATTGCAGCGGTTATATCATCGCGGTCAGTTCACCCGTCAGGAACTGCGCGATTCCGACCGTTGGCAAAAGGCGCATCATGCGCTGAGTCAATTGCATGAACGCTGGGAAGAGCATAAGCAACGCTCAGCGGGGTGAACGGCCAGGGCGCCGCATGAAGGCGGCGTTAATAATGGGGGCTGCCAGCGGCCCCCAGCTTGTTGCGAGGAACCACATGATTATCTATTTGCATGGCTTCGATTCCACCAGTCCCGGCAATCATGAAAAGATTATGCAGTTACAGT
Organism: Serratia sp. N21D137; assembly: GCF_047530005.1. Classification (NCBI taxonomy): domain Bacteria; kingdom Pseudomonadati; phylum Pseudomonadota; class Gammaproteobacteria; order Enterobacterales; family Yersiniaceae; genus Serratia; species Serratia sp. N21D137. The sequence continues at coordinate 132,938 of NZ_JBLJAJ010000004.1, forward strand.
TCATCGATCCGGACGTGCGCTTTATCAGCTACAGCACTTTGCATCCGCGCCATGATATGCAGCATTTATTGAAAGAGGTGGACAAGGCGGTTCAGCAGGAAGGGGATGTCCATCCTCTGATCTGCGGCGTGGGTCTTGGGGGCTTTTGGGCCGAACGTATCGGTTTCTTGTGCGGTATCCGTCAGGTGATCTTCAACCCGAACCTGTATCCGGAAGAACATATGCACGGCAAGATCGACCGGCCGGAAGAGTATCGCGATATCGCCACCAAATGCGTGGATGATTTCCGTGAGAAGAACCGCGATCGCTGCCTGGTGGTGCTTTCTCGTCAGGACGAAGTGTTGGACAGCCAGCGTAGTGCCGAGTTGCTGCACAAGTATTATGAAATCGTCTGGGATGAACAGCAGAGTCACAAGTTTAAAAACATCTCGCCACACCTTCAGCGCATCAAGGCATTCAAGACGCTGGCGTAACAGTCCTATAACGCTTAACCAAGCCGTGAACGTTGTTCCTAAAGGGCAGCAATTGCGGCTTTTTTGTTTTTATCGTGCCCGTTTTCGCCGGTGGGCAGCAAAATGCAAAACTGTGATCTCACGCTAACTATTTGAATCACAATCCTCAAAAAAACCCTTCGTCCAGCCTTTAACCAAAAAACTTTGACGTACATCAATTTTGGTATGACCAAATAACCTCTCGTGTTATTCTGGCCCCAGATTGCAGGTTTAACTTAAGCGAACCCTATGTATTCTAAGGATATTATTTATTTACCCTTAGGCAACAATTGGTTCACATTCAGGGGGTCATTTTGACAACGCCAAAGAAGAAAATCGTTATTGTCGGCGGTGGTGCCGGTGGTCTGGAGCTGGCAACCAGCCTGGGCCATAAACTGGGTCGTAAGCATAAAGCGGAGATCACGCTAGTGGATCGCAACCACAGCCATCTGTGGAAGCCGTTGCTGCATGAAGTGGCTACCGGCTCTCTGGATGACGGTGTGGATGCGTTGAACTACCTGGCGCATGCGCGTAACCACTTCTTCAACTTCCAACTGGGTTCACTGGTCAACATTGACCGTGAAAATAAAACGTTGCAGTTGACGCAGATCTGCGATGAGCAGGGCTGCCAGCTGGTTCCCGCCCGCGAGTTGAGCTACGACATCCTGGTGATGGCGCTCGGCAGCACCTCGAACGACTTTGGCACCCCAGGAGTAAGAGACAACTGCATCTTCCTGGATAACCCGAATCAGGCGCACCGCTTCCATAACGAGATGTTGAACCTGTTCCTCAAGTTCTCTGCCAATCCAGAAGAGAAGGAGAGCGTGAATATCGCCATCGTGGGCGGTGGGGCTACCGGCGTTGAGCTGTCTGCAGAACTGCATAACGCGGTCAAACAGCTGCACAGCTACGGCTTTAAAGGGCTGGATAACAGCGCCTTGAAGGTTACCCTGGTTGAAGCCGGTGAGCGTATTCTGCCAGCGCTGCCGCCGCGTATTTCCGCAGCGGCGCACCAGGAACTGAACAAGCTTGGCGTACGGGTATTAACCAATACTATGGTGACCAGCGCCGATGAGCATGGCTTGAACACCAAAGGCGGCGAATTTATCAATGCCGATCTGATGGTGTGGGCAGCGGGCATCAAGGCACCGGACTTTATGAAAGAGATTGCCGGGCTGGAAACCAACCGCATCAATCAACTGGTGGTTGAGCCAACGCTGCAAACTACCCGCGATGCCAACATCTTTGCTATTGGTGACTGCGCGTCCTGCCCACGTGAAGGCGGCGGTTTTGTGCCACCACGGGCACAGTCTGCCCACCAGATGGCATCACGTTGCTATAGCAATATCCTGGCGATGATGCACGATCAGCCGATGAAGCCTTACGTTTATAAGGATCATGGTTCACTGGTCTCGCTTTCCCGCTTCAGCACCGTAGGTAGCCTGATGGGCAACCTGATGCGTGGTTCGATGATGGTCGAAGGACGTATCGCCCGCGTGGTGTATATTTCGCTGTACCGTATGCACCAGGTAGCGCTGCACGGCTATACCAAAACCGGCCTGATGATGTTGGTGGGTGGTATCAACCGCGTGATCCGTCCGCGCTTGAAGATGCACTAATGTTTTAACCCACTAGTTCGGTTGATGAAAACCCACGTAGGCTTGCCGCGTGGGTTTTTTCTTGCCGTGAGAGAGGGGACCGGCAGGGATAGGATTCTTCTCAATTCATTGGTTTTGGCCCGTTTTCAGGGTGTTTTGCTCATTGAGTCTTATTGCGAGGGTGAACTTCCTTGTGCAGACTTTAGGGCGTTTACAGACGGCGCGTCACGCACGCCGTAAACCGGGAAAATCGCCTGTGAGCAATGCGAGTTTGCCCGGTGCATAATGCGTGGTAACACATTCAGGAGGATTTCCTGTGAACAAATCAATGTTAGCCGGTGTTGGGATTGGTATTGCAGCCGCTCTGGGAATTGCTGCCGTAGCTGGTCTGGACGTATTCACTCCCGGCCCACAATATGCGCAGGTTCTCGCCGCAACACCGATCAAAGAAACTATCAAAACCCCTCGGCAGGAGTGCCGGAACGTCACGGTGACCCATCGTGCGCCGGTTCAGGATGAAAACCGCATCGCTGGCTCCGTGCTGGGCGCGGTTGCTGGGGGGGTGATTGGTCACCAGTTTGGCGGTGGCCGGGGCCGTGATGTTGCGACCGTAGTAGGTGCGTTGGGTGGTGGCTATGCCGGTCACCAGGTGCAGGGGGCCTTGCAAGACAACGACACTACCACCAGCACGCAGCAGCGCTGCAAAACGGTGTATGACAAATCGCAAAAAACGCTGGGCTATGACGTGACTTACAAGATTGGCGACCAGCAGGGCAAAATCCGCATGGATCACGATCCAGGCACCCAGATCCCGCTGGATAGACGTGGCCAGTTGGTGCTGACCAAGGTCTGATCTTCGGAGTTTACCCTCGGCCCAACCCTCTCCACAGGGCTGAGGAATAATCCCCACTAATTTTTTGTTAGTGGCTGTAGAGAATTAGAACGAGTGTTTTACGAGCAATTTGTTCCATTTTTTCGCAAATTGGCAGTGAGATAATTACGAATAACCTCTTCTCGTCTGCATAAGGCTGTTTTTTTACCCCGTTCTTGGGTGAAAAAACAGCCTGTTTCTCGTCTCAATTTTTTTTGGGGCTCCCTCAACCTATAGGCAGAGGGAGCCGTTCTGCCGTCGTTAATCGTTGATTAAGCCTTCAACGGTGCTGGTGTCCGGATACGGTCAGAACGCTAAAAGTCGGTATCAACAATTACTAATCCCATTCAAGGTCGGCATGATAGTCAGTGATGAATGGGGCAGTTATAGCCGGAAAGTACTGAAGGATAAGTATCTGACGAGCAGAATATTTACTAAACGTATTGAACGTAATAACCTAACGTTGCGAAACCATATAAAGTGCATGGATCATAAAACAATCTGCTTCTCATGGTCGATTGAGTTGCATGAAAAGGTCATCGGGGCCTTTATCGAAAAGTACATGTTCTACTTATTGGAGTCATTACCCGCGTTAGTGACTTTTCTCAGCTTATCGGCCAGTAGTACTGTAGCAAAACGGCACTCAGATATATCCCAATACCATACGAACCGTGTGCTATCAGACTACGCTGGCGCGCTATATTAGGTTGCGGTGTCCTGGATGCTGCCAAGCCAAAACCAAATCCAGGTTGCATAATAAAGAAAGGGGCTATGACGCTGATAATGCCCATAATGAGTGCTGTCAAAAAGGTGGGGTTCTCAAGCCAGTCTTGTCCCATAATACAAATAAATATCAAGGAAAAGACGACGCCAATTGCGTAGTGTGCCGTCCACCCCATAGCCTTTTCTCCGCTTACCGGTGTTGTCTGCATGATGGTATGGTGAAAAAACTTGCCATTTGGCATGTGTCCTAACCAGCGCCCGACAAACTGATAGTTGAGCGAAGGGATATTAAAAAAGCGTCTTTGCAGTAATGCCCAGAGGTCCATTACCAAGGTTGCCCCGATACCAATCAGTACTGCACGTAATAATATATCCATTTAATGGTCCTTTTTTATACTCCTCGGGAGTGAAAAGCCTAACATGTTCTGTAACACAACCTCGATCGAAAGGTAGCAGCAGTAAACTGGTGGGCTCCTGCAACCTTTGATATACTGTCTTTCAATTATTATATTGAATGATGAGGTAGCAAAAACAATATGTCAACACTCAATGGCGAGAGTCAACGTCAAGTTTTTAACGAATTTGCAGAGGTGACACGTTCCTTGGGGAGCTCACATCGTCTGCTACTGCTTGAGCATATCGCACAGGGAGAAAGATCGGTTGAAAGGCTAGCAGAACTGGCTGGTCTTACGATAGCCAATGCTTCTCAGCATCTTCAACATCTCAAACGCGCGGGGTTTGTGCAATCACGCCGGGAAGGGAAAAACGTTTACTACCGTTTGGGTAATGGTCCAGTCCAGAATATCTTGACGGCGATTCGGCAATATGTGGAATACCGACATAGCGAGATCAGGTCATTCGTGTCTGATATTTTCAGCCAGCGTGAACGGCTGGAATCGATTTCTCGCGAAGAGCTTCTGCATCGCTTGAATGAGGGGGACATTACTCTGCTGGATGTGCGTCCCCCCGAAGAGTTTGCCTCTGGCCATCTGCCAGGAGCGGTCAATATTCCGGCCGAAGAACTAGAGGGGCGCCTATCTGAACTGCTAAAAGGACGGGAGGTGGTGGCGTATTGCCGCGGGCCTTACTGCGTCCTCTCTCTCAACGCTATGAAAATCCTGCAAACAAATGGGTTTCTTGCTCGTTGTCTAGAGGATGGGTTTCCGGAGTGGAAGGCCGCCGGACTGGAAGTGCAAATTAACCGGTAAGCCCTCGTCTTCACGGTTTACTGGTATAACCTATCACGGAAACACCACTGGATCCTGATACTCAACATTATGGTTCCAGTGGTATTTCGATTATTACGGCTAATTGATATTTTTCATTAAAATTAGTGCGCCTATCGCTGCGAGTAAATAGACGCCTCCTGCAGTGCCAAAGGCCCATGCATAGCCATTAACTGCGTTTGCCTGGGTTGCTGCTACCGCCATTAACGCAGCCAGCCCCATAGTTGGACCTAACTCCATCGATGTGTTCATTACGCCGCCCGCAAGGCCCGCTTCGTGTAGGGATACATTTGCCGTTGAAAGTACCGCACTGCCGGAAAAGGTCAAAGAAGCTCCGGCGGGGAGGATAAATAAGCCAGGAAGCAGGCCAAGCACATAGTGGGTTTGCTCATTGAGCTGAGCCAATAAAAACAGCCCCGCAGCACCGAGCAGTAGCCCGACAATTGTGATTTGCAAGGCGCCGAAGCGCATAATGAGCGCCCCGGAGGCACGATTCATAATTAGGAGTCCAACGGTATAAGGTATAAACGCCATAGAGGTTGCAAAAGATGACCAACCGCGAAATTGCTGCAGATACAGGGAAAGTAGAAAGGTAATCAAGCCCATACCCGCAGCGGCCAGTAGAATACCAATCAGGCCAGTCGTGCGCATTGGGCTGAGGATAAAACCAGGGGGTAGCAGAGGACAGCTAACATGTCGCTCGACGAGCAAGAATGTGAAAATGAGCAGCAGGCCAGCGGCAACAGGCAGATAGACTGGCGCTGTCAGCCAAGAATATTCGCCACTCATGATCAGGCCAAAGCTAAACAGCGAAATGCCACTAGTCGCCAATAGAGCACCGCTCAAATCTAGACCAGGAGTGTCGTTATCACGTAGGGGTAGCGGCTTCATCATTCTGCGTACCAAAAGCAGACCAGACAAGCTAACAACAACCGGAACAATAAACATCCACCGCCAAGATAGCCAAGTGGTGACGATGCCTGATGAAAGAAAACCAACGGCTCCTCCCAGAACCGATACTCCGCCCCAAGTTGCCATTGCATGGTTGAACTGAGCAGCCTCGCGGTAGAGTTGGCGCAATAAGGCCATCAGGGCTGGTGCCGTAAGCGCGGCACCGATCCCTTGCAAAAAGCGAATTGCTACTAGAATCCAATAGGAGAAGGCGAACATGCCGCTCAGTGATGCAAGGCCGAAGATAAGCCCCCCCAAAGTAAACATTTTTCTTCCACTGTAACGATCAGTTAGTCGCCCGCCAAACAACAACAGGCCGCTAAAGGGCAACCCATAGGCAGCACTCACCAGCACCAGTTCTGCTTGAACCAACTGGAATTCAGCGCCAATCGCAGGCAATGGGACTCCAATCATGACAATTGTAAAAATTAACGTTGCCTGAATGGTGGCGAGAATAGCAAACACTAAAGCGTTATTTTCCTCTACGGCTAATAGTGGAGCCACATCTTCAGGAAGGGCCGAATCGCGTTTGTCGGTCACAAAATCATTACTCATTTCACCACCCTACTTGTCATCTGTTAGTTAAGTTTGCTTTCTCTGATAATCAATTAGAAATTCTAATGCATTACACAAATCATTCAATTGATTAATTGAATGATGTGCGAATTTAACTGATGTTGTCAAGATAAAAACAAAAAACAGCCTAAATTTATATTAATTTTTCATTACTTTATTGATGGCCATTACTGGTTGCCCATCATGAGTATTTAGCTACATTTAATTTATATAAAATCAGTATGTTATTGGTTGTTGGTTGTGTTTTTTATGATATAGAATTGTTACTTATTATGATGGTTATGCTTGACGTCATAAAACATAGTAATGTAGTATTTTATCAATCAATTGATGGATTGATTGATTGGCGCAATGAAAGCATTCACGCTATTTATGTTATTGGCTTGGGGATCTCATCTATCCGATGTTTGCTGTTACAACGGTATTTTTGGGGGAGATTTTATTCCTAACTTTAAGTGATTGGTATTATTGAATATTTTGATGGATGCGTAACGCTCTCATGCTATTTTTATTGAATAATTTCAGAGGTTTTTTTTATGCGAGTCATGCAGGAATCGGCCAAGAGAATTGGCTTAAAACTTTCAGGCAAAGAAAATGACCTCATCACCCATCAGGTTGAGCATTCCGTTGAAAAAATGTCATTAAAATAAATGAGTTGCTCAATGGTAAACTACCTGTAGATGATTCAACAACCTTTGATAAAACAGTGGAAAGAAAAGAAGATGAGTCATTTTCGCTAACCGATATTCAATACGCTTATTTGATTGGTCGCAATGCAGGTATACCTCTGGGTGGTATTGCAACGCATTACTATTTTGAGGTCGAAATTTTCAACCCTGATCTTCAGCGGCTCAATGCAGCCTTGAACCATACGCTTTCCCTGCATGCCATGCTACGCGCCGAACTGATTGATAGTGGCCGCCAACGAATTTCTGCGGCCCTTGAACATTATGAGATTGCCGTGACTGATTGCCAATACATCGATGATAATCAGTTGCAGGAGTTTATTAATAGCACACGAAGTGACATGAAAACGCATTTACGTTCGTTGGCTATTGCACCTTCTTTCGAGATTAGAGCCACCTTATTGAATAAAAAGAGGGTTCGGTTACACCTCTGCTTTGATTTGATGTTTATTGATTTGCATAGTGTGAAAATAGTGATGAAGGATTGGTGGCACTTCTATCAGAATCCAAATGTAGTAAAATCCGTGCCGGAATTTAATTTTAGAGATTATATTGAAAGAGAAAAGCAACTTCTGCAAAGTAAGCAAGGTTGCCGGGATAAGGACTATTGGTTAAATAAAGTGGATACAATGCCCGCAGCTCCTGAATTACCACTGTATCAGGCACCTGAATTAATTAAAAATCCCATATTCAAAACGCTTTCACACCCGATCTCACTGGAATTAGTCAATAAGCTTCGCCAGAGCGCGACTGAACAGGGAATTACCCTGGAAACGCTCTTTCTTGGTGTTTATGTTGAGACCTTGCGGCTGTGGTCGCGACGCCAGAACTTTACTCTCACTTTAACCCAGCATGCGCGGCGTAACTATTTCCCGGATGTGCAACAAAGCGTAGGGAATTATCTTCAGTCGAGCCTGTTGTGTGTTGAAGACGGTAAGTCGGAGGCATTTGGCCAGCGCTTGGTGATGTTACAGACTGAACAGTTGTTGAACTACTGGCATTCCTCATTCAATGGGATCCAGGTTTTACGCGAAATGACGCGTCTGAGCCAGGGAGAGAGGGCGCTCTCTTTCCCGGTGGTTTTCAGCAATACCTTGAATGCGGAACTACGAGATATTGTCACCGACTATGGCTGGGAAGGCACGGCGATGGTGAAGTATAGCAGCACCCAAACGCCCGGTGTCTGGCTCGAAAATCAGTTGTTGCGTATCAATGGCGATCTGGTTATGAACTGGAACTACGTCGAAGGATTGTTCCCGGTGGGCATGCCGGAAATGATGTTTGAGGCAGCCGTTAAACTGCTGAACGCCTGTGGCGAAAACCCGCAGATTTGGTCACAACAGGGTGCGGTGGTGGCCTTGAACACGGACGACATGCAGGAGAGACTGGCTGCAAATTCGACGGATGATAGGATGCCACTGGCGTTGTTGCAGGATCTGATCTTGCATTCTGCACGTCAGTTCCCGACCAAAACGGCGATTATTCAGGGGCAAAGAGAGATTAGCTACGGGGAGTTGGTCACCAGCGGTAACCTGGTTGCCGAGCAACTGAGTGCTGCTATAGCCATTGAACCGGGTGACATCGTAGCTGTTTCTCTGCCGCAAGGGCCGGAAATGCTGGCCGCCATTCTGGGTGTACTCTTCGCGGGGGCTGCATATGTCTCGATTGATCCACAGCTTCCCGAGCAGCGTAAAGCGCGGTTGATTGAGCGCTGTGCGGCGAAAGCCATCGTGACGCCTGCTGGCCTGGAACCAATAGATGGATTAACCAACATCGGGGTGGTCATTGATAGTGCTGCACCGATGAAGTTTCCTGTGCAGGTGGCAAAACAGACATTGGATGATCTGGCCTACGTTATTTTTACTTCCGGCTCTACTGGTGAGCCAAAAGGGGTAATGATTACGCACCGCAACGCCGCTAATCCGGTTTTGGATATTAATCGTCGTTTCAATGTCAATCAGCATGACCGTGTCTTCTCCGTTGCGCCAGCGGGGTTTGATCTGTCCGTTTATGATTATTTTGGGGTTCTGGGAGCCGGTGGCAGCATTCTGTTTGCTACGGAAAATGAGGCTAACGATCCGAAAATATGGGCTGAAAAGATCACCAAACATCGGGTGACTTTGTGGAATAGCGTGCCGGCACCGATGAAAGCGTTGGTAGAGCGGGCCGGTTCGCAGCTTTCTGGCAGTGCTTTGCGCCTGGTGCTGATGAGTGGAGACTGGATCCCGGTCAACCTGCCGGATCAAATCAAGGCCGCCGTCAACGGTATTGATGTGATCAGCCTGGGTGGGGCGACAGAAGGTTCAATCTGGTCAATTGTTTACCCTATCCGGCATGTAGATAGCGCCTGGAAAAGCATTCCTTACGGTAAGCCATTAGCTAATCAGAAATTTCATGTGTTCAATGAATGGTTTGAACCTTGTCCTAAGTGGGTTATTGGTGAGCTGTTCATTGCAGGCGCTGGTGTGGCACAAGGTTACCTGGGTGATGCTGAAAAAACGCAGGAGAGATTTTTTAGCCATCCGATCACGGGTGAGCGGCTGTATAGAACCGGTGATTTAGGGCGCTATATTGATGAAGGGCTGATTGAGATCTTGGGACGTGAAGATAATCAGGTAAAAATTAATGGCTATCGCATCGAACTGGGTGAAATAGAGGCTTGCCTGTTGGGGAATCCGCAGGCGAACCACGTAGTGATCAACGCGGTCAACCACCCGAAAACCGGCCAAAAGCAGCTAGCTGCCTATATTGTGCCGAAGCAACAGGCCAGCGAGAACGAAAAGAGAGTGTTGGAAGGAGCACTACGCGAACTCGCTCAAGCTCATCTCCCTTCTTATATGATACCAACCTGGTTTGTGTTATTGGACAGTATGCCCTTGACGGGTAATGGGAAAATAGACCGTAACGCTCTGCCCGTGCCATGGGGGGAATGGGTGGCTGTGGCGGATAAGAGTGAACCCGCCGATGAACTTGAGGCCTGTGTATTCGCCTTATGGTCAAAACAGCTGCAACACAGTGACTTTGATGTCAATGATGGTTTTTTCGACATCGGTGGCGATTCATTGCATGCGGTGGGGCTGTTGAGCGCGGTACGCGAAATCTTTAAGGTCGGTCCGTCCAGTGAACAGGATATGATCGAGAGCTTGTTTATGAATGCCTCAGTACGTGATTTTTCGCGCATCCTTTCCAGCGTAGCGGACAAGGCTCAGGAGCAATACGTATGACGCATCTATTTAAAGCGGCTCCAGAGCAGGTTGATTATGATTTTATTGTGGTCGGTGGCGGGACCGCGGGTTGTGTGATGGCTTCTCGTCTTTCCGAAAGTGGCAAACACCGTGTTTTATTGCTAGAGGCGGGGCAGGATTCCGACGTTGCTCAACCTGGTAGTCCGTTGCGGGATGCTTCCCGTCTGGTTCTTGAAGGCTATAACTGGCCATACGAAGCAAACGTGCATGGGACAGAGCGATTTTCTCGTTTCGTCCAGGGAGATGGTAATCAGCCGTTAGGTCGTAACCAGCGTAAAGCCTTTGACTATCGACTGGGGAAAGTCATGGGTGGATCGTCTGCGATTAACGGTGCCGTAGCCTTAAGGGCCTTTCCCAGCGATTTTAACCACTGGGTAAATATGGGGTGTCGTCAATGGGCATGGTGTGACGTTCTGCCGTGGTACAAGAAGTTGGAAAATGACGTTGATCGTCCAGATTCCGCACTGCACGGTCACCAAGGACCTCTCACGTTACGGAGGCCTTCAGGGGACGAAATCTTGCCATTGGAGAAAGCCTTTGCCGATATATGCCAACAGAACGGCATCGCTTTTGTTGACGATCTGAATGAGGGAGAAAGTGCAGCGGTGGGTGTCGTACCCGCCAATGTGGTGCAGGGAGCGGAAAGATACGATCTTTACCGTGCCTATCTTTATGCGGCACGCGAGCGGGAAAACCTTCAGATCCTCTCGCGCATGATGGTCGAGAGAGTACTGTTTAACGCAGGCAAGGCTGTTGGTGTCGAAGCGACGCACGACGGGGGCTATACAACCTATCGTGCCAACCAGATCGTGCTGTGCGCCGGGGCGATAGGATCTGCGGCGATCTTGCAGCGTTCCGGCGTTGGCGATGCGCGTTTATTACAACAACTTGATATTCCCGTAGTGGCCGATATGCCTGCTGTTGGCAACCATCTGTCCGATCACGCTTCGGTAGTACTATGGGCACTCCCAAAATCTAGAAATGGCATCCAGGAAACACCGTGGCGGCAAACTGCTGCGCGCTTGAACAGCGGGTACGATGCGCAGATTGATGTGCAATTAGGATTAATGAACAACGTGGCGAGCAAGAACGTACCCGGTTTTCAGAATCGCACGAATTACCCGCGCTTGGTGGGGGCCTCTGTGATGCTGATGCGTCCCAAGGCCAGAGGACGAGTGTTTATCCAGAGCAGGGATAGTCAGCAATTGCCGATGATCGATTTGCCTTTATCACAGGATCCAGAGGATATCGCGCGCTTGGTCGGGGGGGTACGTCAAATGTGGAGGTTGATCAATCACCCTGAGCTTGCGGCATATCTCGACGGTATCCAGTTGTGGTCTGAGGCGATGATCGACAATGATGAGGTTATGCATAACGCCATCAAAAATCTGCTCAGCCCCGGCTGGCATGCCTCTGGTACGGTACGGATGGGATGTGCGAGCGATCCGCAGACCGCAGCGGATGAACAGGGTAACCTGCACGGTCTGAGCCAAATCGCCGTTGCAGATGCTTCACTCTTCCCTTGTATCCCCTCTATGCCCACGAACCTCACTACCGTGATGGTCGCTGAGCGTATCGCCTCTTTCTTACTGAGGAGCCCTATATGAATTCGTCTGCGCCCAAGCGCATTATTTATGCCTTCCCACACGCAGGCGCTAGCGCGAGCGTCTATCGTGCTTGGCTTGGCCGCTTCAAAGGGGATTCCAATCTGGTGTTCAAGCCTATCGAGATACCTGGCCGTGACGTGCTGAGCCGTGAAAAGGCGATCGACAACCTGCCGTTGTTGGTCGATCGGATCTGCGCCGATATCCATGCGGACTTTGCCCTGCACCAGCAGGCTGGGACGACCGAGTGGGTGACGTTTGGTCATAGTTTTGGTGGCGTGCTGAGTTTTATCGTGAGTGCGGCGTTGGCGGAAAACTATGCTATGCGCCCGCTGTTTTCCGTGATTTCAGGCTCTATCGCACCGAGCGTGCAGGTGGACGATGACCGACATTTGTGGACGGACGATCAAATCATTTCAAAAATGCGTGCGGATAATGGGACGCCAGAGAGCATTCTCAATGAGCCCGCCTTCGCCCGTAGGCTGGTGACCTCGCTCCGTACCGATTATATTTTGCGCCATCAGTTCTTGGAGTTTGTGGATAAAAAAGTGTCGCAACCCTTGGACGTTATCTCAGCGGATCAAGATGAAAATGTCACTGAAGAAATGCAAGCAGCGTGGCGGAACCACACGCTTGCCACCACCCAACTACACCCTATCGAAGGGGGCCATTTCGCTATTTATAACTATTTTGACCTGGTAAAGGCACTATTTTCGCAGGTACCAGAGACTCAGGCATTGGTCGCGGAATCTTTCTGAGGATATTATGGAAAACAAAGAGTTAACACGGTTTCGACTCGGCTGCCGTGATTTCCTGGCGCGTAAGGCTAAACCCTTTCTGTCTGAGTGGGAAACTAACGGCCTGATCGGGCGTGATTTTTGGCGGCACGCGGGTGAAGTGGGGTTATTGGGGCTGGGTGTTGCCCGTGAATTGGGCGGCCAGCAGAAGCCTGATTATCACTATGCTGCTGTCCTGACGGAGGAGTTAATTCGCGCCGAGATGACCGCGCCAGTCATTATCTCTCATAATGATGTGATCGCCAGTTATATAGACAGACACGGTACCGATGAGCAGAAAGCTCGCTGGCTGCCAGGGTTGTGCAGCGGTGAACTTATTGCGGCGATCGCCATTACCGAACCGAATGGTGGTTCGGATTCGGCAGATCTTGAGACGACCGCGGTAAAGCAAGGACAGTACTTTATTGTCAATGGTCATAAAAGCTATATCACCAATGGGATTAATGCCGATCTTATTCTGACTGCGGTAAGAACCTCAGAGGCGTCACGCGGGCAGGGCATCAGTTTGCTGATCGTTGAACGAAACACCCCGGGTTTTGAGCGCGGGCCATTGCTGAAAAAAATAGGTTGGCATGCCAGTGATACTGCCGATCTTCATTTCACCGCTTGTCGGGTTCCCTGCGAAAATCTTATTGGCCGCGAGAATCTTGGCAACCTCTATTTTATGGGAGGGATGCCACGAGAAAGATTGAGCATTGCGACCGTTGCTGTTGCCACAGCGGAATATCTACTAGAAAAAACGCTGGTATGGGTAAAGCACCGTAAGGCTTTCGGGCAGCCTCTCGGATCGTTTCAAGCGAATAGATTTATGCTAGCGGAGCTGGGTACGGAAGTAAAAATAGCCAGGGTGTATTTAAATGATGCCATCGCTCGCTTTAACCAGAAAAGCCTCAGCGTGGTTGATGCGGCAAGAATTAAACTCTGGACTACCGAGCTTCAGATGAAAGTGGCCGATCGCTGTTTGCAGTTGCATGGAGGAGCTGGTTATATGAGTGATTCATATATGGGGAAAGCCTGGGCGAATAGCCGGGTGCAAACTATTTATGGCGGTACGAGTGAAGTGCTTAAAGAGTTTATTGGCAAGTCTATGGGATTGTAACCGAAGTTATTCATGTGGTCAGGAGATAATATGAGTAGAGTAACCGAGCGCCCTGAAATCCAATTTCGGGTAAGCATAGCCACACCCGAAGCATGGCAGGTAGTGGTGGAAATGGCACGTCAGGAGAACTGGGATCTTGGTGAAGGAGACGCAAGTCGTTTCCTTAATGTAGATGCGCCGGGTTTTTATATCGGCTATTGGCAAGATAGGCCGATTGCTTCGATATCTGTTGTGAACCACGCGCAAAATTACGCTCATCTTGGCCATTATATTGTTAATCCCGATTTTCGCGGTCAAGGGTTTGGCTTGGCGGTTTGGAGTATGGCGATTGAACATGCTGAAGGGCGCTGTATTGGCCTGGATGGTATGCCCGCTCAAGAGGCCACTTATCAGAAGTATGGGTTCAAAACACATTATCACACTTTCCGCATGGTGGGGGCGGCTACTAAAAACATTGTCGAACTATACAATATCGAACTCGTCGATCAAAAAAATATTACTTCTGTGATTGATTATGATGCGAGTTTCGTCGGGTATTCTCGTGCCGGTTTACTTACTGAGTGGTTTTTCGGCCAAGGGCGAAAAGGACTTCTATTAGTGGGTAATAAAGGGATTGAGGGCGTAATTGGTTTACGTCCTTGCGATGGTGGGTATCGAGTCGGACCTTTCTACGCCGCTAATGAGAAAAACATGAGAGCACTGATGTTGGCCGCGATGAATGAGATGCCGCAGCAGACGAATGTCACGCTAGATATTCCAGAATACGCCCAGCAGACCATCGCATTTGCCCGCTCTTTAGGGTTCAAAACATTGTTTCATACTTGCCGGATGTATCGTGGGGAACCACCTGCAGATTATCAGCTAGGAATTAATGCTCTGGCTTCACTGGAATTAGGTTGAGTTATCAATATCGTCTGAATTATCACCAATTAACTTTACTGGAGTAATTATGTCAGAAAATACACCAACTTTATTTGAATGGATGGGTGGAAGAGAGGTTCTGCTAAAACTCATGGCGATCTTTTACGCCAAGGTTGAAAAGGATGAGTTATTAGCGCCGATGTTTGCTCATATGGCGGGTGACCACCCGGAACATGTCGCTATCTGGCTGGAAGAGGTTCTGGGTGGAGAAGCTAATTACACGGCTCATCGAGGCGGGTTTAAGGGTATGGTTTCCAAGCATCGCGGCAGGAGTATCCAACCGGATCAGCGTCAGCGTTGGGTGGATTTGATGATGGAATGTGTGGACGAGGTAAACTTGCCTACCGATCCTGAGTTCCGTTCCGCATTTGCCGCTTATATTGAGTGGGGATCGCGTCGAGCCCAAGCGAATTCGCAACCTGAAGCACCATGCCCTAAGCGGGAAACGATTAAGAAGTGGGGCTGGGGGGAAGCACCTCCTGGTACGCCGTAATTCCTTCAGGTACTTGATGCATGAGAGTAGAGGTTGCGGCTTTTACTCTCATAGCTGTGGCTATTAGAAAGCTTTGCGTGGAGCACGAACATGACGGAGAAGAAGCGGATTTTAATTGGTGCTACTGGCTCGGTGGATATCACTTATCTTCCAGAGTACCTGAAGGCGATTAAAAAGAATATTCACTGTTCGTTAACCGTGTTGATGACTCGGCAAGCAGAGCAGTTTATCCCCGCAGAAACGCTCGGGTTGTGGGCTGACCGTGTGATTGCGGGTGAAAAAACTGCTGATTGGCCTAGCGACAAACCTTCAAAGATTGTTTCTGACCATGACATCATGGCGGTATTGCCTGCAACGGCGAATACGCTGGCCTCGGTCGCACAAGGTGCTGCGCCAAATCGCTTAACCACGGTAGTGCTTGCTGCGGATTTTCCGGTGTTGTTCTTCCCTGTAATGGGGGCCGTGATGTGGGAGAAAGCTGCTGTACGCCGCAACGTTAACCAACTGCGCAAGGACGGTTATGAAATGATTCAACCTGTTTGGCATGAAAAATATGATAATGCGTTACAGCGCATGGTGGGCCATCCATCTTTGCCCTCGGTAGATGAGGTGGTGAAGTTATTAACTGCGCGGCTTATATAAAACACTACAATGTCGAAATCCATGAGCGGTGGTATTGTCGTGCCACTCCCCCAGGTGTAGCTCGCTGCAACGAAACGCGGTGAGCATCAATAAACGCATTGCCAATGCCATCAAGGACGTTGAACGAGCTAGATCATGTCTTATCCGCTAAGGCGGGGAGAAGACATGATCTAAGGATTAGGGGCATTGGCCTCAAGCTGCCAAAGTATGCTCTCTGAACGCCGCCAGCAGCTCGCCGATAAACTTCAGTCGTTCGGCCCGGTCAGTGAGATCCAGCATAAACTTCAGCTTGGTTGGCCCATCCAGGCGGTAAACCTGCGGTTTGCTTTGCAGCAAGCCAATCAGATAACCCGGATCGACCCGGTTCTTCTCGCCAAACTCGATAAAGCCCCCGCGCTCGTTGCCTTCGATACGCTTGATCCCCAGTATCTGCGCCTGTTGACGCATCGCCGCGCTTTGCAGCAGGTTACGCGCTGCATCCGGCAGCAGGCCAAAGCGATCGATCAGCTCAACCTTCAGTTCTTCCAGTTCACCCTCATTTTTAGCGCTGGCAATGCGTTTATAGAAGGACAAACGGGTATTCACGTCAGGGATAAAGTCATCGGGCAGCAGCGCAGGCATGCGCAGTTCCACTTCCGTCTGATTACTGGTGAGATCTTCCAGCGAAGGCTCACGCCCGTTCTTCAGGGCGTCGACGGCGCTTTCCAACAGCTCCATATACAGCGAGAAGCCCACGGTGGTCATCTGGCCGCTTTGGTCTTCCCCCAGCAGTTCCCCAGCACCACGGATTTCCAAATCGTGGGTGGCGAGCGCGAACCCGGCCCCCAAATCTTCCAGCGAGGCAATCGCTTCCAACCGCTTGTGTGCGTCGGTGCTCATGACCTTCGGGTTTGGCGTTAACAGATAAGCATAGGCCTGATGGTGCGAACGCCCGACGCGACCACGCAGCTGATGCAGCTGTGCCAGACCAAAGCGGTCGGCCCGTTCGATAATGATGGTATTGGCGCTGGGGATGTCGATGCCGGTTTCAATAATGGTGGTACAGACCAGCACGTTGAAGCGCTGGTGGTGGAAATCGTTCATCACCCGTTCCAGATCGCGTTCCCGCATCTGGCCGTGGCCAATGGCAATCCGTGCTTCCGGCACCAGTTCTGCCAGGCGTTCGGCGGCCTTATCGATATTCTCGACGTCGTTATACAGGTAATACACCTGGCCGCCGCGCAGTACCTCACGCAGGATGGCCTCGCGCACCACCAGGCTGTCGTACTCACGGACAAAGGTTTTCACAGCCAGACGGCGGGCCGGCGGGGTAGCAATGATCGACAGATCGCGCATGCCGCTCATGGCCATATTTAGGGTGCGTGGGATTGGCGTGGCGGTCAACGTCAGAATATCTACGTCTGCGCGCATCGCCTTGATACGCTCTTTGTGGCGTACCCCAAAGCGGTGTTCTTCATCAACCACCAACAGCCCCAGATCTTTCCAGCGCAGATCGCTCTGCAACAGCTTATGGGTGCCAATGAGGATATCGACCTTGCCCTCGGCCGCCTCTTCCAGGATCTGCTGCTGCTCTTTGGCGCTGCGAAAACGCGACATCATTTCGATGCGGATGGGCCAGGTGGCAAAGCGATCGCGGAAGTTGTCGAAGTGCTGCTGCGCCAGCAGGGTTGTCGGCACCAGTACCGCGACCTGCTTACCGTTTTCGACGGCCAGGAAGGCGGCACGCATCGCGACTTCGGTTTTACCAAAGCCAACGTCGCCGCAGACCAGACGATCCATCGCCAGTGGCTGGCACATATCGCTCAGCACCGCGTTGATGGCCTGTTCCTGATCTGGCGTGGTCTCAAACGGGAAGGTCTGGCAGAACAGTTGATACTGCTCACGATTATGTTTGAACGCAAAACCGCTCTTGGCGGCACGTTGGGCATAGATGTCCAACAGCTCGGCGGCCACGTCACGCACGCGTTCGGCGGCTTTCTGCCTGGCTCGCGACCAGACATCCCCGCCAAGCCGGTGCAGCGGGGCGTTCTCGTCGGCTCCTCCGGCATAGCGGCTGATCAGGTGCAGGGAAGAGACCGGCACGTACAGCTTGTCTTCACCGGCGTAGGAGAGGATCAGATATTCCGCCTTGATGCCCCCAGCTTCCAGCGTGGTCAGGCCAACGTAGCGGCCAACGCCGTGTTCCAGATGCACCACCGGCTGCCCTGGGTGCAGCTCTGCCAGGTTGCGGATCAGGGTATCGGTATTGATGGTGCGGCGATTATCCTGCCGACGGCGGCTGACGCGTTCACCGAGCAGATCGCTTTCACAGATCAACGCCCGGTCACGCAGCGTATCCAGGAAGCCACGCTCGGAGGCTCCGACCATCATATAACGGCCCGATGCTTCGACCTCATCCAGATGATGGATCAGGCTGGTACTCAGCTTGATGCGACCAAGCAGATCTTGCAGGGTTTCGCGGCGGCCTTCACTCTCTACCGAGAAGACCACGCCACCGGTGAAGCTTTCAATAAAGCGTCGCAGATTATCCAGTGGGGCCTTCTGCTGGGCCTGGACGGCGAGATCCGGCAGGGTTTGATAGCCCAGGTTGGTGCAACCGGATTTGGCAGGCAGCTCCTCGGTTTTCAACGCCATTCGCGGCCAGGCTTTCAGCTCGGCAAATAGCGCATCGACCCGCAGCCATAGGGTATCCGGGGCCAGCAGCGGCCGCATCGGATCGATCCGCCGGTTCTCATAGCGTTGATTGACATCGAGCCAGAAACGCTCGGCTGCTCCCTCCAGGTTGCCGGTGTTGACGAGTAGCGTATTGGCTGGCAGATAGCTGAACAAGGAAGGCAGCGGCTGGCTGAAGAACAGCGGTTGCCAGTATTCGATACCGGCAGGCCAGGTGCCTTTACTCACTTGCTGATAAATATGTTCGGCGTCGCGACGCACTTCAAACTGTTCACGCCACTGGCTACGGAACAGCTCAATGGCGGCCTTATCGGTCGGGAACTCGTGCGCTGGCAGCAGGTTGATGGCGTCCACTTCGCTCAACGTACGCTGGTTATCCACATCAAAGGTGCGCAGGCTGTCGATCTCGTCGTCGAAAAAGTCGATGCGATAAGGCTCTTCGCTGCCCATGGGATACAGGTCAAGCAGCGCTCCGCGCGTAGCAAATTCGCCATGCTCCATCACTTGGTCGACGCTGCGATAACCGGCCTGTTCCAACTGTGCCCGCAGCAGATCCCGCGAAAGTCGTTGGCCCTTTTTCATCACCAACGCATGGCCATGCAGGAACTCATGCGGGCAGACGCGTTGCATCAGCGTATTCACCGGCAGAATGATGATGCCGCGTGCCATGGTCGGCAGATGATACAGGCTGGAAAGCCGCGCAGAGATGATTTCCTGATGGGGCGAGAAGCTGTCGTATGGCAGCGTTTCCCAGTCGGAAAGGGTGGTCACCATCTGATCGGTAAACTGCTGGATTTCGTCACGCAACCGCAATGCATTCTGCATATCCGGGGCGATGAGCATCACCGGGCCGGGATGGCGTTCGGCGATTTCGGCGCATTCTACGGCACAGGCAGAACCGGTGAGCTGCCCTAGCTGGCGTAAATCGCCCGCGCGGTCAGGAAGAGAGTAACGGTAGGAGGATGCGGAGCTGCGGTTATTATCAGAAATGCTCATTCAGTTATCTTTAATCAATGAATTGAATAACAGTTTTTGTGGTGTTCACCGTGGCACTTGACGCGTGAATACCACAAAATCCTGTTTGCTTGTCACAAAGAATTACTCATTCCTTATACCCTATGGATTTCAAGTTGCAGCTAGGCGCCAAGCTATCTCATCCCCAGGAGCTTACTTTTGTAAGTGACTGGGGTGAGATAGTGCAGGTAACAACGCTGCAGCTTGAAAGACGACGGGTATACCTTGGTTATACTAGCCCAGCGGCGTATAAACTGACACCGGTAAAAGCGCGAGCAAGCTTCCTGTTGGCGGTAATTTAATCAATCCTGCGCCATGGCGAGGTACTGGCCGATTTTATCGACGTCCACGTTACCACCGCTGACGATCACCCCGACTTTTTTGCCCTGCAGATCGATGACCTGATTCATCGCCGCAGCGGCAGCCAGGCAACCGGTCGGTTCGACTACCATCTTCATCCGCTCCATAAAGAAACGCATTTGCTGGCACAGCTGTTGGTCGGTCACCGTCAAAATATCTTCCACATAGTGTTGAATGATCGGGAAGGTGAGATTGCCTACCTGCTGGGTTTGTGCGCCGTCGGCAATGGTTTTTGGTACCGGGATCCATACTTTTTCACCACTGCGGAATGCCTGTTGCACATCGTTGCCCGCCTCGGGTTCGACGCCAAATACCCGGCAGCCGGGCGACCAGTGATGTGCCGCAATGGCGCATCCAGAGAGCAGCCCGCCGCCACCGGTACAAACCAACAAAATATCCAGCGGGCCAACTTCTTCGATCAATTCCTTAGCTGCGGTGCCCTGGCCAGCCATGACCTGCGGATAATCGTAAGGCGGGATCACCGTTAAGCCCTGTTCCGCCGCTAGCCGCTGGGTGATGGCTTCCCTGTCTTCGGTTTGTCGCTGATAGATCACCACGTTAGCTCCATAGCCGCGAGTTGCCGCCAGCTTGGCGGCGGGGGCGTCATGCGGCATCACGATAGTGACGTTCACTCCAAGCTCACGGGCCGCCAACGCCATGGCCTGCGCATGGTTACCGGATGAGAAGGCTATCACTCCTGCCTGGCGCTGAACCGGGGTCAATTGGCTGATGGCGTTAAAGGCACCACGGAATTTAAAAGCCCCAATGCGCTGGAAATTCTCGCACTTGAAAAAGAGCTGGGCACCGGCGATCTCATCCGCCTGGCGGGAAGTCATTACTGGCGTGCGGATCGCATGGTTTTGCAGGATTTCGGCCGCTTTGGCAATATCGGCGGCGGTGATGCAGTGGGACGTAACGGTCATGACTACCTCATGTGGTTGGCATTGATTCGTTCAGTCTATTAATTTGCCCGTTGTAAACGGATTGTCAAACGATTCAGCGGCTGACAGCAGAAACAACCGTGCCATCAGGAAGGTCAAAATCCGGTATTATCTGTAAACCCGTGCAAACATGATGAATAAAACCGGCCGGGTGGTTCCATAAACCCGGTAGAGCCTTTATTATCCTTGATCACTTTGCTTAAGCTACGGCAACAAAACGGATTTCATGTATCAACCTGTCGCGTTATTTATTGGCCTGCGTTATATGCGTGGGCGAGCCTCAGACCGCTTTGGGCGGTTTGTTTCCTGGCTATCCACCATTGGCATTACGCTGGGGGTGATGGCGCTGGTGACGGTGCTTTCAGTGATGAATGGTTTCGAGAAAGATCTCGAAAACAACATCCTGGGGCTCATGCCACAGGCGCTGATCACCAGCAAGCAGGGTTCAATCAATCCTGAACAGCTGCCAGCCTCTGCCGTGCAAAACCTGCATGGTGTCACCCGAGTCACTCCGTTGACTACCGGCGATGTGGTGCTGCAAAGCGCTCGCAGCGTGGCCGTTGGCGTCATGTTGGGGGTTGACCCGCAGCAGCCCGATCCGCTGACGCCTTATCTGGTCAACGTTAAACAGCAACAACTGCAACCGGGTGAGTACAACCTGATTATCGGTGAACAGCTTGCCGGGCAGTTGGGCGTCAAGCGTGGCGATCGGCTGCGTCTGATGGTACCGAGCGCGAGCCAGTTTACCCCGATGGGCCGCATCCCAAGCCAACGTCTGTTCACCGTGATTGGCACCTTCCATGCCAATAGTGAAGTGGACGGCTATCAGCTGCTGGCGAACCAGCAAGATGCTTCACGTCTGATGCGCTACCCGGCGGGCAATATCACCGGCTGGCGTCTGTTCCTGCAACAGCCGTTGACGGTGGACACCCTTAGCCAGCAAACGCTGCCGGAAGGCACCCAGTGGAAAGACTGGCGCGAACGCAAGGGCGAGCTATTCCAGGCGGTGCGCATGGAGAAAAACATGATGGGGCTGCTGCTTAGCCTGATCGTGGCGGTGGCGGCATTCAATATCATTACCTCGCTGGGCCTGTTGGTGATGGAGAAGCAGGGCGAAGTGGCCATTCTGCAAACCCTGGGCCTGACGCGGCGGCAGATCATGTCGGTCTTTATGGTGCAGGGGGCCAGCGCCGGGATTATCGGCTCGTTGCTGGGCACCCTGTTAGGCGTGCTGCTTGCCACCAATCTGAACAACCTGATGCCGATCCTTGGCGCGTTGATCGACGGGGCTTCTCTGCCGGTGGCGGTTGACCCTCTTCAGGTGACGATCATTGCCGTGGTGGCGATGGCGGTCTCACTGTTATCCACGCTTTACCCTTCATGGCGCGCTGCCGCCGTACAACCCGCTGAGGCTTTACGTTATGAGTAACCATCCTTTATTGCAGTGTGAGCGCCTGTGTAAAACCTATCAGGAAGGCAACCTGCATACCGACGTGTTGCGCAATGTCAGTTTTGCCATGCAACCGGGCGAGATGATGGCGATCGTCGGTAGCTCGGGTTCCGGTAAAAGTACCTTGCTACACCTGCTGGGGGGGCTGGATTCGCCCACTTCGGGTGAGGTCATTTACAAAGGGCAGTCGTTGAACAAGCTTTCTTCCACTGCCAAAGCCGAACTGCGCAACCGCCAGCTCGGCTTTATCTATCAGTTCCATCATTTGCTGCCAGATTTCACCGCGCTGGAAAACGCCGCGATGCCGCTGCTGATCGGTGGCACGAAACCGGCGCTGGCGAAGGAAAAGGCGCTGGAGATGCTGGCGGCCGTGGGCCTGGAAAAACGTAGCAAACACCGCCCGTCCGAGCTGTCCGGCGGTGAACGTCAGCGCGTGGCGATTGCCCGTGCGTTGGTGAATAATCCTTCACTGGTGTTGGCAGATGAGCCGACCGGCAACCTGGATAAGCGCACCGCAGACAGCATCTTCGATTTACTGGGCGAATTGAACGTACGCCAGGGTACCGCATTTTTGGTGGTCACCCACGATCTGCAACTCGCTAAACGCCTGAGCCGCCAGTTGGAAATGGCAGATGGCCATCTACAGGCACAATTGACCCTGATGGGGGCCGAGTAATGAGCGCTTCGCCACTTTCATTGCTGATGGCGCTGCGCTTCAGCCGTGGCCGGCGGCGCGGCGGCATGGTTTCGTTGATCTCGGTGATCTCCACCATCGGTATCGCGCTGGGCGTGGCGGTGCTGATCGTCGGGCTAAGCGCGATGAACGGCTTCGAACGTGAACTGCAGAACCGTATTCTGGCGGTGGTGCCGCACGGAGAGATCGAACCGGTCAAGCAACCGTTCACCGGCTGGCCGGAGATCCTGCAACGGGTCGAAAAGGTACCGGGCATTTTGGCTGCGGCACCCTATATCAACTTTACCGGGCTGATGGAGAATGGTGCTCAGCTACGCGCCGTGCAGGTAAAAGGGGTCGATCCTGCGCAGGAAAAACAGCTTAGCGCGCTGCCAAGTTATGTGCAGGGCGATGCCTGGGCCAATTTCAAAAGCGGTGAGCAGCAGGTGATCCTGGGCAAAGGGGTCGCCGACGCTCTGGGCGTGAAGCAGGGCTCTTACGTCACGGTGATGATCCCCAACAGCGATCCTGAGATGAAACTGTTGCAGCCGAAGCGTATTCGCCTGCATGTCACCGGTATTTTACAACTTAGTGGCCAGCTCGATCACAGTCTGGCCATGGTGCCGTTGGCGGATGCCCAGCACTATCTGGATATGGGTGACAGTGTCACCGGGATTGCCATCAAGGTTAACGACGTATTCGCCGCTAACAAGCTGGTGCGTGACGCCGGGGAAGTCGCCGATGCCACCGTCTATATCAAGAGCTGGATTGGCACTTACGGCTTTATGTATCGCGATATTCAAATGATCCGCGCCATCATGTATCTGGCGATGGTGCTGGTGATCGGCGTGGCCTGTTTCAACATCGTTTCCACCCTGGTGATGGCGGTGAAGGACAAGAGTGGCGACATTGCCGTGCTGCGTACGCTGGGGGCCAAAGACGGCTTTATCCGCGCCATCTTTGTCTGGTATGGCCTGTTGGCCGGGCTGGTGGGTAGCCTTAGCGGGGTAGTAGTTGGCGTGATTGCCTCGCTACAGTTGACCAATATCATGAAAGGCATCGAAAAGCTGATGGGCCACTCTTTCCTGTCTGGCGACATCTACTTTATCGATTTCCTGCCGTCCGAGCTGCACTGGCTGGATGTCGCTATCGTACTGGGTACGGCAATCGTGCTTAGCCTGCTGGCCAGTTGGTATCCGGCCAGACGTGCCAGCCGCATCGATCCGGCCCGCGTATTGAGCGGGCAGTAATAAAACCTGGGGCCGGTAGCGGGCCCCATTTTTTTACCCTGAGGGCGAGTTATGTACTACGGTTTCGACATGGGCGGCACCAAGATTGAACTTGGGGTGTTCGACGCCGACCTGCAGCGTATCTGGCAAAAGCGGATGCCGACGCCGCGTGACGACTACCGGCAACTGCTGGCGGTATTACGCGATCTTACCCTTGAGGCCGATGCCGTTTGTGGTACGCAGGGGCAGGTGGGTATAGGTATTCCCGGGTTGCCAAATGAAGATGGCACCTTGTTTACCGCCAACGTCCCGGCCGCGATGGGGCAGCCGCTGCCGCGCGATCTGAGCAAGCTGATTGGCCGCGAGGTCAAGGTCGATAACGACGCAAACTGCTTCACGCTCTCGGAAGCCTGGGACGAAGAGTTCCGCCATTACCCGACGGTGCTAGGCATTATCTTGGGTACCGGTGTTGGCGGTGGTTTGATCGTTAATGGTAAAGTGGTCTCTGGGCGTAACTTTATCACTGGAGAGTTTGGCCACTTCCGTTTGCCGGTGGATGCGCTGGAGGTGCTCGGGCGTGATATTCCTCGCGTTCCCTGTGGCTGCGGCCATGACGGTTGCATCGAGAATTACATCTCGGGCCGCGGATTTGAGTGGATGTATGCGCATTTTTATCAACAACGGTTGCCAGCGCAGCAAATCATTGCGCATTATCAGGCCGGTAAGCCACAGGCCGTGGCGCACGTAGAACGATTTCTGGATGTCCTGGCCATTTGCCTGGGCAACCTGCTGACCATCATCGACCCCCACCTGGTGGTGATTGGCGGCGGCTTATCGAATTTTGCCGCAATTTATCAGGCGTTGCCCCAGCGTTTGCCAGCCCATTTGTTACGGGTAGCCAAACTGCCACGCATCGAGAAGGCACGCTATGGCGATGCTGGCGGTGTTCGTGGGGCAGCGTTCCTCAATTTGGTGGAAAGTCATAAATAAGGAGAGTTCATGCACACTCGCCATCGGTTGTGTCAGTTTCGCAAGAGTAAGCATGTGCGGCATCAGCGTTTTCGCTCGCGGATATTCCAACGCGATACCATGGCGGCGGCAGAGCTGAAAAAGCCGTTTGTCGTGGTGCTGACGGGAGCAGGGATCTCTGCCGAGTCTGGCATCCGTACTTTCCGCGCTGCCGATGGGCTGTGGGAAGAGCATAAGGTGGAAGATGTCGCCACCCTGGACGGTTATCAGCGCGATCCGGCCTTGGTGCAGGAGTTTTATAATGCGCGCCGCCGGCAACTGCAGCAGTCGGATATCGGCCCTAATGCGGCTCATCGTGCGCTGGCCGATTTGGAAGAGTGGCTGGGGGAGGAGAACTTCCTCCTGGTTACGCAGAATATCGACAACCTGCACGAGCGTGCCGGTAGCAAGCATGTGCTGCATATGCATGGCGAGCTGCTGAAAGTACGCTGCACCAGTTCTGGGCAGGTGGTGGAGTGGTTGGGAGACCTGAGCGTGGATGAACGCTGCCACTGCTGCCAGTTCCCTGCGCCTCTGCGGCCTCACGTGGTGTGGTTTGGTGAAATGCCGTTGGGGATGGATGAGATTTACGCCGCGTTGGCCAAGGCCGATTTCTTTATCGCGATTGGCACCTCTGGCAATGTTTACCCGGCGGCAGGCTTTGTTCACGAGGCTCGGTTGGGTGGGGCTTATACCATGGAGCTGAATCTGGAGCCGAGCCTGGTGGAAAGCCAGTTCGAAGAGAAGCATTACGGCCCGGCCAGCGAGGTGGTGCCACGCTTTGTGCACAAGTTCCTGATGGGCAAGGTCGAGCGGGCGGATAAGCCTTAATCGAGCGTCGGGTTAAAAGGTGTGGGGAAATTCAATATGTTCTCCACACCTTAATCTAGGTCAGCGTCCAGCTTTTAGCTGCTGGAAGTAGGTCTCATACAGCGTACTGGTATCGCCCACATCGTTTTGCCACTCACCGTTCTCAATCACCGCATCATCCGGATACAGCGACTTGTCGTTGGCGATCTCCTTCGGCAACAGCTTTCTCGCGGCCAGATTGGGGGTAGGGTAACCGATGGTTTCCGCCACCTGCACCGCGATCTCTGGGCGCAGCAGGAAGTCGATCAGCTTCAATGCACCCTCGACGTTCTTGGCGTTAGCCGGAATGGCCAGGCTATCCATCCAGAAAATGCCGCCTTCTTTCGGCCAGACGATCTCCAATGGAGTACCGGCCTGGCGCGCGACATAGGCCGAACCGTTCCATACCATGCCCAGATCGACTTCGCCTTCCATATACGGATTACCCGGGTTATCGGAGTTAAACGCCAGCACGTTTGGCATCAGCTTCTTGAGCTCGTTATAGGCAGCCTCGATTTGTTTAGGATCGGTGGTATTGCCTGAATATCCCAGTTTGCGTAGCGCGACCTGGAACACTTCACGTGCATCATCGGTGAGCAGCACGCGGCCTTTGTATTCCGGTTTCCACAGATCGGC
Source organism: Serratia sp. N21D137 (assembly GCF_047530005.1). Classification (NCBI taxonomy): domain Bacteria; kingdom Pseudomonadati; phylum Pseudomonadota; class Gammaproteobacteria; order Enterobacterales; family Yersiniaceae; genus Serratia; species Serratia sp. N21D137. The sequence continues at coordinate 159,694 of NZ_JBLJAJ010000004.1, forward strand.
CCAGGCGGTTACGGTGTTGGCATCAATGGCATCCGTATTGACGCCAATGGCGGTGGCGCCCCAGATATAGGGAATGGAGTAATCGTTGTTGGGATCGAACGGCTTGTGCAACAGGTTGGGGTCGAGATCGTTAAAGTGGCTGAGTTTGCTTTTGTCGATCTTTTGCAGCATCCCTTCCTTGCTCATCTTGGCGATGAAATAGGTGGAGGGCACTACCAGATCGTACGCGCCATCCTGGTAGGTTTTCAGCTTGGCATACATGCTTTCGTTCGATTCATAGGTGGAGTAAATCACCTTGATACCGGTTTCTTTGGTGAACTGTTCCAGCAGACCCGGCGGGACATACTCGGTCCAGTTGTAGAAATAGAGCGTTTTGCCGTCGTCCGCGGCGTTTGCTGAGCCAAGGCTCAGTGCCATCATCCCGGCTGCGAGCAGATGTGACCACTTTTTCATGGTGCGGATCCTTTAGCAGTGCATGTTTTTACAGTATAGCGTGATGCGCCATACCCCAGAGAGCGGCCATTATAAGTGGCGTACCCAACGGGGTAAAGACGCTTATCCCATTGGCAAATCAGTGTTTTTGCCGATCGCGCAGCAGCAGTTGGCTGGTGAGCACCAGCGCTAGCGATAACACCAGCAGAATGGTCGCCAGGGCGTTCACTTCAGGAGATACGCCGACCTTGACCATCGAATAGATCTTCAAGGGCAAAATCTCGTAGCTCGGCCCGGTCACGAACGAAGAGACCACGACATCATCCATCGACAGCGTGAAGCTTAGCAACCAACTGGCGGCGACAGCGGGCATCGCCAGCGGCAGGATGATTTTGCGCAGGATCACCATTTCGCTGGCACCCAGATCGCGTGCGGCTTCCAGCATCTTGACGTCAAAGCCCTTCAGACGCGCATAGACGGTGACCACCACAAAGGGCAGGCAGAAGGTGATATGCGAAAATAACAGCGACCAGAAGCCCAACGAGACGCCTAGCAGCATAAACAGCACCAGCAGCGAGATGGCCATGACGATATCCGGCGACATCATCACCACAAACAGCATGCCACCGACGAAGGGCTTCCCACGAAAACGATAGCGATACAATGCCACCGCCGCCAAAGAGCCGATCATGGTAGCAAAGCTGGCGGACAGCACCGCCATGGTCAGTGAATGCCCAGCGGCCTGCAACAGGCTGTCGTTGTTCATCAACATGCTGTACCAGTGGGTGGTAAAACCCCGCCAGTTGATGCCAAAGCGCGAGGTGTTAAACGAGTTAACGATCAGGATCACGATGGGAATATAGAGATAGGCGTAAATCAGGCTCATAAAGCCACCGCGCAACAGGCGTCCGATCATTCCAGCTCCCCCTTTTTGTTCAGCAGCTTGGCGGCCCGGTAATAGATCCACAGCATCAGCCCCATCACCAGCGTCAGGCAAATGCTGGTGGCGGCCCCAAACGGCCAGTCACGGATATTCAGGAACTGGCTTTTGATGACGTTACCGATCAGCAGGTTTTTGGCTCCGCCCATCAGGTCGGCCACGTAGAACAGCCCCATAGCGGGCAGCAGCACCAACAGGCAACCGGCGATAATGCCTGGCATGGTCAGCGGAATGATGATGCGGATAAAGGTTTGCAGCTTGCTGGCACCGAGATCGCGGGCCGCCTCCAGACAGGATTTATCCAGCTTTTCCAGGCTGGAGTAGAGCGGCATCACCATAAACGGCAGCAAGATGTAGACCAGCCCCAGCACCACGGCGCCAGAGGTATACATGATGCGTAACGGCGTATCGATGATCCCGGCCCACATCAGGAACTCGTTCAGATAGCCGCGGGTGCTGAGAAACAGCTTCAGGCCATAGATACGGATCAGCGAGTTGGTCCAGAAGGGCACAATCAGCAGGAACAGCAGCAGCGGACGCACCCTTTGCGGCAGGCGAGCCAGAATAAAGGCAAAAGGATAACCCAGCAGCAGGCAGCACAAGGTGGCGATCGCCGCCATGTTCAGCGAGTGCAGCATCACCTGGCCGTACAGGGGATCAAACAGCCGGGTATAATTATCCAGAGTGAACACCATCTGCACCAGATTGGCATCGTCACGGGTGAGGAAACTGGTACCGATGATCATCAGGTTCGGTAGAAAAACAAACAGCACCAGCCAGCCGACGGTGCCGATGATCACCAGGTTTTGCAGCAAATTACGCGATTTCTTCATCGGCCAGCACTACCTCCCAGCTTGCAACCCAGGTTATCGCCATCTTCTGGTTTAACGAGTGGTCAAAGTCAGGGTCGTCTTCATTGAAGAACTCGCTGACCATCACCATCTTACCGTTTTCCAGTTCAACCACCGACTCCAGCGTCATGCCTTTATAGTTGCGTTCGCGCACGTAGCCGATCAGGCCATCTATCTGCTCGCTGTCGTTCACCTCTTCGACGCGCAGATCCTCCGGGCGCAGCAGAACCTTCAGGGATTGTCCTGGCTCGACCGGGAGATCGGCGTAAATATCACATTCGCGGCCTTCCACACGAGCGCGCACCCGCAGCGGATCGATACGATGTAGTACTACCGCATCAAAGATATTGATCTCACCGATAAAGCTGGCGACAAACAGGTTCTTGGGCTCTTCGTAGATTTCCCGTGGAGTGCCGTCCTGTTCTATTCGCCCGTCGCGCATCACCACAATCCGATCGGACATGGTCAGCGCCTCTTCCTGATCGTGCGTGACGAACACAAAGGTGATGCCCAATTGGCGCTGTAGCGCCTTCAACTCGTTCTGCATCTGCTTGCGCAGCTTGTAGTCCAGTGCCGAAAGCGACTCGTCGAGCAGTAACAGTTTAGGTTTATTCACCACGGCCCGGGCAATCGCGACCCGTTGCTGTTGCCCACCAGACAGCTGATGCGGGCGGCGCTGAGCGAACTCGTCCAATTGCACCATGCGCAGGGCTTCCTCCACGCGCGGCGTTAGCTCCGCCTCTGGGGTTTTCTGCATGCGCAGGCCAAAGGCGACATTTTCAAACACGGTCATATGGGGGAACAGGGCATAGCTTTGAAACACGGTGTTAACGTGCCGATGCTCGGCCGGGATGGCGGTGATATCTTGCCCGTCGAGCACGATCTGCCCGTGGTCGGCATTTTCCAACCCGGCAATCAACCGCAGCACGGTAGTTTTCCCGCAGCCGGAAGGGCCAAGCAGGGTCAGGAATTCACCATCGTTAATCTTTAGGTTGAGATCGCGGATGATCTCTTTGCCGTCAAAGCTTTTACTCAGGGCGTTCAGTGTAACCAAAGAGGATTGTTCAGTCATTTTAGTGTCTCTATCCCGTACGGTGGTGCAGATAGAACCGCCGCTGGAAAAGACTGCGCGAGCTTACGGGAGTGACCCGTCAGGTACTGAAGCTCAAAGCCAGCGGCGCCGATCAAAAATTTAAGAGGGCGCATGATAGACGCTGAATCCGGTAATTGAAAGCCAAACCGCCTATAAGTCATGCCCGTTGGCCGATTTTTGCGTCGGTAGTTACCCTATTAAACCATCACTTGCTTTAATGATTTGTGTTAAATCTGATTATTAATGACCTGTCTCAATATTTGATCCGGATCGGTTCCGCATAATGAAACGCGAAATTCTGAGGGCGGAACCATGGATAAACTACTAGATCGCTTTTTTAACTACGTCTCATTTGACACACAGGCTAAAGCGAACGTCAAACATGTGCCTAGTACCGAAGGGCAACTGAAGCTGGCGCGTGCGTTGCAACAGGAAATGATTGGGCTGGGGTTTGAACGGGTATCGCTAAGCGAACATGGCTGCGTGATGGGCACGCTTCCTGGCAATGTGAGCTGGCCAGTGCCGGCCATTGGCTTTATTTCTCACCTTGATACCTCACCCGATTTTTCGGGTAAGCATGTGACACCGCAGATAGTGGAAAACTATCGCGGCGGTGACATTGCCTTGGGCATCGGTGATGAAGTGTTATCGCCGGTGATGTTCCCGATCTTGCATCAGATGCTGGGGCAAACGCTGATCACCACCGACGGCAAAACGCTGTTGGGGGCCGACGATAAAGCCGGGATTGCCGAGATCTTGACCGCGATGGTGCGGCTAAAGCAGCAAAAAATTCCTCACGGCGATATCCGCGTGGCGTTCACGCCGGATGAAGAGGTGGGCAAAGGGGCGCATTTCTTTGATGTTGCTGCGTTCGATGCAGAGTGGGCCTACACCGTCGATGGTGGTGGGGTGGGCGAACTGGAGTGTGAAAACTTCAATGCAGCGGCGGTGACGGTCAAAATCGTCGGCAATAACGTCCATCCAGGCAGTGCCAAAGGGGTGATGGTGAACGCGCTGTCGCTGGCAACCCGTTTCCAACAGGAGCTACCGGCCGAGGAAACACCGGAGCATACCGAGGGGTATCAGGGTTTTTACCATCTCAACAGCATCAAGGGGAACGTTGAACGTGCCGAGATGCACTACATCTTGCGGGATTTTGAGCGTGAAGGCTTTGAGGCTCGCAAGCGCAAGATGATTGAAGTCGCGCAAAAGGTTGGTCGTGGGTTACCACGGGATTGCTACATTGAGGTGGCGATCGAAGATAATTACTACAACATGCGTGAGCAGGTGGCCGAGCATCCTCATGTGATCGAGCTGGCACAGCAGGCGATGCGGGACTGCGATATTGAGCCGGTGATGAAGCCGATCCGCGGTGGCACTGATGGTGCGCAGCTATCCTTCAAGGGGCTGCCTTGTCCAAACCTGTTTACCGGTGGCTATAACTTCCATGGCAAGCATGAGTTTATTACGCTGGAAGGGATGGAGCAGGCGGTTGCGGTGATCATGCGCATTGCCACTCTGAGTGCCGAGCGCGCTAAACGGTAGTTTTTTGCGTTAATAGATTGAGTGAGGGGCCAGTTTGCCCCTCACTCATTATGATTAGTCGTTAAAATACCAGTAACCGCTGTTAATCAACGCCGTCAGCAGGGCCAGGAACGATGGGTCGTCCACCGCGTCGCCCAGCAAGGCGGCATCAACGCTGGCGTGCTGGCACAGGGCATCGGCGGCTTGCAGATGTTCGGTGTCGATTAGCTCACCGTTGACAAAGCATTGGTCGCCAACGCGCAGCACGCGCAACCCACCCAAACGTTGTAATGGCTCACCCTGTTGCAGCAGCTCATAGATTTCACCGGCCTGATAAGGCGGCTCTGGCGGCGCGATGTCCAGCTCGTGACGCGACTGCGAAATAAACTCGCCAAACCAGTTCTGGAAGTGCTCCGGCTGCTGCACCAGCTCCAGGATCATCCCACGCAGTGCATCGACCTCATGGGGGAGAACCATCGCCGGATGATCGCGCAGCGCGATATCCGGATCGGTGTAACGTTTGCTGCCTAACTCGCGCGCTAGCACATAGTCGGCATAGCCACTCACCATCTCGCGGCCATTCGGTGCGCGGAAGCCGACGGAATAGTTGAGCGAATTTTCCAGAGAGTAGCCTTCATGCGGGAATCCCGGTGGGATATACAGAATATCGCCAGGCTCCATCTCTTCGTCAATGATGGCGTCAAACGGCTCAACCTGTAACAGGTCAGGGTGCGGGCAGTGCTGCTTCATCGGCACTTTTTCGCCCACGCGCCAACGGCGGCGGCCAGTACCCTGGATGATGAACACGTCGTATTGATCAAGATGCGGGCCAACGCCGCCGCCCGGCACCGAGAACGAAATCATCAGATCGTCCATGCGCCAGTCTGGCAGCTTACGGAACGGTTGCATCAGCGCACTGGAAGGCTGATGCCAGTGATCTACGGCCTGCACCAGCAATGACCAGTTGTTCTCGCCCAGATGGTCGAAACTTTCAAACGGGCCGTGGCCAACCTGCCAGCGACCTTCCTGATGGCTCACCAGGCGGCTGTCCACCTCGTTTTCCATAGCCAACCCGGCCAGCTCATCCGGGGAAATCGGATCGATAAAGTTGTTAAAACCACGCTTGATAATTACCGGACGCTTTTGCCAATAGCGTTGCAAAAAGTCGTTCCAGTCGAGATCTAATTGGTAATCCATGTTCTATTCCAGGATAGAGTGAGCCTGCAGGGATTATAACGGAAGTTAGGCCCCGTGGATCGGGGCCTGAGCGAGAGAATTTAATCGTGATGGTGGGAGTCGTGCTGGCGGGAGAAGGTGACCTCCATCCGTGCTCCACCCAGCGGGCTGTCGCTGATGGTAATTTGGCCGTCATATTGCTCGATGATCTCGGCGGCGACCGACAGGCCAATCCCCTGGCCGGGGCGCAGAGTATCGACGCGTTGGCCGCGTTGGAAGATCAGCTCACGCTTGCTTTCGGGGATGCCGGGGCCGTCGTCATCAATGACGATCGTCAGGTATTTGTCCGAGTGCAGCGAGGTGATCTCCACAAACTCCAGGCAATATTTACAGGCGTTCTCCAGCACGTTGCCCATCACCTCCATAAAGTCGTTTTTCTCGCCCATAAAGGTGACTTCTGGTGAGATATCGAGGGTGATGACTACCCCTTTACGCTGATAGACCTTGTTTAGTGCCACGCTCAGGCTGTCGAGCAGGGCAGAAACCGAATGGATCTCGCGGGTCAACACGGTTTGACCAGAGTTGATGCTGGCCCGATGCAAGTAATAACCAATCTGTTGCGAGATACGGCTAATCTGCTCGAGCATGATCGGCTCGACCTCTTCGATGGTGGTCTGCTTGCTGGAACGCAGCGAGCGCAGGGTGGTCTGCAATACCGCCAGCGGGGTTTTCAGGCTGTGGGTGAGATCGGACAGCGTAGTACGGTATTTGGTGTAGCGCTGGCGCTCGTTGCGCACCAGGATATTCAGGTTCCGTACCAAGCCACGTAGTTCACTGGGGGGATTTTCATCCAGTTGCTCGCGCTCGCCGTTTTCCAATTCACCCACCTGGGTTATCAGCGCCTTGATCGGCCGCAAACTCCAATACGCAGCTAGCCAGAGCAGAGGTACGACCAGTAGCAGATTGGCCAGCAGAACGTAGCTGAACCATTCCCACACCACGTCCGAGCGTTGCAGCTCCTGCGGAATGCTGTCGACCACCACGATGCTCAAGGCGGGCAGGCGTGGGGTGGCGGCATAGGTATTGACGGCCACCGAGTGGGTTAACGCCTCATGGTCGGTATCGTCATAGTCTTTCAGTTGATCCTGGGCCTTGGGATTGTCGCCCAGCACTTCGCTACTGATGCGGGTGTCGGTGTCTATCTCATAGAAACCGGACTCTTCCAGCCACTCTTTCTGGATCCGTTTTTCCAGCTCCGGCACCGAGCGCTGGCTCCACAACAGGTTGCCTTTTTCGTCGTAGATAAACACCAGCGTTGGGGAGTTGAGATCGAGATCGGGCGGGATGGCAATGGTCAACTTCTGGTCTTTCCACTGCGCCAGGCTGAAGAACAGGTTGCTCTCACCGCGCAGCAGGCGGAAGGCGGTTTTATCAAAGCTGACGATATAGCCGACGACCGCAACCAGCCCGTAGGACAGCGACAGCGCCAGGATCACCCCGGCGGTGGCCATCAGAAAGCGGGCGCGCAGTGAGAAAGGCTTTTTATCTCTGTTGAACATTATGCTCACTTGGCATCGAAACGGTAGCCCTGACCACGTACGGTGGTGATCACTTCCTGTGGGTATTCGGCCTGTAGTTTTTTACGCAGGCGGCCCATTAATACGTCGATGGTGTGGCTTTCGCGCAGTTCGGCATCCGGGTAGAGTTGCAACATCAATGAATCTTTACTGACCACTTTACCCGCGTTACGGATCAACGTTTCGATAATGGTGTACTCAAAGGCCGTCAGTTTGATTTGCTGTTCGTTGACGCTCAGCTCACGGCGTGAGAGGTCGATCTGGAACGGTGGCAGTACGATCACCTGTGAAGCCAGGCCGCTATTGCGGCGCATCAAGGCCTGCATGCGGGCAATCACTTCTTCCAGGTGGAAGGGCTTGGTGACGTAATCATCGGCACCGGCTTCCAGCACCGCCACCTTATCCTGCCAGCTTTCACGGGCGGTCAGTACCAGGATCGGCAACTTCATCTGGTTGGCACGCCAACGGCGGATCAGGCTCAGGCCATCTTCACCCGGCAACCCGAGATCGACAATGGCGATATCAGGCGCATGTTCCTGCAGAAAATAGTCGGCTTCTTTGGCATCTTCTGCGGCATCAACCTGATGCCCCATTTCACGCATTTGCACACTAAGATGGTGGCGCAATAGGCCATTGTCTTCAACAACCAGTACTCGCATGGTACAGACTCCTGTTGTTTAGGCGGGTGCAACTCCAGGCACCCACACTGAAAAGGTTACACGCTGTTGGCCACGTTGTGGTAACGCGCATTAGCTGACCATTCCCTGATCGTTTAATTCTGTCATCCATTGATTATCGGCAATGGCTGATAAACGCAGGATAAACAGCGCAGTGCCAAAGGTAAACAAAACTTAAACAAAGCTGACTGCCTGAAGTGTGAGCAGGATCGCTGCAAAGGATTAAAGGTATCATTAAGGTATTATATAGGTATCGTGATGATACTAATACCAGGAACCCTACACCGCTTTCCCGAGCCGATGCCGGGAAGGTAGCCAGCAAGGATACATAATAATGAAACGTCCTCATCTGAAGCTGTCTGTCATGATGTTTATCGAGTGGTTTATCTGGGGAGCGTGGTTTGTTCCCCTATGGCAATACCTCAACAAGCTGGGTTTTACGCCGGGTGAAATTGCCTGGTCGTACAGCAGTACGGCGATTGCGGCAATCCTCTCGCCGGTGCTGGTTGGTGTTATTGCCGATCGCTACTTCGCCGCGCAAAAAGTCTTGGGTTGGTTGCATCTGGCTGGCGGGGTGCTGATGTTTATCATCGCCTGGCAAACCACCTTTGCCACCTTCTTCCCGCTGCTGGTGATTTATGCCATCACCTATATGCCGACCGTGGCGCTGACCAACAGCATCGCCTTTGCCAACATTACCGATACCGAAAAAGAGTTCCCGCGCATCCGAGTACTGGGCACCTTGGGTTGGATTGCCTCCGGTCTGGTGGTGGGCTTTATGCTGCCGCCGCTGCTGGGGTTAGGCAATATTTCCGATAGCAACCTGCCGTTAATCATTACCGGTGTGGCCTCGATCGTGCTCGGTTTGTACAGCTTTGTGCTGCCCAATACGCCAGCCAAAGGCTCTGGCCCGGTGGATATCAAGGCGTTGCTGGGCCTGAATGCGCTTGGCCTGCTGAAGGACCGATCATTTGCTACCTTCGCCCTGTGCTCGTTTCTGTTCTGTATGCCGTTGGCGTTTTACTACCAGTTTGCCAATGGCTATCTGACGCAGGTTGGGCTGCCAAATGCCACCGGCTGGATGACGCTGGGGCAGGTTTCGGAAATCTTCGCCATGCTGGCGCTACCGTTGCTGCTCAAGCGTTACGGCATCAAAAAGGTGCTGCTGCTGGGATTTGTGACCGCAGCAATCCGCTATGTATTCTTTATCTACGGCGGCACCGCCGACGTCTGGGCCTACAGCATGCTGTTCCTGGGCATTTTGCTGCACGGCGTCAGCTACGATTTCTATTTCGTGACCGGCTATATCTACGTCGACAAAAAAGCGCCGCCGCATATGCGTACCGCCGCTCAAGGCCTGATCACCCTGATTTGCCAAGGGTTGGGCAGCTTTATCGGTAACTGGCTCGGGGGCCGTGCAATGACCACTTTCGCCCTCGAACAGCCGCGAGACGGTATGACGTTTGACTGGTTCGCCGTGTGGGGCGTTGGTGCGGTGATGGTGGTGGGCGTCATGCTGCTGTTCCTGCTGTTCTTCCGTGAACGCAGCGACAACATCACCCCGATTGACGTAGCACGGTCTTAATTCGTTGCGCCGGGCGTGTTGCCCGGCAAGGTAAAAATTCAGGAGAAAAAGATGAAGCAGTTAACCCAGGAACAACGCGTGGTGGGCGCACTTTATGGCCAAATGCTGGGCGACGCGCTCGGCATGCCTTCCGAGCTGTGGCCGCGTGAGCGGGTTAAGCGCCACTTTGGCTGGATCGACCGCTTCCTCGACGGCCCGGCAGAGAACAGCGCCGCCTGCTATTTCACGGCAGCGCAGTATACCGATGATACCTCGATGGCTCTGGCGCTTGCCGACGCGTTGATCGAGGCCGATGGTGAAGTGGTTCCGGAGTTGATTGCCCGCAACGTGATCCGCTGGGTCGATAGTTTTGACGCCTTCAACAAAAACATCCTTGGTCCGAGTTCCAAACTGGCACTGGGGGAGCAGAAGAAGGGCACGCCGATTAGCGATTTGGAAAACAACGGTGTGACCAACGGCGCGGCGATGCGGGTTTCCCCGTTGGGTTGTGTGCTGCCTTCTGCGCCGTTGGAGCAGTTTTGCCAGCAGGTTTGGCTGGCCTCCAGCCCGACGCATAAATCCGATATCGCGGTTGCCGGTGCGGTGGTGATTGCCTGGGCAGTTGCCAAGGCGGTCGAAGGGGCCAGTTGGGCAGAGATCCGTCTGGCATTGCCGGGAGTGGCAGATTACGCTCAGCGCCGCCAGAGCACCACCTTCAGCGCTTCTTTAGCGGCGCGTATCGAACTGGCCTTCCAGGTAGTCGAACAGGCTGGCGGTACCGAGCAGGCCTCAGAACGGGTTTACCAACTGGTTGGCGCAGGGGTCAGCACCATAGAATCCGTGCCGGCCGCGTTGGCGATGGTCGAACTGGCGCAAACCGATCCTACCCGCTGTGCGATCCTGTGCGCCAACCTGGGCGGTGATACCGACACCATTGGCGCGATGGCAACGGCGATCTGCGGTGCCCTGAACGGTATCGACGCGTTTGACGCGACTATGTTGGCAGAATTAAAGCGGGTGAATCCGCTGGATATCAACCACTACGCGCAGGCCTTTCTCCGTTTCCGCCAGCGCTGGCAGGAGGCTGAATGAGTAACGAAAGACGCGAGTTATTGCAGACGCTGACCCAGGGCGGCTGGCATCAGCAGTGCCCGGTGACGGTGATTGGCGCAGCGGTGATGGATATGGTGGTGAGCGCTGATGCTTTGCCAGTGCGCGGTGGCGACGTGTCGGCCCAGATGCAGGGGCTGCATTTAGGGGGCTGCGCGCTGAATATCGCCGTGGCTCTGCGCCAGTTGGGCATTACCAGCCGCAATCTGCTGCCGGTGGGAGAAGGCGTGTGGGCAGAGCGTTTGCGTAGCGAGATGGCGCAGCGCGGCGTGAGTTCCGATCTGCAAGTGGGTGGTGAGGATAACGGCTGGTGTTTGGCGCTGGTCGAGCCGGACGGAGAGCGTACCTTTATCTCTATCGATGGCATTGAGAACCAGTGGCAGCCTGAGTGGTTGGCAGACGCGACGCCACAAAGCGGGCTGGTTTACCTTTCCGGTTATCAACTGGGTGCCCGGCAGGGCCACGTGCTGGTGGATTGGCTGTTACGCCTGCCCGAACAGGTGCGGGTGGTGCTGGATATTGGCCCGCGCATTGACGTGATGGCGCAGAGCCTGTTGCAACGCCTGATCCGCCCTGGGGTGATCCTGACGCTAAACCAGCGTGAAGCTCAGCACCTTGGCATGCAGGAAGATATTGCCGGTTTTTGCCAGCGGTTATGGTCAACCACCGGGCAACTGGTGGTTGTGCGCTGCGGCGGGGAAGGCGGATATTACTTTGCCGGGCCGGACGATCAAGGCTGGATCGCCGCTCGTCAGGTCAAAGTGGTAGACAGCATTGGTGCTGGCGATAGCCACAGCGCCGGTTTGCTAGCCGGGCTGGCACTGGGCCTGACCGCCCGCCAAAGCATGACGCTAGCCAATAGCATCGCCGGTTACGTGGTATCGCAGGCCGGTGGGGATTGTGCGCCAACCCTGGCCCAGCTCCTGGCCAGCGAGGAACTCAATCCTCGCTGATAAACTCGTACATGTCGCTGCGGCAGAAGCTTTCGCTGTATTCGATCGGCTTTTTCCGGCTGTCGAACAGCGTTTGCTTGATGATCAGCAGCGGCATAGGTTCTTTCAACTGCAGCGCTTGCAGGGTTTCACCGTCGCTCATGGCGGCGCTGACCTGGCTACGCAGCGATCCCAACTCCACGTTGTTCAAACGGAAGTAGTCATACAGAGAAACGCCAATATCATCAACGTTGGCTATCGCCTCCGCCACCACATAAGACACCGCCACCGACATGGGGCGCTGATCGATAAAGTGAATACGTTTGAGTTTGTACACCGGCGTATGCTCGGCTAGCGACAGTTTCTCGGCCAGTGCGCTATCCGCTGGGATTTGCTCACGGCTGATCCACATGGTGTCCGGTTTACGGCCTTGCAGCATCACTTCGCGTGAAAAGCCTTTCACATCCGCCAGCGAATAGGCCAGTTTAGGTTGAGCCACGGTATTTTGAATGAAGGTGCCATAGCCCCGCGAGCGGCCGATAATGCCGTCCTGCTCCAGGCAGGCAAGGGCTTTGCGTACCGTAATGCGCGAGATCCCCAGCCGTTCGGTGAAATGGCGCTCACTGGGCAGAAAATCCCCCTGGCTCAATACGCCAAGCTCAATGGCCTGCCGTACCGATTCGTTAAAGCGCAGGTAGAGCGGCATAGCGCCAGCGCTGGTCAGATCGTGTTGCAGTTTGTCCAGCAGGCGCTGGTTGGGATCCGTGCTCATAGTCGACCGAAATCCTGTAGCCTCAATGCGATAGCTTATTTAAGGTGATTTCGCCGGGCGGTGCAACCGTGCACGGTGAGATCGGTGGAAATGGTTGGGCCTGGCAGACCAGGCCCGTTGTGGTATTTACTACTGAGAAGGTTTGGTGGCGCTGCTCTCCCGTATTTCTTTGACCTGATCGGCGGTGACTGGAGCGGCGTTATTCCCCCAACTTGTGCGTACAAAAGTGGCTATCTGGGCCACCTGCTGGTCGCTCAGACGCCAGCCAAAGTCCGGCATGGTTAGCCCGGTAGGGGCGTCTAAAGTCATCGGCGTACGTGAACCATGCAGAATGATGCTGATCACCGAAGCCGGGTCTTCCGCCAGCAACGCCGGATTATGGGCCAACTGTGGGAAGGTATTGCGATAGCCCTGGCCATCGCTGCGGTGGCAGGCGGCGCAGTTGTCCAGATAAGCCTGCCCGCCTGGGTTGCCTTGGTCGGTGCTGTAGAGTGCCAGCGGCTGGTTGGCCGTTGGCGTTTTCTGCTCATCCCCCGCAGGTAGCGATTTCAGATAGGCGGCGATCGCCTGCAAATCCTCGTCGCTCAGGTGCTGAGTGCTGTCTTGTACCACGTCTACCATGGAGCCAAAGGCGGCAAATCTGTCGCTGTGGCCGGTTTTCAGGAAACGAGTCAGATCTGCCGCGTTCCAACTACCCAACCCGCTGATTGCATCGCCACGCAGGCTGGCGGCGTGCCAACCCTCCAGCGTCCCGCCGCTCAGATAGTCGTCATCCGTCTGGTTCAGCGCCTTCTCCTGCAAGCCAATGCCGCGTGGCGTATGGCAACTGCCGCAGTGGCCCAATCCTTGTACCAGATAGGCCCCACGGTTCCATTGTGCGCTTTGGTTAGCGTCTGGCTGATAGGCGCCATCCTCGCGGAATATGCCGTCCCACATCGCCAACGGCCAGCGCATATTCAGCGGCCATGGGATATCGCTAGCCTTGTTCTGCTGCACCACCGGGGTTACCCGTTGGGTGAAGTAGAGATACAGATCGCGTATATCCTCATCATTGATTTTGGCGAAAGAGGGATAGGGCATGGCCGGGTAGAGCCGAGTGCCATCGCGCCTAATGCCTTTACGCAGGGCGTCAGCAAACTCCTGTAGATCGTAGGCACCGATGCCGGTGGTTTTGTCTGGGGTGATATTGGTGGAATAGATCGCACCAACCGGGGTGGTCATCTTCAGCCCACCGGCGAACGCCATGCCACCTGGCGCGGTATGGCAGGCGGCACAGTCACCGGCGCGGGCCAGATATTCGCCATGAGCGATTTGCCCGACCTGGTGGGTATCCTCGGCGGCCAGAGCGCTGGCGCTTAATACCAGCAAGGCCAGCAGCGAGGGGGTTAATCCTTTCATCGTCTTCTCCTTGCGTATCAGGCCTGAACCAACGGGCCGGGGTTGTTCAGATACTGCTTACGGATCGCTTCCGCTGAATAATAGGCCAGCGCACCGACGATCCCGGTGGGGTTATAAGCCAGGTTCTGCGGGAAGGCGCAGGCGCCGGTGACAAACACGTTGGAAACGTCCCAGCATTGCAGATACTTGTTCACCACGCTGGTTTTTGGGTTGTCGCCGGTGATTGCCCCGCCGGTAGTGTGGGTGGATTGATACGGACGCACGTCATAGTGCGAACCGCTGCCCATCACCGAAATCGCCATCTGCTTCGGCTCCATGGCTTTGGCGATGTTCGCCATCTTGCTGGTAATGTGCTGGGTCATTTTGATCTCGTTAGCCTTCCAGTCGAAGGTCATGCGCAGCAGCGGTAGCCCATAGGCATCCCGATAGGTGGGATCGAGATCGAGATAGCAGTCGCGATAGGGCATCACTGAGCCTTCAGAGCCAATGCTCATCGAGTGCTGATAATTATCTTTGATACCTTGTTTCCAGCCACTGCCCCAGGTGGGGGTCCCCGGCGGTAACGACATCTGTTGGATCGGGCGGCCACCGGTGCGGGTGGCGGAAATATAGGCGCCGCCGATAAAGCCTAGCGCGCCGTGATCGAAGTTTTCCGAGTTGAGATCGTCGATCACCGTGCCCGCGGCTCCGGCTCCGATAAACGGGTTGAAGTGGGTGTCCTTATCGTAAAACAGCGAAATGCCGCTGTTCATCTGATAGGCGTAGTTCTTGCCGACAACTCCTTCGCCGGTGACGGGGTCATAAGGTTTACCGATGCCGGAGAGCAACAACAGACGCACGTTATGCAGTTGGAAGGCGCTGAGGATCACCAGATCCGCCGGTTGTTCAATCTGTTGGCCCTGGGCATCGACATAGGTGACACCGGTGGCCTTTTTGCCACTGCTGTCCAAATTGACCTTGATGACCTGTGACTGAGTACGCAATTCAAAGTTTTTCCGCTTCATCAGCACCGGCAGAATGGTGGTCTGTGGTGAGGCCTTGGAATACATAAAGCAGCCGAAGCGCTCACAGTAACCGCAGTAGTTACAGGGGCCGAGTTGCACGCCGTAGGGATTGGTATAAGGCTCCGAGCAGTTGGCTGCTGGAATGCTGAACGGGTGATAGCCGAGCGACTCGGCCGCCTTACCAAACAGCGAACCGGAATAGAGCTGCTTGAGGGGTGCAGTGGGATATTCGCTGGTGCGTGGCCCTTCGAACGGGTTGCCGCCTTTGATGATGTTGCCTTGCAGGTTACCGGCCTTGCCTGCGGTGCCACAGACCTTCTCGAACTTATCGAAGTAAGGCTCCAGCTCGGTGTAACTGAGAGGGTAATCCTGCAACAACATGCCTTCGGGCACCCATTTGTCGCCATACTTTTCCGTCACCGTCGTACGCATTTTCAGATCGGCGGGCAGGGCGCGCCAGTGCATGCCGTTCCAGTGGACGCCTGCACCGCCAACGCCGTTGCCGGGCAAAAAGGATCCAAGCTGACGATAAGGCACGGCGAAATCCGCTGGCGTGTGGCGCACGGTGACGGTCTCGTGCGCCATCTCCTGCTCCAGTTTCAGACGGATGCCATAGGTCAATTCGTCGGCAATCCGTGGATAGGCAAAATCAGGGTAAGTATCGCGCTGCTCACCGCGCTCCAGTGCCAATACGCTCAGGCCGGTTTCGGTCAGTTCCATGCCCATAATGGCACCGGTCCAGCCAAATCCGACAATCACCACGTCTACCGGTGGCTTTTTTATCGTGCTCATTTATGCATTCCTTTTGCTGGAGATACTTACCGGGCCAAGGGGATAGGCCTGATTAGGATGATCGACCCAGTCGGTGTAATCCGCCCGCGCACCAGGGAAACCGATCAGTTTCCATGAGGCCATCGACTGGTTACCGCCGTGCTGCGGATCGGCCAGATAACCCTCTTTGGTGTTTTGCAGCAGTTGGCTGAAAAAGGCTTGACCGGGCAGGGCTTCGGAATCCAGCTCACCTTTCTCCAGCGCCGTCAGGATTTGTTCTTGCTGGCAATGTTCCAAGTCTGCAAAGGCTTTCTGGTACTGCTGCTGGCAGTGCGCATTGAGGCCTCGAATGCCAATACGGTAGGTATCACGCGGCGTCAGTTTGGACTGATAACCCAGTTCGGGGGCCGAAGGGACAAACGGCGGGTGCATATACCACAGGCCACCGTGGCCATAAGGCGTTTCCATCTGCTTATCGATAAAAATCGGCACGCCTTCTTCGACGGCACCGGGGCCATTGCTATCGCTGGGGATCAGTCGATCACAAGCCGCCAGCAGGAAGCGCCATTCCTCGTTATTGAAATAAGCGGGAACATAGTGAGAGGAGACACCCGCCGCCGAGGCTGGTGAGGGCGTCATCATCAAAACGCTGGTGCTTCCAGCGGCAGCCAGCGGTATTAGTGCTAGCGTTTTCTTTAGAAAGTTCCGCCGAGGCGGTTCTGGAGAGTGCTGTCGAGACATTATTCCACCTTGAATATGTTTCACAGAAATGCCCGCGTGGCCGCAGTCTTGGGCCGTAAAAACGGGCAGAGGGAGTTGCTATTCCATGACCAATAATGATTAGCAAGCTACTGGTATGGTGATTCAAGTTTAAGTCTTGGCAGCCAAAACAAACAATAAAGCATCTGTTTCAAAACATTTTCTTCACATTGTTTTTGATTTAGATCATTTCATTAACAGTTTACCTTGACTCATGCCCTTAACAGGCGGTTGGTGATTGGTCTAGTCGCTGGGGGTTAATTGGTCTGTATGCTGCGATCTGGCATCGGTATATGCTGTTGCGGAGAACCTACTTTTGCAGCAACCAGACGGATTACTTTTATGGCGATAAATCAATATGGTCAGCCGGTGGGCGAACCCTTGGCGCAATGGCATGCCTTGCCACGGCCGCAGGAGGTGACGCTGACGGGCAAATTTTGCCACCTTGCGATGTTGGACGCCGAGCGGGACTTTGCCGCGCTATTTGCGGCTTACCAGCTTGCGCCAGATGGACGTGACTGGACTTACCTGATGAGGGAGCGGCCTGAAAGCCCGCAGGAGATGCGTGCGCATCTGGAAAAACTGCAGGCTAACCCGGCGCTGGTGAATCTGGTGGTGTTCGATTCAGCCACCGATCTGCCCGTCGGTACGGTGGCCTTTATGCGGATTGAAGAGGCCAGCGGCGTGTTGGAAATTGGCCACGTCTGTTGGTCACCGCTGATGAAGCAGCGCTCCTGCGCCACCGAGGCGATTTACCTGATGTTGCGCCACACCTTTGACGAGTTGGGCTATCGCCGTTGTGAATGGAAATGCGATAGCCTGAATGCGCCTTCCAGGCAGGCGGCACTTCGCTTTGGTTTCCACTACGAAGGGCGTTTTATGCAGGCATTGGTCATCAAGGGCCGCAACCGGGATACCGACTGGTTCGCCATGATCGACCAAAACTGGCCCCAGATGCGTAGTGCGTTCGAAGGTTGGCTGGCTGACGAAAATTTTGGCTCCGATGGCCAGCAGATACAGCGTTTGCAGGCGTTTATGCCTTGATATGTAGGGGGCGAACATGTGCATGTTCGCCCCTATGTAGCTTACTGTTCGCTCAGCGCCGCTTTATTTCTTACCTGTTTAGCCTCGAAGCGTGAAATCCACCACCAGGCCAGTGCCGAGAATACCGCGGTCATACAGACGTTGATAAAGAAGGCTTTCATCAGATCGACCCCCGGCGGGAATGCCGACGCCGTCATGCTGACCACAAAGATGGTGATCAGCACCGAAACCACGCTCATGCCAAACTTGCGCGATCCCATGCGGAACTCGCGCGGCGTATCGTCATGCTTCCAGCGGAACACGAAGTAGGCCACCATGATAAAGATCGGCGGCAGCATCGCCGTACCCGCCGTCAGGTTGATCGCGGTGTTCATCATCTGCTGTACCGATTCGGAACCAAAGCCGTTAACCACCAACATCACGAACACGAAGGCAAATTGCCACCATGCAGCACGAACCGGAACGCCATGCTTGTTCAGTTCGGTGGTTTTCTGGCCGTAAACGCCTTTCGGGATCTCAGAGAAGTGGATCTTCACCGGCGCAGAGGTCCACATCATCATCGAACCAAAAATGGCGATGAACAGTACGATGCCCACCAGGCGGCCTACCAGCGTTTCTGAAATGCCGAAGTACTTGGCCATCCCGGTGAATATTTCCACCATGCCGCCCGCGTAGGTCAGGTTTTCACGCGCGACAAACACGTTAACCAGCAGGGAACCGACGGCATACATCCCGCCGATAACCGCACCGGCAATGATAATCACCTTGATAAACGACTTCTGGCCCCCTTTGACGTCATTGAGGTAGGCCGCTGCCGTTTCCGCACCGCCAGCCGCCTGGAAAATCCAACACATGATACCCAACGTTGCCCAGTTCACCGTCGGCGTCATCGCCTCCAGCGTGATCGGTTGCGCCGGGACGTGATCGCCGCTCAGCGCCATTAGTGCGCCCAACACGTAAATCGCAAACAGGGCGAATACCCCATAGGCGACGACTTCGGCAATCTTGCCCAGCCAACTGGCCCCCTTGGTGGAAATATGGGTGGTGGCGGCAAACAGTACGATCGAGATGATCGATACCATCACCGGTGAAAAGGCGTATTCGCGGCCCATAATGGCGTACGACGCATAGGCAATCACGTTAGGCAGCAGTGATACAAACCAGAACAGGTTGACGAACCAATACAGGAACGACCCCATATAGGCTGCTCGGGTGCCCAGAGGCTGTTTTAGCCAATCGTACATTCCCGACTCTGAGTTCTTATTGGCGGACACAAACTCCGCGATAATAAACACAAAGGGAATGAAGTAGACCAGGGTTGCAAACAAAAATACCGGGGCTGAACTCAAGCCCAGTTCAATGTTGTTGTTGACGATATTGCGTACGTTGAACACCGCCGCAAAGGTCATCGACAACAGGGCAAACTTGCCAATCGTGCCACGTAAAGAATCGGACATAGCGTCCTCCGATGAACGACATCAATGATGAACTCAATCTGGATTGAGCGGGAGTGATTTCCCGCCCGCTTCGTTTCATAGCCAGCAGGATCACTTGTTCAACATGTAGCCATCCTCAATGGTGACCCGCAGCACCACTTTTCTTACCCGGTTATCGCCGTGGAAGCGGTAGGCTTCCTGGTTGTCAAAAATCGCCAGTTGCCCGGCACGTAATTCACAGGTTTGCCCGGTGCCTTGCAGATATTCGCGGTCGGTTTCATCGCGGTAGGCCTCAACGGGGGAAAGGGTGGATTTTTTCGCAAACTCTACCGTTTCGCCGCCCTCGAGGTAGTAATGGATGGTGAAATAACGACGATTGCCTTCAAAGGTCGAGCGATTGCGGGTGACGCCGTCTTCAATCATATAAACCAGCGTATCGCCGATGGAGTGCATCACGCCGTCTTTGATATTGGCAATGTTGTCAATGGCTTCCACACAACGGTTCCATTTACGGCCGTCACGGTAAACCACTTTGAATTGCTCCAGGTTGTCTAATACGTGCATGGATCAGGCCTCGTTGGTGGTTGGAGTGAAGAAGTCGTTGGCAAAGTCATGGTTGGCCAGCGCCTGGGCGCTGACGTCACCGGCTTGCAGTGGCATCAGGGTCAGGCCATAGCGGAAGGGCGCCATGTAAACTCGGTAGGAGTCGAGGACTTCGCTGCCCCAGGAGTTGGAACCCAGGCCCATCACCTGGTGGTCAAGGTTGAGGGTGATATAACCGCTCGGTTGCAGCTCATTGGTGTGCTGCGACTGATGCAGGTTCTGGCTGGTGTAATGCCAGGCGCTGAAGTTGATCGGTTGCTGCGGTTTGACCAGCAGGCCGGTACCGTGGCGATTGGTGAGCGCGGCCCAGCGCACATGCTGGCGGTTACCGTTGTTTTGTGGGAACGGATAGTGTTCAAACATCTCGGCCACCGTAGTCTGGTAGATATCGATCAGGTTGGCCTGCTGGCTGTCCTGATAGTTTTCTTCCGGGCCGCGACCATAGTAGTTCACCCGGTCAAAGCCGCCGTTAATGCCGACATCCAGCCCGATGGCCGGGATCACGTACGGGTAATCGCCATAACGCTCGCCGCTGAGTTCCACGTTGAGCTGGCCTTCGGCATTGATCTGGTAGCGGTAGCAACAGCGCATGCCGAAGTCGAAGACCGGCGGGGCGATGATGCTGGTGACGGTGATTTCAACGCGGCCATCGGCCTGAACGACGTCCAATGTACGGAAGTGCTCTTGCATGATTTGCAGATGAGCGGGTTCCCACAGGCCCTGATACTCTTGTTTATGGTTATCGATCATCGGTTTGAAGAAGCTTAACGTCGGAGCAGAGGCGATGATTTCTTCCCCGTTGCTCATCCAGGAGGTCAGCTTGCCGTTCACCTTGGAGAAGGTCAGCGTAAAGTCCTGGCCGCTGATGCTGTACGCCAGGCGGCTTTCTGCTACCCGTAGTGGCAGGGCATTGAGGTTGGTATAGGCTTCTGCCTGTGCTGTGTTCTCTTTGAGCTGGAACTGGTACACCGCGATGTCGTGATTGGCCGGGCTGTACAGCGTGCTGGAGTTCTTGCGCACGGTGAAGTTCACAAAGGCTTCGCGCTCATCCAGCTCAGGCAGCTCAAGGCGGATCTCCCGTGAAGAGTTGGCCGCCAGATCTTTCAGCCGCAGGGACCGCGTTGCCAGCGTTTCCCCTTCTGCGCGGATCTCGGCGGTGAGAGTGTAGTCATCCAGATTGGTAAACCACAGTTTGTTCTCAACCAGGAAGGTGCCAAGGCGAGCCTCAAGCGCGCGGATCTTGACTGGCGCAATAACCTGCTTGTACTCCCTCAGGCCCGGCCCAGGCGTTTGATCCGGGAAGATCAACCCGTCCATGCAGAAGTTGTAGTTGTTCGGATAGTCGCCGAAGTCGCCACCGTATTTGTAAAACGCCTGGCCTTGCTCATCGTGCGCCAGAATGCCGTGATCGCACCACTCCCAAACGTAGTGGCCCTGAATATGATCGTGCTGGTAAAACACGTTCTGATATTCCGTCAGGCCGCCGGGGCCATTGCCCATGGCGTGAGCGTATTCACAGATGATGCGAGGCTTGGCGTGTGGGTGTTCACCAAACTCGTTCATCAACGGCGCGCGGGTATACATGGTGGAGATGATATCCACCACCTCGGCGTCGCGGTCTTCCTCGTAGTGCACCAGGCGGGTATCGTCAATGGCCTTGGTGGCGTGGTACATCGCGTGGATGTTGCAACCGTAGCCGGACTCATTGCCCAACGACCACATCACGATCGACGGATGGTTCTTTTGCGCGTGAACGTGACGCACAATGCGATCGACGAATACCGCTTCCCAGACCGGATCGTTGGTGATGCGGCTCAGGTCGCCCACGTTGGCAAAGCCGTGGGTTTCGACGTCGGTTTCGGCCATGACGAACAGCCCGTAAATGTCGCACAGTTCATAAAAGCGCGGGTCGTTAGGGTAATGGGCGGTACGTACCGAGTTGATATTGTGCTGTTTCATCAGGATCAGATCTTTTTCGACGCGATCCATGCCTACCGCACGGCCTTTCAGATGGTCGTTATCATGGCGGTTGACGCCGTGCAGCATCACATACTGGTTGTTGATGTAGAACAGTCCATCACGCACCTTGATATCGCGGAACCCGACGCGTTGAGGTATCACCTCCAGCACGGTGCCGCTTTGGTCTTTAAGCGTGATAAACAGCTGATAGAGATAAGGGTTTTCCGCTGACCACTGGATTGGATTTGCCAGATTGATAGCAAAATGGGTCTGGGTTTGTGCGCCGAGACTCTGCTGTACCAGCAGGTTATCGTTATCAAACAGGGCATATTCAATCACGTAGTCCGCTAGCGGTGTCCCCGATAGGTTTTCGATCTCCAGTACGCAAGACAGGGTCGCGCTTTGGTAGTCGGCGGCAAAATCGGTGCGAACGGTCAGATCCTGCACGTGAACCGGCTCTTTGCCCACCAGATAGACATCGCGGAAGATGCCGGCCGTCCACCACATATCCTGGTCTTCAATGTAGGTCGAATCCGCCCACTGCATGACACGCACGGCCAGCAGGTTTTCCCCTGAGCGCACGTAACCGGAGATATCAAATTCGGCGGCCAGGCGGCTACCCTTGCTAAAGCCCACATATTGGCCGTTAACGTACACTTCAAAATAGGTCTCAACCCCATCAAATTTGATGATGGTCTGCTTCCCGTTCCACTGTTCGCTCAGCGTAAAGCTACGTTGGTAAGCACCGGTTGGGTTGTCTGTGGGGACGAAAGGCACATCGATCGGGAAGGGGAAGCCTTCGTCGGTATACTGCAGAATGCCATGGCCTTCCATTTGCCACATGTTGGGCACCGTGATCTGGCCCCAGTCAGTCATCCTTTGTGAATAAAAATCTTCGGGCACCAGCAACGGATTGGTGAAGTAGTTAAAGCTCCATTGGCCGCTGAGCGCCATAAAGTGGCTGCTGAGGGCGCGCTGAAAGGTTTGGGCACGCTTGAGTGAGTCATATGAGAAGAAGTAGGCGCGGGGTGCCATTCGGTTCTCATGCAGGTGTTGAAAGTTTTCCCAATTATTCACGTCATCTCTCCTGGTCTGAATGCTGTAGGCCGCAGTCTTGGCATGGAATGCGTCAATGTTTGGAATGATTTTAGTAAAACATTTACTAAAACATAGCCGATAATTTGTTTTGCTTTAACTCGATCACGCTTTATGTCCATGGCGCTGGTGGATCTGTGATCGGGTTAAAGAAATGGCTGATTGGTGTGGTAGGCGGAGAGAAGTGGCATAAATTGGTGGGTTTTGAGGTAAAAAAGCCCGTAATTATTAGTGTTTTTTACTAATAACAGGGCGTTTGGATGCGGGATTGGTGCTTTAACGGGCGCAGCATGCGGCGCCCCAACATGGCGAGACTTGAGCGGTCAGTTACTTGGTGGTTTCACGCAGCTTTAACTTGCTTGGCACGTAGACCTGCAGCGGCAGGGCGCGGCCATCACGGAACTTCTCCAGCAGCAGGTTGACCCCTTGGATCCCCATCATTTCCGAGTGGATACGCACGGTAGAAAGCGGTGGGAAGGTAAAACGCGCGGTCGGGATATCGTTCACGCTGATCAGGGCGATGTCCTGTGGGATTTTCAACCCCAACTCATGAATGCTGCGCAGCACCCCAATGGCAATGGAGTCTGAGGCGACAAACAGCGCGGTAGGATAATCCGCGGTAGCCAGCATTTTTTTCGCCAACTCATAACCGGATGCGCTAGAGAAGTCACCACGGTAGATATCTTGCTCACGGACCACGCCTTTCAGCCGCCCATATTCTACAAAGGCCGCTTCACGGATATCCGCTTTATTCGGCTCATCGGCACCACCGATAAAACCGATGCGTTTGGCCCCGTGCTCAATAAAGAAGTCGATAATCTCTTTGCTGATCCTTGCCAGATCGATATCCACCGAGTCGTATTCGGAACCGGGCTCATTAAAATCAATAAAGCAGATATTGTCGGTTAACGCCGCTGCCTTACGCAGGGTCTCAGGCGTGGGTTTGCTGACGATCAGTACGCCGGTGATCTTCTTCAGGTCCGGTAGCTGGTTATTTTTATAGCAGTTAGTGAGTTCAATCCCCAGCCTCTCGCACTGGGTTTCGATGCCGTGACGGATGGAAAGGTAATAAGGATCGTTGATTTCCATCTCTTGCTTATAGCTGTATAGCGCCAGCACGTGGTGCTGTACCACCGCGTTAGTCAGATGCTTTTTGGCACTGCTGGTCTTGTATTCCAGCTTTTCGGCAATTTCCAGAATGCGATGCTTGGTCTCTTCTTTGACGTTGAGCGTGGGATCGTCATTCAAAACCCGGGAGACCGTCGCTAATGAAACTCCTGCTTCGGCCGCGATATCTTTCAGCGTTGCCATATCTATCCTTATCTCACAGCCTGAACGGCAAACTTCGTTATCTGGCATTGTAAGTGATGTCGGCGAACTTTCATCAGTTTTTAGTAAAAAATAAGGGTTGTGTGATTTACGGGTTCAGTCTTTAAGGGCCGAAGGCCTGAAATCAATACCTTCAGGCCGTACTGTCAATAATACCTGGTTGGATAGCTTTTTAAACTGCTATGATTGATACTCATTAGCTTGATTTCTTTGCATTAATCGACGCGAGAAACCGTATGAAGCCTAAATCTGTCACGCTGAATGACGTCGCCGAGTATTCTGGAGTGTCGTACCAAACCGTGTCGCGGGTATTAAATCGTGCTGAACACGTTTCGGATAAAACCCGCGCGAAGGTTGAGCAGGCCATGGCTGCGCTGAATTACGTACCAAACCGTGTCGCGCAGCAACTTGCAGGCAAACAGAGTTTTACGCTGGGGCTGGCGACTACAGAACTAGCTCTGCACGCACCCTCTCAAATCGCGTCGGCAATTAAAACGCAGGCAAACCAGATGGGATTTAACGTGGTGATTTCCATGGTGGAAGATCTTAGCGTTCATGCCTGTCGCACTGCGATAAATGAGCTGTTGTCGCAAAGGGTAGATGGATTGCTGATTAATGTTTCGCTCTGCGCTGAAGATGCTCACGCAATTGAACAAGTTTGTAGCGAGGTGCCTGCGCTGTTTTTGGACGTCGACCCTGATTCTGATGTCTCCAGCATTCTGTTTGATCCCTATGAGGGGGCTCGTCAAGGGGTAGAACATGTCGTTGCTCTTGGGCATCGTGATATAGCACTGATTACCGGGCCGCTGGTCTCGATTTCGGCACGCTTGCGCTATCAGGGGTGGCTGACGACCTTAGCAGAGCATCAGCTGAAACCTTGTTCGGTGCTCCATGGCGATTGGAGTGCGGCTTCCGGTTATCAGCTTGCCGGGCAGATCCTGAGCTTGCCAAAACACCCTACGGCGATATTGGTTGCTAACGATCAAATGGCGTTAGGGGTGCTGCGCGCGCTGCAGGAGTATGGGTTGCACATTCCAGCGCAAATGTCGGTAGTGGGGTACGATGATACTGAAGACAGTGCTTATTATTACCCACCGCTGACCACCATTAAGCAGGACTTTCGGATGTTGGGGCAGGAAAGCGTTAAACGCCTGGTTCAGTGTCTGGAAGATCGACATGTGCCTCATGCCGGTTCTTTGCGTCTGACGACTAGTCTGGTGCAAAGGCATACCACGGCGGCTATAAATCAGGATAAGGTATCGCTGCAATCGTTGTCTCAGGAGTTGCTGCGTATCGCACGTCAAATCTCCGCGCTTGAGGGCAAATAGCCGCTAACGTCAGGGATCGGTTGCGATCCCTGAGCTTAATTTGTGACCGACCTCGCTTTCCCAAGTATATTTGCTTTACACCCCTACGCGCATTGTTCATTTTATTGTTAATTGTGAGCGTATAACATTTAGAGGGGAAGCATGAACTCATCTCAAACAGGGAAATCACTCAGCGCTGTTTTATCTCGTCGAGACTGGGAAAATCCTGCCTGTACGCAATACCGTCGCCTACCCGCGCATCCGCCATTTCAAAGTTGGCGCAATGAGCAAGATGCAAGAGAAGATAGGGCTTCAACTCAGTCTGCTTCGTTAAATGGCACTTGGAAGTTTAGCTATTTTAGTCAGCCAGAAAGGGTGCCGGAGACCTGGCTACAGAGCGACCTGGACAACGCTGATGAAATACAGGTGCCGTCAAACTGGCAATTGGCTGGCTACGATGCACCGATTTACACCAACGTTACCTATCCGATCCCGGTTAATCCGCCTTTCGTCCCGGTAGAAAACCCTACAGGATGTTATTCGCTCACATTCAATGTCGATGAGGGATGGCTAGCGCAGGGACAGACCCGGATTATTTTCGACGGTGTCAATTCTGCGTTTTATCTGTGGTGCAATGGTCACTGGGTTGGTTATTCACAAGACAGCCGTTTACCTGCTGAATTCGATCTCAGCGACGTTTTGGTTCCAGGGGCAAACCGGCTGGCGGTGATGGTATTACGCTGGTGCGAC
The DNA here is from genome assembly GCF_047530005.1 of Serratia sp. N21D137. Classification (NCBI taxonomy): domain Bacteria; kingdom Pseudomonadati; phylum Pseudomonadota; class Gammaproteobacteria; order Enterobacterales; family Yersiniaceae; genus Serratia; species Serratia sp. N21D137. The sequence goes on from NZ_JBLJAJ010000004.1 coordinate 185,797, forward strand.
GGCAGTTATCTGGAAGATCAGGATATGTGGCGCATGAGCGGGATTTTCCGCGATGTCAGCCTGTTGCATAAACCCGCCACTCATCTGAGCGATATCTCTATTACCACGCCATTAAGCGACAGTTTCCGCCGAGGGGAACTGGTGGTAGAGGTGCGGGCTCATCAGCCACAACAACACCGGGTGCAGGTGCAACTGTGGCGTGAAGATGCCCTGATCGGCGAACAAACGCAGGCCTTTGGCAGCGAGATCATCGATGAGCGCGGCGCTTATGATGAGCGTACGACCCTGCGCCTGCCGGTGGATCAACCCGCCTTGTGGAGTGCGGAGAACCCGGCACTGTATCGTGCCGTGGTCAAGTTGCTCTCCCCAACGGGTGAACTGGTGGAGGCTGAAGCCTATGACGTGGGTTTCCGCCAGGTTGAAATCAGCAACGGCTTACTGAAGCTTAACGGACAGCCGCTATTAATACGTGGCACCAACCGCCATGAGCACCATCCTGAGCAGGGTCAGGTCATGGATGAAGCCACCATGCGTCAGGATATCCTGCTGATGAAGCAGCATAATTTTAATGCCGTGCGCTGTTCCCATTATCCGAACCACCCGCTGTGGTACAAGCTGTGCGATCGCTACGGCCTGTACGTCGTGGATGAGGCGAACATTGAAACGCATGGCATGCAGCCGATGAACCGGCTGTCGAACGATCCGCTCTGGCTGCCTGCCATGAGCGAGCGTGTTACGCGCATGGTACAACGCGATCGCAACCATGCCTGCATCATCATCTGGTCTCTGGGCAACGAGTCCGGCCACGGCAGCAACCATGATGCGCTGTATCGCTGGGTGAAAAGCCAGGATCCTACTCGTCCGGTGCAGTATGAAGGCGGCGGTGCCAATTCGGCGGCAACGGATATTGTGTGCCCCATGTATGCCCGCGTCGACCAGGATCAGCCTTTCCCGGTAGTACCCAAATGGTCGATCAAGAAGTGGATCGGCATGCCCGATGAAAACCGCCCACTGATCCTGTGTGAGTATGCCCATGCGATGGGTAACAGCTTTGGTGGCTTTGATCGCTACTGGCAGGCTTTTCGTAAACATCCGCGACTCCAGGGGGGCTTTGTTTGGGACTGGGTCGATCAGGCACTGAATCGCACAGATGACAGCGGCCAAACCTATTGGGCCTACGGCGGCGACTTCGGTGATACGCCTAACGACCGCCAATTTTGTCTGAACGGGCTGGTATTCCCCGATCGCAGCCCGCACCCGGCACTGTTTGAAGCGCAGCGTGCCCAGCAGTTTTTCCAGTTCCAACTGCTCGAACAGCAGCCGTTAACGATTGAAGTGAACAGTGAGTATTTATTCCGTACCAGCGATAACGAGCGGCTTTATTGGAATGTAGCCTTGGACGGGAAAGCTATCGCACAGGGAGAGGCTGAACTGTCATTAGCGGCGCAGGGGACACAGAAAATCGTATTGGGTGATATTCCCGAACTGAATGAGAGCGGTGAACTGTGGTTGAACGTGGAGGTTCGCCAAATCAAGGCAACAGCATGGTCTGAAGAGCATCATCGTTGTGCCTGGGACCAGTGGCGTTTACCTCGACCATTAACCTTACCAATGGATCACAATGACGTTCAGGCGCAGTCACCTCGGTTAAACGAGCATAATGACGCTTTCAGCATTGAGTGGGATACACAGCGCTGGCAGTTCAATCGGCAAACCGGTTTGCTTGAGCAGTGGTGGCAGGATGAAAACGCCGCTCTGTTGACGCCGTTACGCGACAACTTTACCCGTGCACCGCTTGATAATGACATTGGTGTGAGCGATGCCGCTCACATCGATCCTAATGCATGGGTAGAACGTTGGAAGAGAGCGGGTATGTACGCGCTAGAAACGCGCTTACTGCAATGTGAAGCCGATTCGATTTCACAAGGCGTGCAGATCCGCACGGCCCATGCTTATGCCTACCAAAACAGCATCATGTTCATCAGCCACAAGACCTATTTGATCGACTGCCAGGGTAAACTGCAGATTGATGTCAATGTTGATGTAGCCTACGGAATTCCAGCACCGGCGCGGATTGGCTTGAGCTGCCAGTTGGCGGAGGTTGCCGAACATGCAACGTGGCTGGGGTTAGGCCCACACGAAAACTACCCTGACCGCCAGCTTTCCGCTCAGCTTGGGCGGTGGACGTTACCGCTTTCTGAGCTACAGACGCCATACATTTTCCCTACGGAGAATGGATTGCGTTGCAATACTCGCCAACTGAAATTTGGTCGTTGGCAGTGGCAGGGGGATTTCCACTTTGGCCTCAGCCAATATAGTCAGCAACAATTAGCGGATACCTCGCATAACCATTTGTTGCGCCCGGAGCAGGGGGTTTGGGTCAATATAGATGGTTTCCACATGGGGGTCGGCGGCGATGATTCATGGAGCCCGAGTGTGAGCCCGGATTTTATCCTGGATGCTGAGCACTATAACTATAAGCTGGTTTGGCAGTACGGTGAATAATACTTATTTATCATGGGATGGATTCTTGGTCGCACTTGTTTACTCCAGTCACAGGGTTATCTATGTGACTGGGGTAGTGGGTTTAGCTCATCCCTGCAACCCGACTTTTTATAATACAGAAAAACATCCATCATCCTACCTGATGAATATATAAATAATATCGCGTACCTGAGTATGGACTCAAACGCGCTTGGGTTTTGCACAAGGAGTTCGCATGTACTATTTAAAAAATACCAACTTCTGGATGTTTGGGCTGTTTTTCTTCTTCTATTTCTTCATCATGGGGGCCTACTTCCCATTCTTCCCTATCTGGTTGCATGACATCAATCAGGTCAGTAAAAGCGATACCGGCATTATCTTTGCCAGCATATCCTTCTTCTCATTACTGTTTCAGCCGATATTTGGCCTGCTGTCAGATAAACTGGGGTTAAGAAAACACTTGCTGTGGATAATCACGGGGATGCTGATATTATTCGCACCGTTCTTTATCTATGTTTTCGGCCCGCTATTACGCACTAATATTGTCTTGGGTTCCATTGCTGGCGGGATTTACCTTGGTTTTATTTATAACGGGGGTGCGCCAGCCATTGAGGCGTATATTGAGAAGGTAAGCCGCCGCAGCTCGTTTGAATTTGGCCGAGCACGCTTATTTGGCTGTGTGGGCTGGGCTTTGTGTGCCTCGGTGGTCGGCATTATGTTCACCATCAACAACGAGTTTGTATTCTGGCTCGGTTCTGGCTGTGCCGTGATACTGGCGATCCTGTTACTTATCGCTAAACCTGAGGCAGGCAGTACCGCCCAGGTTGCTGACAAATTGGGGGCTAACAGTAAGCCGTTTAATTTGCGCTTGGCGTTCGAATTACTGAAAGACTCTAAACTTTGGTTTTTAGCCCTGTATGTGGTGGGCGTTTCCTGTACCTACGATGTGTTTGATCAGCAATTCGCCAACTTCTTCACCTCGTTCTTCTCATCAAGCGAACAAGGTACGCGTGTTTTTGGTTATGTCACCACCATGGGAGAGTTACTGAATGCGTCAATCATGTTCTTTGCCCCGCTCATTGTTAACCGCATCGGTGGGAAGAATGCGCTGTTGCTCGCGGGGCTCATCATGTCGATACGTATTATCGGCTCTTCATTTGCGTCTACACCGGTAGAAGTGGTTATTCTGAAAACCTTGCATATGTTTGAAATTCCGTTCCTGATCGTTGGCTGTTTTAAATATATCACTTCGGTATTTGAGGTGCGCTTCTCTGCCACTATTTATCTGGTTTGTTTCTGTTTCTTTAAACAATTAGCGATTATGTTCATGTCGGTCTTTGCCGGGAATATGTATGAAAAAGTCGGTTTCCACGGAACCTACCTTATTCTGGGGCTTATTGCGCTATCGTTTACTCTGATATCAGTCTTCACTTTGTCGGGACGTGGGCCGCTGTCAGCGTTTAAACCTGAACCAGAAGCCGTAAGGAATATGGCATAGTCAACGACAAGGATAATACGATGATGACGCAACGGGAAAAGTTAGCCAGCGGGTGTTTATACACTGATATGGATGAAGGTATGGCAGAAGAGCGCCTGCGCGGAAAAGAATTGGTTTATGACTTTAATCATACGCGGCCTTCAGAGCAAAAAAAACGTGAAGCGCTGATCCGTCAACTGATGGGGAGCGTCGGCAAGAACGTTTGGATTGAGCCGCCACTGCATGTTGCTTATGGTAGCCAGATCGCTATTGGTGATAACTTTTACGCCAACTTTAATCTGGTAGTGGTGGATGACGGTAAGGTGCTGATTGGCGACAACGTGATGATTGCGCCGAATGTCACGATATCTACCACGGGGCACCCAGTGGATCCTGCGGTGCGTATTACCGGCCAGCAGTTTTCTTTGCCCGTCACCATTGAAGATAATGTCTGGATTGGTAGTGGGGTCATCATTAACCCTGGTATTACCATCGGTCGTAACAGCGTTATTGGTTCAGGGAGCGTGGTGACCAAGGATGTGCCTGCAGACGTGGTCGCTGCGGGCGTTCCCTGCCGTGTACTAAGACCCATCGGTGAGCACGATCGAGTTTTCTACCATAAAGGGCGGCGTTTCACAGATAGCTCACTATAAACGGCAGGGCTTGTTATTTCATAGGGGGGCAGATTCAGCTCGGTTAAAGTTAACCCGCCCTTGGGCGGGTAACTAAAGAGCCTCTAAAGCTGCAAGGGAAGGCGCTTACTTCAGCTCGTCAACCATGGTGGTGGCGCGGCCAATGTAGTTAGCTGGCGTCATGGCTTTCAGGCGGGTTTTCTCGTCTTCCGGTAGTTCCAGGCTATCGATAAAGGTTTGCATACCGGCTGCATCTACGCGCTTGCCACGGGTCAGCTCTTTCAGCTTCTCGTACGGCTTTTCGATACCGTAACGGCGCATCACGGTCTGGATCGGCTCGGCCAGCACTTCCCAGTTGTGATCCAGTTCGTCCAGCAGGTGTGCGCGGTTCACTTCCAGCTTGCTGATGCCTTTCATGGTGGCCTGATAGGCAATCAGCGCATAGCCCAGGCCCACGCCCAGGTTACGCAGCACGGTGGAGTCCGTCAGGTCACGCTGCCAGCGGGAAACCGGCAGTTTGCTAGCCAGATGGCCCAGTACCGCGTTAGCCAGGCCCAGGTTGCCTTCGGAGTTCTCGAAGTCGATCGGGTTAACCTTGTGCGGCATGGTGGAAGAACCGATCTCACCGGCAATGGTTTTTTGCTTGAAGTGGTTCAGGGCGATGTAACCCCAGATATCACGGTCGAAGTCGATCAGGATGGTGTTGAAACGTGCCACGCAGTCGAACAGCTCGGCGATATAGTCATGCGGCTCGATCTGCGTGGTGTACGGGTTCCAGGTCACTCCCAGCGAGGTGACAAACTCTTCGCTGAAACGGTGCCAGTCCACTTCCGGATAGGCCACGATGTGGGCATTGTAGTTACCTACTGCGCCGTTGATTTTACCGAGGATCTCAACGCGCTCTAACTGGCGATATTGACGCTCCATCCGGTAGGCCACGTTGGCAAACTCTTTACCCACGGTAGACGGGGTAGCGGGTTGGCCATGGGTACGTGACAGCAGCGGAATATCACGATATTCCAGCGCCAGCCCTTTGATGGATTCGATGATTTTGCGCCAGTGTGGCAACACCACATCCTGACGCGCAGTGTGCAGCATCAACGCATGGGACAGGTTGTTGATGTCTTCAGAAGTACAGGCGAAGTGGATAAACTCAGACACGGCGTGCAGAGCAGGTACTGATTCCACTTTTTCTTTCAGGAAGTATTCCACCGCTTTAACGTCGTGGTTGGTGGTTCGCTCGATGGTCTTGATGCGCTGGGCGTCTTCTTCACTGAATTCTGCGACGATCTTATCAAGGTAAGCGTTTGCGTCGGCGTCAAAAGCGGGAACTTCTTTGATCTCTGCGCAAGCGGCCAGTTTTTGCAGCCAACGTACTTCAACCTGCACGCGGAATTTCAGCAAGCCATACTCGCTGAAAATGGTGCGCAGTGCGCTGACTTTATCACCGTAGCGTCCATCAATGGGGGAAACGGCGGTCAGTGAGGATAATTCCATCGGTAGCAACTCCTGGGAAGTTTAACAATGAGCAACGATATTTTGCGCCTGCTTGAGCAGACGATTACGGGAAAACATTAACTGCAGGCGGCTACCGCCAACCTGCTGCCACAGCACGGCGGCACGGATACCGGCGAGCAGGGTGGCACGAACCTTGGCCTGCACCTGCGGATTTTGCAGGATGGCGGGTGAACCTGTTACCTGGATGCGCGGCCCCAATGGTGCCACAACATCGACATAGATACCGGCCAGGGCGCTGATGATGGTATCTGAACCCAGTTCATAATGCGCCAACTGACGCTCCAACTGGCTCAACCGCTCGCCGAGCGTATTCATCGCCGTTTTGTTGGCGTTCAGCTTGCGCTCCAGCACCATCAGGCTGATGGTGTAGCGGGTCAGCTCGGCGGCCGGGCCTTTGTTATTGGCGTTGAGTACGCCAATCAAGGTTTCCAGCCCCATCTTCAGGTTACGCTCTTCGCCGCCGAACACCGCCAGGGTAGAAGGGGGATCCATCTGCAACAGGCTGTTGAGTGAGGTATGGAAGGCTTCGCCATCCATTTGCCCTTCGTGCGCCAACTGCTGTACCAGACGGGCCGCTTGGCTAATCCCGGCCATGGCCAGCGTGATGTCGTAATAATTCTTCGCCACGGTTACTCCTGTATACGCTGTTCAATAATGCCGCCGCCCAGGCAGATATCGCCCTGATAGAACACGGCGGACTGGCCTGGAGTGACGGCTGCGACCGGCTCGTCGAAGCGAACTTCGATGCGCTCGGCGTCTAGCGGCGTCACGGTGCAGGGAATATCCTGCTGGCGATAACGGGTTTTAACCGTACAGCGCAGAGGTTGTGTCAACGGCAGGCGATCCACCCAATGCAACTGCTGGGCGATCAGGCCGATAGACATCAGGCGCGGATGTTCGTGGCCTTGAGCGACCACCAGAATATTGTTGGCGACGTCTTTATCCACTACGTACCACGGATCTTCGCTGCTGTCTTTCATACCGCCTATGCCCAAGCCTTTACGCTGGCCGAGGGTGTGGTACATCAAGCCCTGGTGTTCGCCGATGGTTTGGCCGTCGACGCTAACAATCGGGCCAGGTTGTGCTGGCAGATAGCGGCCCAGGAAGTCGCGGAATTTACGTTCGCCGATAAAGCAGATGCCGGTAGAGTCTTTTTTCTTGGCGGTAACCAGTTCCAGTTGCTCCGCAATGCGGCGGACCTCTGGCTTTTCCAACTCACCGACCGGGAACAGGCTTTGCGCGACCTGCTCGTGGCTCAGTGTATACAGGAAATAGCTCTGGTCTTTGTTACCGTCGACGCCGCGCAGCAGGCGGCTTTTGCCGTCCACGTCCTGGCGGCGGACATAGTGACCGGTAGCGATAAAATCCGCCCCCAGATCTTCAGCCGCAAACTCCAGGAACGCTTTGAATTTGATTTCTTTATTGCACAGGATATCCGGGTTAGGGGTACGGCCCGCCTTGTACTCTTCAAGGAACAGCTCGAACACGTTGTCCCAGTACTCCGCCGCGAAGTTCACCGTATGCAGCTCGATGCCCAGCTTGTCGCAGACGGCTTGTGCATCGGCCAAATCGGTGGCGGCCGAGCAGTATTCCTCGTCGTCGTCTTCTTCCCAGTTCTTCATGAACAACCCAGCGACCTGATAGCCCTGTTGTTGTAACAGATAGGCGGTAACGGAAGAGTCGACGCCGCCGGACATTCCGACGATCACTTTTTTCTGGCTGTTGTCTGACATGGGGATCTCACGAACTTGAACACGTACTGTGCGATAAAAAAACAAGCGCAGGATTTTACCACGTTGGCCGCCTGCGCGCACGGCCCTTATTTGCCGTTAAAGCGGCCAGTTAAAGCTGGCAACCAGCGACAACGGGTAGCGTTCCGGCTGCTGATAACAACGGATCGTCTCGGCCACCAGCGGTGAACGCAGGTTTTCAGCCTTCAGGATCTGCTCGGCGGTCAGCCATAGGCAGCAGTCTATATCATCGTCTTGCGGCTCGGTGGGCAGCGGCTGCTCCAGCTCAATCACAAAGCAGAAGCGCAGAAACGGCGTGCGGTCTGGCGCGATCCACTGATGCATCCGCAGAAAAGACTGCGGCTTGGCACGGATGCCGGTTTCTTCCCACAGTTCGCGCTCGGCGGCCTGGACCAGCGTTTCATCCGCTTCGAGATGGCCGGCTGGTTGATTCCACAGGGCTTTACCGTTGATGGTTTCTTCGACCACCAAAAATTTACCGGCGGCATGAACCACGCAGGCAACGGTGACGTGCGGCTTAAACATGGCGGTTCCTTATAGTGAATCGACGGTCTGCCATTCCCCAGGTTGCAAGCTCCCCAGGGAAAGATTGCCCATACTGTAACGAATCAGGCGCAGGGTAGGGAAGCCGATATGTGCCGTCATGCGACGCACCTGGCGGTTTCTGCCCTCGTAGAGCGTGATTTTCAGCCAACTGGTGGGGATGGTCTTGCGTTCGCGGATCGGTGGATTGCGCGGCCATAGCCATTCTGGCTCTTCAACCCGTTCCGCTCCGGCGGGCAGGGTTGGCCCATCGTTCAGCGTCACGCCAAGGCGCAATGCGGCCAGATCGCTCTCCTGGGGTTCGCCTTCCACCTGCACATAATAAATCTTACCGGTGCGTTTGCCGGGCTGGGTTAGCTGTGCCTGTAGCTTGCCGTCGTTGGTCAGCACCAGTAAGCCTTCGCTGTCGCGATCGAGCCTTCCTGCGGCATAAACATCGCTGAAAGGAATGAATTTTTTCAGAGTGACGCGGCCTGCTTCGTCGGTAAACTGTGGTAACACATCAAAGGGTTTGTTGAAGATGACCACTCGCCGCGGCGCCTGGGATTTCTGGCGTGCTGCGGGTTTACTGCGGCTGAATCGTTTAACTTGGTGATTTTTAACAGAGAATTTAGTCATGGTCTTTGAGATTTCGAATGATAAGCGCATTATAGCCTAATCCGTTTCGGATTGGCGCGAGCTGAATATTCAAGTAGTATTGACACGCATCTTACAAAGCATTAACAAAAATTGCGCTTGAAGACAGAAAGGAGAGGTTGATGGAAAGCAAAGTAGTTGTTCCGGCAGAAGGTAAAAAGATTACGGTTGATGCCCAGGGTAAACTGGTTGTTCCGCATAACCCTATCATCCCGTTCATCGAAGGTGACGGTATTGGCGTTGACGTGACTCCTGCCATGATCCACGTGGTGGATGCAGCGGTTAAAAAGGCCTACCACGGCGAACGTAAAATCTCCTGGATGGAAATCTATACCGGTGAAAAATCCACCCACGTTTACGGGAAAGACGTGTGGCTGCCGGAAGAAACACTGGAACTTATTCGTGACTACCGCGTAGCGATCAAAGGCCCACTGACTACGCCAGTGGGTGGCGGTATTCGTTCTCTGAACGTGGCACTACGCCAGCAGCTCGATCTGTACGTGTGTCTGCGCCCGGTGCGTTATTATCAGGGCACACCAAGCCCGGTTAAGCAGCCAGAGCTGACCGATATGGTGATCTTCCGTGAAAACGCCGAAGACATCTACGCCGGTATCGAATGGAAAGCGGGTTCTGCAGAAGCGGACAAAGTGATCAAGTTCCTGCGCGACGAAATGGGCGTGAAGAAGATCCGTTTCCCAGAGCAGTGCGGTATTGGCGTTAAGCCTTGTTCCGAAGAAGGCACCAAGCGCCTGGTTCGTGCGGCTATCGAATATGCTATCACCAACGATCGTGATTCAGTGACGCTGGTTCACAAAGGCAACATCATGAAGTTCACCGAAGGTGCCTTCAAGGATTGGGGCTACGAACTGGCACGTGAAGAGTTCGGTGGTGAATTGATCGACGGCGGCCCATGGCTGAAAATCAAGAACCCGAACACCGGTAAAGAGATCGTGGTTAAAGACGTGATCGCCGACGCCTTCCTGCAGCAAATCCTGCTGCGCCCGGCAGAATACGACGTGATCGCCTGTATGAACCTGAACGGTGACTACATCTCCGACGCCCTGGCCGCTCAGGTTGGTGGTATCGGTATCGCCCCTGGTGCCAACATCGGTTCCGATTGTGCGCTGTTTGAAGCCACCCACGGTACTGCGCCTAAGTATGCTGGCCAGGACAAAGTGAACCCAGGTTCCATCATCCTGTCCGCTGAGATGATGCTGCGTCACATGGGTTGGTTCGAAGCTGCCGACCTGATCGTTAAGGGCATGGAAGGCGCTATCGCTGCCAAGACCGTGACCTACGATTTCGAACGCCTGATGGAAGGTGCTAAGCTGCTGAAATGTTCAGAGTTTGGCGACGCTATCGTTAAACACATGTAATTGTGATTTAGCGTAACATGATAACGGGAGCTTATGGCTCCCGTTTGTTTTTTCCCCTTCAAAAAATCTTCTGCAAAACTGTATGAAAAAAAGCCAAAACTCGATGTTGGATCAGTTAACTGCAGTTCGAATGTTCCGCTTTTTCTTGGCAATACTTGATCTACCATTTTGACGAATCTATTCCAACCATACCCATTTGCTATTGCCAGTCTTTGCATCGTTATTATTGAGTGCAGATGTTGAGCTAACATTGGATTATGGCCAAGCAATGGCGTGCAGGTATGAGCGGTATAAGCGGGCTTGATTGCACAGTTTGCCCTGGTTGATGAAACTGCATGGCGTAGAGGATGAGGTAACCGCGTTCTTAGATATCTTGGTGATTGAAGCGACGGCGCTTTCGGTTATTCATGAGAAATGAAGGGGAAAGTTATAGGAAAGCTAATTCTTACAAGGATATGGCATTGTTTTTACCTCCTCAGTAGTCTACTTGTTGGTTTTGTTAGCAATGATATCCTGTTACTCTTTAGCCTAAAATATTGAAGGGATAGGGGCATGAAAAGGCTACTTCTGACGTTAGGAGTGATAACTCTCACGGGGTGCGTTAACCCCTACACTTATAGAGAAGATCAAGAGATTGTCGCCTCTTTTACGACATCTAACGGAGTTCAGGAGACGCAGGAATGTATCTTGGTTGCGTGGCAAAGTAATATGACTGGGGGAGGAGCTGTTACATCACAGAAAACAGGGAAGTACTACAGCATCATTTCGATAGCGGATAATGCAGATGTCTATAGTGATGGCGGCATAACCAAGATTGATTTCTACTCGCTGAGAGGTTCACTGGACCCGTGGCGAGGAGTAAAAAAACGAACAGAAGGAATAAAATCCTGTCTATAACCACCTTCGGGTGGTTTTTTTACGCCTGGAGAAAAGCATGAGTGACATTGTAAGTATTGCTCTGCGTGTCGATACCAGCAACTTGCAGAGAGGAAACAGTGAGCTGGATAAATTCCAGCAAAAAAGCGTTGGCGCGGAGGGAAAGGATGGTCGTCTTGGCATTACAGGTACGGCTAGCGGTGCCAGTGTTGCTTTGACCGATGGTTCAGGAAATGTGCTTGAGCTGGGAAAACCCAGCAAAAACTTTTCGCTCCAGAATGGTAATAACACCCTTCCTTTTACCGTTTACCTTCAGGGAGATGGTGTGCCGGAAAATATTCAAGCGGGTGATTATCAGGCTATGGCTGGTTTCATGCTGAAATTCCAATAACTAAAAATTCACTATTGAGTATCGGGAGCCTATGGCTCCCGTTTGTTTTCCTCAAAAACAGATCAGCAGCCAAACGCCGATGAGCTTTATCTTTGCTGCAGAGCAGTAAGTAACTTATGGGTAAGCGAAGCTATCTGCGTATCGCTGCCAAAATCCATTTTATTGGTTTTTTGTTATATATCAATTTGTTGCATGGTTTTCTTATATGGAATTGCAGTGCTGTTAGAACAATAGAGAAATCCGGTCTTTCATATAAGAACGTTGTTTAATTTATTGATTTTAATGGTAATAAATGTTTTGCCCTGCATTTTATACTACTTCACTAAGAATATTCTGTTCTTGGCGATAATATTTATCCCAACAGCAAGGCAGTATGCAACACCGAACGAATGATTCGTGATGGGGTAAGGGATAAAGGTTCGCTGAAAAGGCTTTCAACACGGAACTACCATTCATTGATATCTTGTGAATGTATTTCTATTTGATTTTATTGCACCAGTTATTGTCCTGCATTTTCAATGCTGTGTTATTGCCGATATGTACTCGTCATATTTATAGAGTTATGTATTGCATAAATATATCCACATTTTTGTGGGTAACCTATTAGTTTAATGACGTAAGGTCACTAGGAATAAATATGAAAAAATTAACAGTTGTAGCTTCCCTGGTTGCGGTATTTGGTTCAGTGGGTCTGGCTCAGGCCGCTTCTACCGGTACCATCACCTTCAACGGTGAACTGACCGCCAACACCTGTGATGTCGTAGTCGATGGTCAGACGGCAGATGCCACCGTCGTGCTGCCAACCGTTGGCACCAGCCAGTTGAACGGCGCGACCCAAACCGCTGGTGAAACGGGTTTCGTGATGGCACTGAACAACTGTTCAGGCACACTGCAGACTGCCTCAGCCTTCTTTGAAGCGGGGGCTTCGGTAGATTCCGTGACCGGGCGCCTGAAAAACCTGACTGGCACGGCTTCCAACGTCAGTCTGCAACTGTTGGACGCATCCAGCACGTCTCGGGCAGTGATCGAGGCCGGTAACGCGAATCAGGTGACCAACACCACTTATCAAGATGTTACTAGCGGTAGCGCTACCCTGCCTTATGCAGTGCGTTATTATGCTGAAGGAGCCACTACTGCTGGCACCGTGATCAGCAATGTAGTCTATTCTATTCAGTATCAATAAGCAGTTTTAGAAGGGGGGAGTCATCCCCCTTTATCTCCCGTTGGGTTAGGAGTTTTTTATGAAACTTTTTCCTCTAAATACTGCGCGTCAGGTTTGCACTCTTGCCGCGATTGCCCTTTTCAGTGGCAGCAGCCTGGCCAGCGTGGTACTCACCGGAACTCGTGTGATTTATCCGTCGGACGCCAAAGAAGTCAGCGTCAAAATCAATAATGTCGGTCCCTCGCCGGTACTGCTGCAGAGCTGGATAGATAATGGCGATCCCAATGCCAAACCTGCGGCAATCAAAGTTCCCTTTGTACTGACTCCACCCATGAACCGGGTTGAGCAGGGTAAGGGCCAGACACTACGTATCAGCTATGCTGGCGGAAGCTTGCCAATGGATAAGGAATCGGTGTTCTGGCTGAATGTGCTGGAAGTTCCGGCCAAGAGCGAAGCCAAAACGAACGAAAACCGTCTGCAAATGGCTTTCCGTACCCGGATCAAGCTGTTCTATCGTCCGGCGGGCCTGCAAGGCAATGCCAATGATGCTTCTAAAGCGGTAACTTGGAACACGCAAGGCGGCAAAGTACAGGCAACCAATCCCACGCCGTTTTATGTCAACTTTGTGAACCTGTCAGTCAACGGCAAAAAACTCGATAACGCCATGGTGGCACCGCGCTCAAGCATGGTGTTGAATCTGGCTGGCAATGGGGGCAACAAAATCAGTGGGAGTGTTGTTAATGACTATGGTGCGGTCAACCCCTTCGATGCTGTAATAAAGTAACATAATAATATCTATCACTATTTTTATATTTAAGTCTTAGTGATAGACCCGGTATCAAGCTCTTGAGGGGGCGGGATGTCAAAATTTTTGCGCTACGCTATTCGTGAGCCGTTCGCCTCTTTGGCGGTAGCGGCGTTATCGATTTTTGTGGCGGGAAGTGTCAACGCGGCAACTGAAAACGCACCGCAAACCAGTGCCAAGAGCCTGGAGTTCGACTCGTCTTTTTTGAACGTTGATGACGTTCAGTCGGTCGATCTCAGCCGTTTCGCTGAAGGCGCCTCAGGGTTGCCCGGAATTTACAAAACCGCGCTGTATGTTAACGATCAACTGATCAGTAATACCGATATTGAATTCAAGTCTCGGGCCGATAAGTCGGTCTATCCCTGCCTGACCAGCGACATTATTAGAAATATTGCGTTCAACTACGAAAAACTGCCCGCCGACTTTTTAAAACAGCAGTCTAGCGGCGCCCTATGTATGGATCTGCAAAATAAGCTTCCTGAAGCACAGGTGAACTTCGACAGTAATGAACAACGCCTGGATATCATTATCCCTCAGATTTACATGCTCAATATTGCCCGGGGCACAGTGAGCCCGGAATTATGGGACAGCGGTATCCCGGCGTTCCTGCTTGGTTACAACGTTAATGGTTACACCAGCGAATCGCACGGCAACACCTTTAACTCGCTGTTCGCCGGGGTGAACGCCGGGCTGAACGTGGGGGCTTGGTATTTGCGTCACAACGGCTCTTATAGCCAGATGAGTGACGGGCCCAGCCAATACAGCAGTATTAATACCTATTTACAGCGCGACATTCCGCTACTGAAAGGGCGAATGTTGCTGGGGGAATCGAATACTACCGGGCAATTGTTTGATACCTTGCCTTTTACCGGGGCTCAACTGGCCAGCGACGAGCGGATGTTACCGGAATCCCTGCGTGGCTATGCGCCGGAAATCCGGGGGATCGCCCGCACCAATGCTCGTGTGACCGTGACTCAGGGGGGCCAGGTTTTATATGAAACCACAGTGACGCCGGGGGAGTTCCTGATTAATGACCTTTACCCGACCGGTTACGGTGGCGATCTTGTGGTTACCGTGCGTGAGTCCGATGGCACCGAACAGACTTTCAGTGTGCCTTATGCTTCGGTGGCACAACTGCTGCGCCCGGGGTCATCGCGCTATTCCGTCACTGCGGGTCAATTGCGTAGCGAAAACCTGCGTGATGAACCGACTCTATTCCAGAGTACTTATCAATATGGCCTGACCAATGCCATTACCGGCTATGGTGGCTTGCAAATCAGCCAGGATTACTATGCGGTGCAGGTAGGGGCGGCATTGGGGATCCCGATAGGGGCTCTGGCCTTTGACATCACTCAGGCCGGCACGAAACTGGGTGATAGCACCGATGCGAACGGGCGGAGCCAGCCAGGCGGCACCCTAAGCGGGCAGCGTTACCAACTGAGCTACAGCAAGCTTATCAGCGAAACCAACAGCAACCTTTCGGCGGTCTTCCATCGCTCTTCTTCCCAAAACTACCTGGATTTTCTGACTGCCGCGCAAACCCGTGATGCGGCAGAACAGGGGAATTTTCTGGACTCCATATCACGAGTCAAAAACCGCCTGACGCTGACCGCCGGGCAAGGCTTGCCGGATAACTGGGGGCAACTGTATGTCAGTGGCTCAGTGCAGGATTACTGGAATCAGGATGGCAGCGACATACAGTATCAGGTGGGGTATAACAACCGCTATAAGAGCCTGTCATACGGCATCAGTGCCAACCGCAGTCACTCAAGCATCGGGCAGATGCAAACCAACTACCTGCTAAGCTTCAGCTTGCCACTGGGCCGGAATGACGAACTCCACACGCCACAGCTGAGAATGGACCTATCTCATGACAGCAGTGGGCGTTATGGCCAGCAGGCCACGGTATCTGGTACCTCCGGCGTGGAGAATCAGTTCAGTTATGGCATAACCGCGATGAACGCCAACCAGGGGATGGGGACCAGCGGTTCGGTGAATGGCAACTACCGCAGCCGCGTCAGCGCACTGAGTGGAACCTACAGCACCGGGAAAGGCTACCAGAGCGGCTCTGCCGGTATGACAGGGACGGTGATCGCCCACGCAGGAGGGATCACCTTTACTCCCTACACCTCAGACACCTTTGCCCTGGTAGAGGCCAAGGGAGCAGAAGGGGCCAGCGTGTCGTCGTATCCTGGGGTGAACGTTAACTCCCGCGGCTATGCAATGGTGCCTTACCTGAATCCCTACCAGATGAACGAAATCAGTATTGATCCGAAAGGCACCGCAGGGGATGTTGAGTTGGATAACACCAGCCAGAAAGTTGCACCGTATTCCGGGGCGGTGGTGAAATTGAAATACAACACTAAACAAGGGACGGCGATTCTGGTGAATGCGACCTATCAGGGGGAACCGGTACCGTTCGGCGCCGATATCTTTGATAGTAAAGGCAACAATGTGGGTTCAGTGGGGCAAGGTGGGCAAATGTATGCTCGTGTAGCGGAAGACAAAGGAGAGCTGATTGTGAAATGGGGCGCCGGTAGTGAAATGCAATGTACTGTGGGGTATATGCTGATGCCGCAGGCAAAAAACAGCCCCGTTTCGGCGATCCAGGTCTTCGATTCAGTTTGCCAATAGGGCTAAATAGGTTAATGGACAGAATACTTAAAAATCAGCCCCCGGTGACGCCAAAAATAAACAGAATACATATTTTGGGTGCCTCTGGAGTGGGGACAACATCGATCGCAAGACGATTGGCTGAACGAATTGATTGCCAACATTTTGATTCCGATGATTTCTATTGGCGCAACACATCACCGCCCTATACCGTGGTGTATCAAACTCAAGAAAGACAACGGCGCCTGTCAACTGCATTAGCAGCCCACAGACAGTGGATACTGAGTGGCTCGCTATGTGGCTGGGGCGACATGTTTATCCCATTTTTTGAGCTAGTGGTCTACGTATACGTAGAAAATGAAACTCGTCTTGAACGTATCCGCCACAGAGAGTCAATGAGATTCGGGGATGCCATTTTACCCGGCGGTGATCAATATGAGCGCTACAGGGAGTTTGTCGAATGGGCTGCAGCGTATGAGACATCAATTGACGTCAGTAGAAACGCTGTCCGGCATCAGCAATGGCTGGAAAAAGTAAATTGCCCCATTGTTATGGTCATCAACCACAGAACAGTTGACGATGCGGTGAATGACATTATGGCTCATATGCGGATGGGAAACTGATGGTAGTTTAGAAGCAGTGCTCTTATTCCAACCGAGTTGAGCGTCAGAGGTTGGGAGTTCATACTCACGGTGCAAGCCACACTGGAAATCTCGGGATAAATTCCTAAATGAAGAGGGTAGGCACTACCCACTCACTATACACGGATATAATGGCCGTGTTTGCCATATCCATTCAAACAACGTTCCGAAGTCCCATGTGGTCTTTGCCGCTATCGAGCCCATTGATAGCGGTTATTTTGCAGCCACTCCCGCCTATCTCAGCCGACGCAGTTCGTTCCTGGCACTCTCAATCTTCGCGTTTACGGAAATAATGTCCACAGTGGGGGCAGATCAGCGTGACGTTTTTTTTCACCTTGCTGCGATTTTGCGGCGAACTTTTTGCGCATTCAGGGCAGGTGACATCAACGGGGGCGTCACCGAATAGCTTAAAAGCATCAAAGAAAGACATCTTTTTCACCGGGTAGAGGTAGGAGGAGTTCAGTGTACCTTTATCGCTCGGTGATAGCTCCACATAGATTGGTAAACCACTGGTAGAGACGTAGCTAGCCGCGCGCTAAAAAGGGAGTAACAAGTGGGATGACGGGTCAGGGGGAAGAAAAAAGCCCCGCAAAAAATGAGGGGCAAACACAACAACACCAGGGAAATCATTGATGATTAATCTGCTATTACTATATGTTTTTTGAGACGAGAGTTCATCAATAAATTGCTGCATTATTGCAACATTATAGTTAATTAATTTGTATGCATTTGGCTTTATTCATACGTTTTGTGAATTTGTTCGCTATTTGTGAGCAATAAGCGCGCATGCTGGTTGTTTTTTGTTGAATTGATGGCTTGGGGGATGGTTTCTTGCTCCATCACTCCGTTCCGGACAGAATGTGACTTGAATCACATCGGGCAGATCCCCTATATTCCCCACCATAACGAAGTTGTCGTGTTGCGATGCAGCGGCGCAGAGAGTTTTACATTTGTCCGGAGTTGTTGATGGAGTTAACTACGCTTTTGCTTTACGTGATTGCCGTCAGTGCGGTGATGGTGACGCCTGGCCCGTCCATGCTGTTGGCGCTAAACAATGGTGCAATCCACGGTATGCGTATTGCCAGTTACGGTTTCCTGGGGGCGGTATTGGCCGATCTGTTGCTGATCGGCGCCGTCGGTTGCGGACTTGGGGCGTTGTTGCAGGCCTCTGAGCAGTTGTTTGCCGTGGTGAAATGGGGGGGGGCGTTATATCTGGTCTACCTGGCCTGGGTGCTGTGGCGAGCGCCGGTAAAGGCGTTGGCGGTAAACGCTAGCGCCGCCGCTGCGACCGGGAAAACGGCATTCCTGCGTTCCCTGATGGTCGGTTTGTCCAACCCTAAGGGCCTGCTGTTTTTCTCGGCCTTTCTGCCGCAGTTTATTCAGCCAGAAAAGCCGATCGCCATGCAATACCTGATCTTGGCATTGGTCAGCGCGATGATCGACTGCGTGATGATGACGATCTATGCCTACGGCGGCCGCCATGCGATGCGGAAATTCTCGGCGAACGTGATGCGCTGGGTAAACCGTAGCTGTGCTGGCATGCTTGGCGTATTGGCCGTAGGTGTTGCGCTTTATCGGCGTAGCGATGTGAGCTAGAGCCTATCGGTTAAATCAGCGGGCGCAGCATACTGCGCCGCTACTTGGCGAGAATGTCTAGAGTTTCAGGGAGCTTACCAGCTCCCTTTTTAATAGGTGACTGCCTGTGTTAGCAAAAGAGGACAGCTTAGGCATATGACCTACTGACGGATCTGCAGTTAACTCGCAGCCCGGATTGTTCCACGTCATAGCGGTATAGTTCGCATCTGATTGGTAGTAGTGCTGGTAGATGTGAAATATATGCACCACGGTAGTCACCGTTAATATAATCACCAACGCAATTAAAACGTAAGTGATTTTAATTTTGCTCAGAAAATTCTTTTTCTCTTTACGAGGTAATTCAGGCTCGCCCTGATTAATTGCGATCTCTTCAATGGCGACATCACTAGCTATTCTTAACCCTACTTTTGGTATGGTTTCTATGATGTTTTTATCAATACCCATGCTCTTGATGATCCGCCGTAGCGTGCTCAGGCATTGGTTGAGATTATTATTGCTGGCCTGTAGACCGTAATCATCCCACACTTTTTGCAGAAGCACTTCTCTCTCAACAATTTCTCCTTTATTTTTAATAAGAAAGGAGAAAAGTCGAGCTGCAGACGAGGAAATAGTGACGATTTCTTCCTGAAGTTCCTGATGATAAAAACCGACGCTATTCGGGCAGAAAAGGACATCTCCTTCGATGAGATATTGAGGCTTTGTCATGCTGATTCACTCCATGTCAGACAGTGTAATTAACTTAATTAACGTTAATCCTAAGTCTTATAATATTGTTTTTTTGTCGGTAGAGCAACAAAGAAGCAATATAAAATATAGTGTAACCAGCAAATTTCAGTTTAAAATCCGCTCTATTTCGTAACGGCAGTTATTAATATTAAGTAAATGGCCTGTAAAATATTAACCGGTATTTAATAAAAATTAAGATCGCTAACTTACTGATAATTTTGCTAAACAAAGGTTCTAACTAGTCCGACCTCTAAGAATCAGCCTAGTTAGAAAAATGTATCAATTTAAGTAACAGATTTGTGCGGAGGCAGCGATGAATTAAACCCCAATTCGATCGCGCAGAGTGTAGTAGGCAGCACCAATGGCGGTGAAGGGGATTTGCAGGTTACGGCCACCAAAGAACGGCAGGTGCGGCAGTTTGGCAAAGGCGTCAAAACGTTCGGCATCGCCACGCATCAGCTCTGCTATCAGCTTGCCCGCCAGATGGGTGCAGGTCACGCCGTGCCCGCTGTAGCCTTGCATGTAGTAGACATTGTTTTCCAACCGACCAAACTGCGGCATGCGTGATAGCGTCAGCAAGAAATTGCCGGTCCAGCGGTAATCAATGCGTACGCCTTTCAGTTGCGGGAAAGTTTTCAGCAGCTTGGGGCGGATCAGGTTGTCGATATCATCCGGATCCCTGGCGCCATATACCACACCACCGCCGTACAGCAGTCGGTTATCACCGGTTAAACGGTAATAATCCAGTAGGTAATTGCAATCTTCCACGCAATAGTTTTGTGGGATCAGTGAGGCTGCCACTTCTGGAGCCAAGGGCTCGGTGGTGACCACTTGAGTCCCGCACGGCATACTACGTTTGGCCAGCCTTGGCTCCAGTTTATCGCCTAGATAGGCGTTCCCGGCCACGATCACGTAACGAGCGGTGACTTGGCCGTTGGCGGTGCTGACCACTGCTGGCTCTCCGTGACGGATATTGGTGACTGCGGACTGCTCGAAGATCCGTCCTCCTTGCAGGCGAATGGCCTCGGCCTCTCCCAACGCCAGGTTGAGCGGGTGGATATGGCCGCCGCTGTGATCGAGTAACGCGCCAACATAGCGATCGCTGCTGACCTCCTGGCGGATACGGTCGGCATCCAGCAGTTCAAGTTGCGTATTGCCGTAACGCTCCCAGTGCTGCTTTTGTTCGATCAGCGCGTGGTACTGCTTATTGTTAAGCGCGGCGAAGATCCCGCCGGGGCGATAGTCACAGTCAATGGCATAGCGCTTGATACGGCTGCGGATAATCTCTGCACCTTCAAACATCATGCTACCCAGCAGCTTGGCGCTTTCTGCACCGTAACGGCTTTCGATCACGTCGATGTCGCGGCTGTAGGAGTTGACCAGTTGGCCACCGTTGCGGCCGCTAGCACCAAAGCCGATACGGGCAGACTCCAGCACTACCACGTTATAACCGGCTTCGACCAGAAACAGCGCCGATGACAGGCCAGTGTAGCCACCCCCCACGATACAGACGTCACAGTCGATCGATTCATTCAACTGCGGATAAGGCTGATGGTCATTGGCCGTTGCCGCATAGTAGCTTTTTACGTGTTCAGTCATCATAAATTCCTTATCCCAGTGAAATCCAGGTGGTTTTCAGTTCGGTAAATTTATCCAGCGCATGCAGCGATTTATCGCGGCCGTTACCGCTTTGCTTGTAGCCGCCGAACGGTACGGTCATATCGCCGTCGTTGTAGTTGTTGACGAACACGGTGCCCGCTTTCAACTGGCGGGCCATGCGGTGTGCCCGTGACATATCGCGGGTCCAGACGGCCGCACCCAACCCATATTCGCTATCGTTGGCTAATGCGAGTGCCTGTTGCTCACCGTTGAAGGTCGTGACGGCCAAGACAGGGCCAAAAATCTCGTCCCGCGCGACGTGCATCGCGTTATCCACTTGAGTGAGAATAGTAGGGCCGAGATAGCCGTGATGATCGCCTTGCGGATGAGCTCGCCCATCAAGGAACAGCGAGGCTCCCTGGCTCAAACCCTGTTCGATATAGCCGGTGACTTTTTCACAGTGCTGTTGGTCGATCAGCGTACCCATCAGCGTTTGCGGATCGAGCGGATTGCCCGGTGCGAAGGCCGCGGCATGCCGCTGCAATGCCTGTAAAAAGGCCTGCTGAATACTTTCCTCTACCAGCAGGCGCGTACCGGCAATGCACACCTGGCCCTGGTTATAAAAGATCCCGGCCGCCGCGCCTTGCGCCGCCTTATCCAGGTCCGGGCAGTCGGCGAAGATAATGTTGGCGCTCTTGCCACCGGCCTCCAGCCACACGCGCTTCATGTTGGATTCACCGGCGTACTTCATCAACTGCTTGGCCACCTGGGTGGAGCCGGTAAAGGTGAGAGCGTCAACGTCGTTATGCAGTGCCAACGCCTTGCCCGCATCGTGGCCGAAACCAGGAATAATGTTCAGGACGCCATCGGGTAATCCTGCCTGCTGTGCCAAAGCGCCTAGATAAACCGCGGTGAGCGGTGATTTTTCCGAGGGTTTAAGCACTACGCTGTTACCAGCCGCCAGCGCCGGGCCTAACTTCCAGCAGGCTAACAGCAGCGGAAAGTTCCACGGCACGATGGCACCCACCACGCCGATGGGCTCCCGCTGGATGAGGGCGAGCGCATCATGGCCGGTTGGGGCAATTTCGCCATACACCTTGTCGATGGCTTCGGCGTACCAGCGGATACAGCGGATCGCCCCTGGGATATCGTCGCGCAGGCTGTGGCGGATGGGCTTACCGGTATCCAGCGTTTCCAGCAGTGCCAGTTCTTCGCTGTGTTGTTCCATCAAGCTGGCGAGTTTGAACAACGTTGCCTTGCGTTTGGCAGGGGAGGCTTGCGACCAGTCGCCGCGTTCAAACACCTCGCGAGCCGCCTTGACGGCCAAATCGATATCAATGTGGCTGCCACGGGCCATCTGTACCAGTTCACGAGCCCCGGCAGGATCCTGAATGCTAAAGGTTTCCCCTTCTGCCGCCGGGAGGTAGCGGCCATTGATAAACAGCCGGTTTTCAATCTTCAGGGCCTGTGCCCGTTGTTGCCAATATTCCAGGTGGTGGAAGTCCATACCTTGCTCCGTTAATCAGAATGTCGTCGGCGTATGTGCGCTGATAATTCGGCAAATGCGCGCCGAGGTGTTGCTGAAACTATGGGGGATCGCGGTGTTGATGGCGTAGCTCTGGCCTGCCCGTAGGTGAAAGCTTTGCCCGTTGACCTGCAGCATCACTTCGCCTTCCAGCAGGGTGCCAATCTCTTCCCCCTGATGTTTGAGCCGTTCACCGGTGGTGGTGCCCGGATCGTAGGTTTCGATCATCATTGCCAGGGTGCGGTTGGGATCGCCGTTGTGGATCAGCTTCATCGAAACCCCCTGGCTGCCGATTTCGATCAGATGGTCATGGTCGATCACGATCTGCGGCTCATGCGGCTGTTCCGGTTCGGTAAAGAAAGCCGATAGCGACAGCCCATACACAGTCAGCAGCTTTTGCAGCGTACTGATGGCCGGGCTGACCTTGTCCTGTTCAATGGTGCTGATGGCGCTGTGCGTCAAGCCAGACAGTTCGGCTACCCGGCGCTGTGATAGCCCTAACTGCTGGCGGATCTGCGACAAGCGTTTCCCCGGAGCCAAGCTGACGTCGCTCATAGGCGTTTTTCCTTTTGATAGTGCTGACAGGCGTTAATAAATCCTTCGAACAGCAGACGGGACAGGGCGTATTCATCGCTGTTCCATTCAGGATGCCACTGCACCCCTAAGGCAAAGGGCTGATCGCGAATGCTGAGGGCTTCCACCAGGCCGTCGGCGGCATAGGCTTCAACACGCACGCTTGGGCCGAGGGTTTTGGCTCCTTGGCCGTGCAGGGAATTCACCCAGAATCGGTGGCAATCCGGCAGCAACTGCGCCAGCAATCCTCCGTCTTGCACGGTAACTTCATGAGCCGGGGCATATTGCTGCTCCAGCGGCAGATCGTGATCTTCACGGTGCTCGAGTAGCTCGGGTTGTTCATATAAACGACGGTGTAGCGTACCTTGCGTCGCGACCACCAGCTCTTGCATACCGCGGCAAATGGCGAAAAGGGGGATGCGCCTGCTCAGTGCCTGGCCGATCAGCGCCAGGCTCAATTCATCGCGCCCAGGATCGGCGTCAGGCTCATCGCCGTTTTCACCATAAAGGTGCGGCTGCACATTACTGGGGCTACCCGGCAGCAGGATGCCGTCGAGGTGGGGCAGCAACTCTGCCAGCATTTCCGGCTCTGCCAGCGCGTGCGGCAGGGCGATCGGTAATCCTCCGGCAGCTAACACTGCATTTAGGTACTTTTCTTGCAAGGTCTGGGTGAGGTGCTGGTTTAACCTATACCTGCACATCACGACGCCGACGATTGGTCTGTTAAATATATTGCCCATGCTATCCCCTACAGGTTGTTCGAAATTATGACCGATAAGCCGTTTAATCGCCTTTTTTGTTCAATATTCACTAAATCTAGCAGTCAAATGGCCAATATTCAAACCAAAATTAACACTTGCAAAACATTTTTGTTGCATCTATGTTTCATTGGTGGACATTATATTGAGCAAGATGGTCAAAACATCGAAGCCAGTAAGTGTGAGAACCACAGACCAAACATAACGGCGGGTGAAACATGCAAACCAACATCGTAGAAGTCGAAAACTTTGTGCAACATAATGAAGAAAGGCGAAGTAGCACGTTCCAGCGCGAAGTGAAGAAGTATCTGGAACGTTATCCGTTAACCCAGCATATCGACGTGCTGCTGACCGATCTCAACGGCAGCTTCCGCGGCAAGCGCATTCCGGTGAGCGGGTTGGGTAAACTGGAGAAGGGCTGTTACTTCCCAGCCTCGGTGTTCGCGATGGATATTCTTGGCAACGTGGTGGAAGAGGCGGGTTTGGGGCAGGACATGGGTGAGCCGGACCATATTTGTGTGCCGGTAGCCGGAACCCTGACGCCATCGGCGGCCGATCCGCAATATCTGGGCCAGGTACTGCTCACCATGCTGGATGAAGATGGTACTCCCTTTGACGTTGAACCGCGCAATGTGCTGAACCGAGTGTGGCAGCGTTTGCGTCAGCGCGGGTTATTCCCCGTAGTAGCGGTAGAGTTGGAGTTCTATCTCATCGATCGCCAACGCGATCCGGAAGGTTATTTGCAACCCCCTTGCGCCCCCGGCACCCAGGAGCGTAACACCCAGAGCCAGGTCTATTCGGTAGATAACCTCAACCACTTTGCCGACGTGCTGAGCGAAATCGACGAACTGGCTCGCCTGCAAGGGCTCCCGGCCGACGGTGCGGTAGCGGAAGCGTCACCGGGCCAGTTTGAGGTTAATCTACATCACACCAATGATGTATTGCAGGCCTGTGACCATGCCCTGGCGTTAAAGCGGCTGGTACGCATGGTGGCAGAGAAACACCATATGCATGCAACCTTCATGGCTAAGCCTTACGAGGAACATGCGGGCAGCGGTATGCATGTGCATATCAGCATGCTGGACAAGCAGGGTAACAACGTCTTTGCCGATGCGGATGGCGAAGACTCCGCGTTGTTGAAGCAGGCGCTGGCAGGCATGATCGCCTTGATGCCTGCCTCTATGGCGCTGCTGGCTCCTAACGTTAATGCTTACCGCCGCTTCCAGGCGGGGATGTACGTTCCTACCCAGGCATCCTGGGGCCATAACAACCGCACCGTAGCGTTACGTATTCCCTGTGGCGATCGCGACAGCCACCGCGTGGAGTATCGCGTGGCGGGTGCCGATGCCAATCCTTATCTGGTGATGGCAACCATTCTGGCCGGGATTGTCTACGGCCTCGACACTCAGTTACCGCTGCTTGAGCCAGTCACCGGCAACGGGCTGGAGCAAGAGGGGCTACCTTTCCCGATCCGCCAGAGCGATGCGCTGTATGAGTTCGAACACCAGCCGGTGCTCAATGCGCTGCTGGGCGAACGTTTCAGCCACGTCTATCTGGCCTGTAAGACCGATGAGCTGCAGCAGTTTGAGCGGCTGATCACCGAAACCGAAATCGAGTGGATGCTGAAAAACGCCTGACGTCCTCAGCCCGATCCTACTGCGCGCCGGCGCATTCCCGCGGGCTACCTGTGGCCTGGCGAAGCCGTGCGCGACGGTGATGACTTCTTCCAACTTGGCGTACAGGACGCCGGTGAGGAATAACCCAATGACGATAAGTGCCATCGACGATAATGGCGCGGGCAAACCGCAACTGCGCAAGACATTGAAACTGTGGCAAGTGGTGATGATGGGCCTGGCCTATCTGACGCCAATGACGGTGTTTGACACCTTCGGTATCGTTTCTGGCGTGACAGACGGGCACGTTCCGGCGTCCTACCTGTTGGCATTGGCCGGGGTGCTATTTACCGCCATCAGCTATGGCAAGCTGGTGCGCCAGTTCCCGACTTCGGGCTCGGCTTACACCTACGCGCAAAAGGCTATCAACCCGCACGTGGGGTTCCTCGTTGGCTGGTCATCGCTGCTGGATTACCTGTTTTTGCCGATGATCAATACGCTATTGGCCAAAATCTATCTTACGGCCCTGTTCCCAGAGGTTCCGCCGTGGGTCTGGGTGGTAGGCTTTGTGATCCTGATCACCGCGATCAATCTGAAAAGCGTCAGTCTGGTTGCAAACTTCAACACCCTGTTTGTGGTGGCGCAGGTGGCGATTATCGTGGTGTTTATCTTCCTGGTGGTACGGGGGTTGCACAATGGCGAAGGGGTTGGCCAGGTGTGGAGTCTGCAACCCTTTATCAGTGAAAACGCCCATTTATTGCCGGTTATTACCGGCGCCACCATCCTGTGCTTTTCGTTTCTGGGTTTTGACGCCGTCACTACGCTGTGTGAAGAAACGCCCGATGCCGCTCGTGTGATCCCGCGCGCTATCTTCCTTACTGCACTCTATGGTGGGGTGATCTTCATCACCGTGTCGTTCTTTATTCAGCTGTTCTTCCCGACGCTGGAGCGTTTCAAACAGCCTGATGCGGCACTGCCGGAAATCGCGCTGTATGTGGGCGGCAAGCTGTTCCAGTCGATCTTCCTGTGCATCACCTTTATCAACACCCTGGCTTCTGGCCTGGCTTCCCATGCCAGCGTGTCCAGGCTGCTGTATGTGATGGGGCGCGACAATGTGTTCCCGGAAAAATTCTTTGGTTACGTGCATCCTAAATGGCGCACGCCAGCGCTTAACGTGCTGCTGGTTGGTCTGGTGGCGTTATCGGCATTATCCTTCGACTTGGTGACGGCGACCGCCCTGATCAACTTTGGCGCGCTGGTGGCCTTTACCTTCGTCAACCTTTCGGTGATCAGCCACTTCTATATTCGACAAGGGCGCAACAAGAGCTGGAAAGACCGCTTCCATTACCTGATCCTGCCGCTGGTGGGTGCGTTGACGGTAGGGATCTTGTGGCTGAACCTGGAAAAAAGCTCCCTGACCATGGGGCTGCTGTGGGCGGCGCTCGGGTTTGGCTATCTAGCCTATCTTACCCGTCGTTTCCGCCAGCCACCGCCGCAGTTGGAGCGCCAACCTCAGCAGTAAAGGCATGGGCGCAGCGTTGTGCCCTTTCTTTTTCCCTGGTAGGGCAGTAGAGTAAAAAATCGTATAAAAATAACCAATTGGATCCTACGCTAATGCCTCCGTTGTCTGCTTCCCATAAAGCTACCTTGCTCGGCCTGCTGGCCATTGTGTTATGGAGCAGCGTGGTTGGCCTGATCCGCAGCGTCAGCGAAGGGTTGGGGGCGGTCGGCGGGGCGGCGATGATCTATAGCGTGGGCACGCTGTTTCTGCTGGGGGTGATGGGCATTCCCAAGCTGCGCGAGTTCCGCCGTTCCTATCTGATCCTCGGCAGTCTGCTGTTTGTGCTGTATGAGATTTGCCTCTCGCTGTCGCTGGGCTATGCCAACAACCGTATGCAGGCCATTGAGCTGGGGATGATCAACTACCTTTGGCCCTGTTTTACCGTGTTGATGGCCATTCTGTTCAATGGGCAAAAGGCCAAATGGTGGGTGGTGCCTGGTTTGTTACTTTCCCTGTTCGGGATTGGCTGGATCATGAGTGGCAGCGGCGGTTGGTCACCGGCACAAATGCTGGCCAACGTGCGCAGTAATCCGTTGAGTTACGGGCTGGCATTCAGTGGTGCGGTGATTTGGGCCATCTATTGCAACGTGACCAAGAGGATCGCCCAGGGCAAAAACGCGGTAGTGCTGTTTATCTCGCTGACCGCGCTGGCGCTGTGGCTGATTTATCCTTTCAGTAATGAAAGCGGCATGCACTTTAGCCTGCCGGTTGTGGTGGCGTTGCTGTGCGTGGGGACGGCGATGGGGGCTGGCTATGCCGCTTGGAACGTCGGGATCCTGCATGGCAATATGACGCTGCTGGCGACCGTATCTTACTTTACCCCGGTATTGTCATCGGTGTTTGCCGCCGTGGTACTCAGCACCGCGCTGACCCTCAACTTCTGGCAAGGGGTGATGATGGTCACGCTAGGATCGCTGATTTGCTGGCGGGCCACCCGCGCCGACTGAGGCCTATTTTTTACCTGCGCAGGCGGCAGAATAATGAATTTCGAGCTAATCTCAAGGTAAGTGTTCTGCCAGAAGGAACGGGAAAATGAGAAAAGATATTCAATTTATTCAGCAGCCAGCGCTTAATGGTCACAGTTTCAGCACTGGTGATATCGTTCGCCTGACCACCGCTAACCTACCGCATGAATACCAGTTGGATGTGATGATCCTGCGCCGTGACGATAAGCTGATCCACGGCTCGGTAGTCGTGGCCTCGCCGAAAGTCGATATCCCGGTCAGCCAATGGGAAATTGCCACGGGGGATGAGGTGGTATTCCGGCAAGAGAACATTGCCAAGGCCGTACCCGGAGCCCGCTGAAAAAACCAACCTGTTCGCCCTATAAAGGGGGGTCGTATCCTGCGCCCGCCTGCCACTAAGCCGACATAAGCGTCGGCTTTTTTACGCGCTTTTTAACCCCAGGTTAAAATTTGGTGTTGTACACCAAGACACCAAAAATCGTCATTTGAAACTTATCGACATGATGAAAATCACATCAAAAATGTTTTGTACTGCAATTTATTTTAATAAATGAGAACGCAATCGATTACGCGATGGTAAAATGCCTGACTGGATCACAGATTATTACAGTGAGAGCTTTCTATAATGCGCACGGCTAACGGCAATAGGTAACCGTTCGTTTACAGCAGGCGTCGCCAGACACATATCATTCCAACGGGCAGGGAATTGGCCCACTCAGCATGTGGTAATAAAATGAAGAAAATAGCTCTCGCAGCAGGTGTGCTTCTTTCCGCGTCTTTCAGCCCCGCTTCCATGGCGGCAGAAAGCAAAGACAGCCAGTATCTTTCAGACTGGTGGCATCAGAGTGTCAACGTAGTAGGCAGCTACCATACCCGCTTCGGGCCGCAGCTGAACAATGACGTGTATCTGGAGTATGAAGCCTTTGCCAAGAAAGACTGGCTGGATTTCTATGGCTACGTGGATGTGCCAAAGTTCTTCGGCACCGGTAACACGCCAAACCGTGGTATCTGGGATAAAGGTTCACCGCTGTTTATGGAGATCGAACCGCGCTTCTCCATCGACAAACTGACCGGCACCAACCTGGGCTTTGGGCCGTTCAAAGAGTGGTATTTTGCCAACAACTACATTTACGACATGGGGCGTAACAACGCCTCCCGTCAAAGCACCTGGTATATGGGCCTAGGCACCGATATCGAAACCGGTCTGCCGATGAGCCTGTCGATGAACATTTATGCCAAATACCAATGGCAGAACTATGGTGCATCCAACGAGAACAGCTGGGACGGCTATCGCTTCAAGGTGAAATATTTTGTGCCGTTGACCGAAATGTGGGGCGGCAACCTGAGCTATATCGGTTTCACCAACTTTGACTTTGATTCCGATCTGGGCAGCGACAACTTCGTGGTGGATGGCCGTCAGGCACGTACCAGCAACTCTATCGCCTCCAGCCACATTTTGGCGCTGAACTACGATCACTGGCATTACTCTTTCGTGGCACGTTACTTCCATAACGGTGGTCAATGGAATGATGGGGTGGACATCGGTACGCCGCAGGGGCCAATCAAGTCTACCGGCTGGGGTTACTACCTGGTTGCCGGTTATAACTTCTGATTTTTCGTGGTATCAGAAACAGGAAACCCCGCGTTGGCGGGGTTTTTTTTCATCATTATGGCTAACTTTCCGCGGGTAAATGTTTAACCGGCATAACCAATTTACCCTTGATAACGTAGCACTCATTGTCGATCCACTTGAGGATTTGCTCACGGCTGACACCTTCAAATTGCGCATAGCGATAAATATCACCATTGAAGTGCAGCTGGATGTACTCCATCAACGTCATGTGCATGGTTATAACTCCTAAACGCCCAGAAATAGCGGTTTCGCCACGCTGAGTGGTTGAGCTTTTCAAGGCCTAAAGGTAAATTATTCGCAACAAAACAGCAACAAAAAAGACTAAAAAGTGGCGTTATAGTAGCGAAAAGTAGTAAAAGAAATCCCGCACGGGACGGCGGGAAATTGAGTAGTATCATTTATCGATGACATAAGATGGGTTTTGAGGTGCAACGAAAAAGAGCAGGTTTACTCATTTCTGTGGCCGACTAAAATTACTGGATGGCTTATTTTGCCGCAAGAAAAATCTACGGCATTTACTCGGATATCATGAGTAGTTTTGCGCGTGAACAATTTTTTGCCTGATAGCCACGACCTGTTTTTTAATAATTGGTGTGAATGATATGTCGGGCTGATAGGCGGGCGCAGCATGCAGCGCCCCGTCATGGCACGGCGAACCTTTACGCTCGGGCGCAGATGTTCTTTTTGAACGTGAGTACACGGCTGCGGCTGGCGATCAGATCGACCTGGTAACCCCGGAAATACAGACAAAACCGATTCAGGTTGGGCCCATCGTTGCTTTCAACCAATATCCTCCCATCCCCCAGCGAACTTAGGGTGCCGGTTTGCACCGCCGGGCCGACCCCGATGTGGATCTGGTTGCCGCAAATTTCAAACGCGGTGCGGTATTGTGGATGATACCAGTGCCCTTGAACCTGCTTGAGACAAACCGTTTCGCTAGCGACCGGCAGAAAGCGGCGTGCAACGTGGCCAACTTCACCTTCTATGGCTTCACCTGTCCACTTAAGGCGCATTGGCTGATGGGCCGAGAGCGATACTGCATAACCGTCTTCACTTTGATACAGCGGTTCGTTGGAGCCCAGATAGGCCACGTTGCCCCCTTTAACTTCCAACCAATAGGGTTCCGCCCGGGTGGCGTAGATGCCATCTGGGATCGCCGTGCTGCGTTGGGGCAGCGGTGCGTTCAACAGCGCCGCCATCACCTGTAAAATGATGGCAAAGCTGTCACAATCTTCACGGTTGGCGACCAGCAGGGCACCTGCTTGCCGGTCAGGCGCTAGCAGAAAATAGGTCTTATAACCGGCATGAGAACCGCCATGTCCGAGCAATATCTGGCTGCCAAGCGGCGTTTGCGCCAGCCCTAGTCCGTAACGGCTGACTTGGCCCTGGCTGAGCCGACGCGGGGCACTTAGCTGCGTCAGGACCCCTTTGCCAGGGCCGTTATTGGCCAGCAGGCATTGCAACCAGCGGGTGAGGGCGTTGGCGCTCCCTGTCAGGCTGCCAGAGGCGGAGAGATGCAAGCCGGCGCTGGTCTGTTGCCAACCATTGGCCGTATGCCAATAGCCGGGAGCTAGCCCAGACACCACATCAAACCAGCTTTCGGGTGCTTGTAGCTGTACGTCCAGAGGGCGGGCCAGATGCTGCTGAACCAGATCATCAAAAGCGTATCCTTTAGTCTTCAGCGCCGCTTCTACCAGGCGGTAGCCGGTATTGGTGTAGGTGATCTCACTGCCTACCGGGTAGTTGAGCCGGGTTAAACCATGGATAAACTCCATTACTGGCTGGGCCTCACTGACGGTGTTGACCGAGACGCCAAGCAGCCCCAGCGTTTGCCGAATATCGGGTAGCCCGCTGGTCATGTCCAAAGCCTGGCCAACCGTCACCTCCGCCAATTGTCCCTGCAATTCGGGCAGTAGACTGCCAAGGCGATCGTCAAGCTGCAGAGCGTTATCGGTGGCATTAAGCGCCAGCGCGGCAAAAATATGTTTGGTGATGGAGGCATAGCGCACCACGGTATCAGCAGTGAAAGGATCGCGGCGTGCCAGATCGGCCAGCCCAGCACACACCACTGCCTGGGTGTTATCAGTGTCAAACAGGGTGATAGCCCCACCGGGTTGGCCTGCGGTTTGCCAGCCTGCCAACAGTTGAGCGGCGGTTGCCTGTGCGGCGCGCCAGTTTAGCGGGGTGTCAGACATAGTTTCCTCCTGAGATAACGAACGCCACACATCACCGTGGCCGACTACACACGAGTGTCTACCACAGCCACGATAGAGACGTGGATGGCGGGTAAGGCAAGGGTGGTCTTTCAATCCCTGATCTCTGGCCAGCAACGGGTGGGCATGGGATGAAAGAGGCCCAATTGTGGCGCAAGGCAAAAGTCACGGGCCGCTGTTTTGTGCGCTGTTCAGACCAGTGGGCAACCTTTCCATCAAAATTGGGATGCAGTGCTCAAATCGTCATGGAAGGGTATGAAAGACAGGAGGGGATATCGGTGAGGGCAAGATTGACTCCGGCGCAATAGCGGCACCGGAGTTGTGGCGGATTAGCGTTGTTGCTCGCCCCAGGCCAGCATGCTTTCTATCATCTGCTGCAACAGGCGTTGTAAAGGTGCGGCACGGGCGGCATCAAACTCAAATGTCTGCTCGGACATATAGTTCACCTGCGCCAGCTCCAGCTGCACCGCGTGCTGGTTTTCCTGCGGTTGACCATAGGCACGGGTAATGTAGCCCCCTTTAAAGCGCCCGTTGAGCACGTGGCTGAACTGCTGTTGTTGCTGACAACAGGTGACCAGCCTGTCACTCAGTGAGGAAGGGCAGCTTTCACCCCCGTTGGTGCCCAGGTTGAGATCGGGTAGCTTGCCGTCGAACAGGCGCGGTATCACGGAGGCGATCGAGTGGGCGTCAAACAGTAAGGCGTAACCGTGTTGGGCTTTTAGCCGTGTCAGCTCATTCTGTAGTTGCTGATGGTAGGGCTGCCAGATGTTCTGCAGGTATCCGGCCCGTTCTTCGTCCGAAGGGGCGGCGTCCGGCAGAAAACTGGGGCGGCCATCGAACAATACATCCGGAAACAGACCGGTGGTGGCAGTGGTGTAGAGCGGTTTGTCATCTGCCGGCCGGTTGAGGTCAATCACCAGGCGCGAATAGTTACCCACCAGGATGCTGGCACCCATGGCACGGGCAAAATCGTACAGCCGTGGAATATGCCAGTCGGTGTCTTGCAGGGGGCGGGCCTCATCGGTGAGCCCTTTCTCAACCGCTGGCGTCAAGCGGGTGCCAGCATGGGGAATACTGATCAACAGCGGCAGTTGGCCGCTCTGGAACTCGAAAGGATCGCAAATCATTAACGGACTTCTCCTCGGAAAATCACCGTGCAGGGCAGTTGGCCGCCCAACCAGTAAGCCAGCTCTGCCGGGCGTGCCAGCGGCCAGTGAACAAAATCGGCCACTTTGCCCACTTCCAGCGAGCCGTGGGTTTCCTGCAGGCCCAAAGCCTTGGCGGCATGCAGCGTGACGCCTGCCAGCGCTTCTTCCGGCGTTAGGCGGAACAGGGTGCAGGCCATATTAATCATCAGACGCAGCGATAGTGCGGGTGAGGTGCCAGGGTTGGCATCACTGGCAATGGCCATCTTGACGCCGTGTTTGCGGAACAGCTCAACCGGTGGGCACTGCGTTTCTCGTAACAAGTAGTAGGCCCCCGGTAACAGTACCGCCACGGTTCCGGCCGCTGCCATCGCCATTGCATCTTGTTCGGTGGCATATTCCAGGTGATCGGCGGAAAGGGCATGATGCCGTGCCGCCAATGTGCTGCCACCCAGAGCCGAAAGCTGCTCCGCGTGCAGTTTCACCGGCAGGCCAGCTTGTTCTGCGGCTGCGAAAACCCTCTCAACCTGCTCAGGGGAGAAGGCCAGATGTTCGCAAAACGCGTCTACTGCATCTGCCAGACCTGCTGCTGCGGCTTCAGGGATGATGGTATTGCACACCAGATCGATATAGTCGTCGCTGCGTCCGGCATATTCCGGTGGCAGGGCATGAGCGGCCAGACAGGTGGTTTTCACTTCGACAGGTAATATTTCTGCCAGACGACGTGCGACACGTAGCATTTTCAACTCGCTTGCCAGCGTTAAGCCGTAGCCGGATTTGATTTCTACGCAGGTGACACCCTCGGCCAGCAATGGCCGTAGGCGGAACAATGCTTGCTCCAGCAACAACTCTTCTTGCGCATCGCGCGTGGCCTTGACCGTGGAGATAATACCACCGCCCTGAGCAGCAATCTCTGCGTAGCTCACCCCGTTCAGACGTTGTTCAAACTCGCCGCTGCGGTCGCCACCAAACACCAGATGGGTATGACAATCCACCAGGCCAGGGGTGATGATGCCACCGTCAAGCTTCACCGTTTTGGCCGCGACCAAGGCTGGCATAGTGGCCTGTTCACCCAACCAGACGATCTTGCCTGCACGCACGGCGATCGCACCGTTGCTGATGATGTGATATTTGCCGTCACGCATGGTGACGATATCGGCCCCGTGCCACAGGCTGTCGCAGTGGATCTCAGACGTCATGGTGTTTCCGCTCCCACATGGTTGTATATACAATTAAAAACAACCTAGCGCATTCGCCGGGCTGCGACAAGAGAGGGGATAAAAATTTGTTACCGAGATGTGATGAAACGCGAAAAAGGCAGGGTTTAGCGGTACCAGAAACGGCCCTAGGGGCGCTGCACATAAACTGCGCCCCCTGGGTAGCACGCTCTGTCCAACTTAAACCTGATTGGTAAAACGGCCAAACAGCTGATAGCGGCTGCCTGGATAGAGCAGGCGCGCAGAAGTCACCACCATTTTGCCAGACCAGGTGCGACGATGGATCAGCAGGCCCGGCTCGTGGTCTTCCAATTGCAGCAGTTCGCGCTCCTGCTTGGTTGGCACCACGGCTTCGACAATATGTTCACCTGCGGTCAGCGGAGCGGACTGGGTCAGGTAAATATAGGGCGTGACCCGATCGAAATCCTGCTTCATATAATCTGGGGCTGCCAGCGGATTGACGCAGCGATCTTCCACCTGCACCGGCACGTCATTTTCATAATGCACAATCTGCGAGTAGAACAGCTGCTGGCCCGGCGGGATCCCCAATGCCGTCGCCTCCTCTGCGCTGGCAGGGCGGGCGGTCAGCTGCAAAATTTTACTGCTGTGGCGGTGCCCTCGGGCGGCGATCTCATCGGCGATATTATGCACTTCCAGCAACGCGGTGTGTGCCTTGGCCTCGGCCACGAAGGTGCCAACGCCCTGCATGCGGATCAAAAAGCCCTCGCTGGTCAATTCACGCAAGGCCCGGTTGATGGTCATGCGGCTGACGCCCAGCTCGCTGACCAGTTCACTTTCCGAGGGCACGCGTTGGTGCGGCTGCCAGAGGCCCGCACGGATTTGGCTTACGATGGCCTGTTTGACCCGTTGATAGATCGGGGCGGGGGTATCGCTCATTGCTGCAGCCAGCTGCAACACGGTCTGTTGATCTACCACGACGTTAACCTCGTCAAATAAAAAAATAATAACACCAGTTTACTGTTGATGTTGAAGATATGTATATGTATATACAAGTAAGCGTCCGTTCACCAGATGAATGAAACTGGTTTACAAATTTTTTACCTGCGCGGCGTGACAGTCGTGCGTTCTTAGCCGTTACACCTACTTTGGAATACTGCTATGCCTGCTTATTTTGCCTCTCGCGCACTGCTTCCGACCGGTTGGGCCCGTAACGTACGGCTCGAAGTCGATGCTCACGGCCAATTGACCCAAGTGACCACCAATGCTGACTCAGGCGGTTGCCTGCGCCTGCACGGCGACGTGGTGCCGGGCATGCCGAACCTGCACTCTCATGCCTTCCAGCGCGCGATGGCCGGGCTGGCAGAGGTAGCGGGCAACCCGCAAGACAGCTTCTGGACCTGGCGCGATCTGATGTATCGCCTGGTTCAGCGCTTAACCCCGGAGCAGGTTGGGGTTATCGCCCGTCAACTGTATATCGAAATGCTCAAGGGCGGCTACACCCAGGTTGCCGAGTTCCATTATCTGCATCACACACCGGAAGGAAAAGCTTACGCCGACCGGGGCGAGATGACAGGTCGCCTCAGTGAGGCAGCGCTTCAGGCAGGCATTGGCATGACCCTGTTGCCGGTGCTTTACAGCTACGCCGGGTTTGGTGCTCAGCCTGCGCAAGCGGGGCAGCGGCGCTTTATTCAGAGTGCGGAGAGCTACCTCGAACAGCAACAGGTGATAGCTCGCCAACTGGCAGGTCAGCCATTGCAGAATCAGGGGTTATGTTTCCATTCGCTGCGGGCGGTTGAACTGGGACAGATGCAGCAGATCCTGGCGGCCTCTGACCAGACCTTGCCGGTACATATTCATATCGCCGAGCAGCAAAAAGAGGTCAACGACTGCCTGGCTTGGAGCGGTCAACGCCCGGTGGCCTGGCTGTATGAACATTTGCCGGTGGATAGCCGCTGGTGTCTGGTGCATGCCACTCATCTGGATCGTGTGGAGCTTGAGCAACTGGCTCACAGCAAAGCAGTGGCCGGATTATGTCCGACCACCGAGGCGAATCTAGGAGACGGCATTTTCCCAGGCGACAGTTATTTGCACCACCAAGGGCGCTGGGGGATCGGTTCGGACAGCCATGTTTCCCTAAACGTGGTGGAAGAGTTACGCTGGTTTGAGTATGGGCAGCGGCTGCGCGATCAGCGCCGTAACCGCCTGACCACGCCAGAGCAACCCGCTGTGGCAGACGTGCTTTATCAACAGGCATTACGGGGCGGTGCTCAGGCCTGTGGTACGGCAATTGGCAAGCTGGCGGTAGGCTATCGTGCGGACTGGTTGGTGCTGGATGGTGACGACCCGTATCTGGCATCTGCGCCTGATGCCTCTATCCTCAACCGCTGGCTGTTTGCCGGGGGCAAAGAGCAGATCCGCGACGTATTTGTTGCTGGCCGCCAGGTGATTGAGCAGGGACGTCACGCGTTGCAACAGCAAAGCAGCGCTGAGTTCCTACAGGTGCTGAAAACGTTCCAACAGGAGGCGTGATGAAACTGAACCGTTTCGATTTTGCCGAGCTGCCGGTGAGCCCTTGGCGTAATGGCGGCGGAGAAACTCGCGAAATTACCTGCCAACCGCCGGGCAACACCGAATTCGGCTGGCGTGCCAGCATTGCTACCATCGCGCAGAATGGGCCTTTCTCGGCCTTTAACGGCATTGACCGGTCCATCACTTTGCTGGAAGGCGATGGCGTACATTTGTTCAGCGAAGGCCTGATCGATCACCGGTTGCAGCGCATCGGTGAGCCGTTTGCTTTCTCTGGGGATGTGTCGCTAGAGGCCAGATTATTGGGCGGCAGCAGCCAGGACTTCAACATCATGACGCGGCGTGGTCACTACCAGGCGCAGGTGCAACGCATTGCTGAAACCATCGGGCTATCGCTACAGCATGCCGGTGTGTTGTATGTGCTGCGAGGGCAATGGCAGTTGCCAGACGGCAAGTTGCTGGCCGCACGACAGGGTTGCTGGTGGCTACCAGGGGATGGCCCGCTAAGGCTGGTGGCTCAGGGCAATGATGCGCGGGCCTTATGGGCCGATATCGTGCCTGCCACGCTGTTATAGGGGGCTGTAGGCCGAGCCTGCGCATTCTTTGTCACCAATCTGGACTATTCCGATTACTCTGCCAGGGCTGACGTGAGAATATAACACCAAGAGAGGCCGGGCTTGCATACCTTGGGCTCTTACAGGATCGCCAACCATTTCGGTTGGCGATTCACTTTCCCTCTTTCAGCATGTTGATCGCTGCACCGATCAGGATGCGCTGCTCGATATCGTGGCTTTCCGCCAGATGCTGCGCCAACTGCCTGGACAGGCTCTCCACCGACAATTCCTCGCCTCGATGACGCAACTGCATCACGCTGTCGCCAATCAATCGGGCAACCTCATCCCATACTGGTTTGATCTCCTTTTCCGAGAACTTCATCGCTAACCTCGGCTGGGTGATTTTTGCTCAATGTAGCAGTTGCCAACCGGCTACGCCAGCCGTCAGGCCATAGAGAAAATAAAACCGGAAGTATAAAAATCATCCCATCAGTGTTTCTTCTTGTTTTTATATTCAATACTGGATTGGTCAAATCAACGAGAGGGGCGCAACCATGAAATTGGTCGAACAATTAGCGGCTTATTATCAACTTAGCCGAGATGCCGAAGTGAAAAACCGCTGGTGCCGTTGGTGGCTACCACAGGGGGAGGCCCGCATCGCCTATTTGCGTGAGCTGTTGGAGCCAGTGGCCAAAGCGCCTCCTACCCGAGCGGGAGAGGCGGTTAACAAAATGCAGGATTAGCCGAAGACGATAGCTGCCCAGCGCAATAGCAGCAGGGCCAGACAGATCAGCACCAGGATCACAAACATTTTCCAGTGCTTGGTACGCATACGCTTGGTTGGCAATTCGGGGTTCCTTATTTTTCTTTAGACGCAGAGGTACCAACTACCCAGAGCGATGAGGATGATGGCTATAACTGTGATGATTTTCAGTAAATCACTGAAGGTGTCATCGGGATCTTGCTCTGCCTGGTTCATTTTATTGCCCTGGCAGGTTGGCTGCCATTGAGGACATGTTGATCCACAGTATGAATGCTGCACTGCAATACGCACAGAACTTTACCGTAAAGTCAGGTAAAAAGCAGGGGCTGCGAGCCGGTGCGGCAACGTGATGGATGCAGACGTGAGGGAATACGGTGTAATATTGCCTGAGCACCTGTGACTCAATCAATAAAGGTAAAGCAATGGCCATTCCTGAAAAGTATGAAAATGTAGAACGTTGGGCGTTTGGTGATACCGAACAGCAGGCGGATGAGTTGGTGAAACTGGTGCTGGATGGCGTCAAGACCGCCACCTGCTCCAATCTGGATGGCGAAGGTATTCCGCAGCCTGGCGATGTCTTTGTGGTGGTGGACGGCAAGAATGAGCCGGTGTGCGCCATTGAGCTGACGAAGGTGGATATGAGCACCTATGAGCAGGTGGATGCGGCTCATGCCCTGGCTGAGGGGGAAGGCGATCGCTCGCTGGATTACTGGCGCAAAGAGCACAAACGCTTCTTCGAAGAGTATGAACTGTTCTCACCGGATATGACGCTGGTGTTGATGCATTTCAAGGTTATCGAAAAATTCTGAGTGATGTCTCAGCCTGAAGTGCCCTACGTGTGCCAATGGGCGACGCCAGAGCTGGCTGCCGATCTGATTGCCGGGCGTGCCACGTTGGCGGATGATGCCAACTGGGTGCTGAGCGGGGCGGCCAGCCAGGCGGAATATGTCGAGTGGGCCAACCACGTGTGCGGCATGGCCTGTCTGAAAATGGTGCTGACGCACCGGGATGGCACGGTGCCGCCCTTGCTGGAGCTGGCACGCCGCAGCATGCCTTACGGGGCCTATGTGCGCGACGGCGAACGGATCAAGGGGCTGATTTATGCGCCCTTTGTGGTGTTTGTGCGTGAACAGTTTGCGCTAACGGCAGAGGTGCGAGTCAATCTCGATGAAAGTCAGTTGCCGCAGTTGCTGGAGCAACACCGCTATTTTATCGCCTCGGTGCATCCGAGTATCCGGCAGCCAGCGGCACAGCCGCCAGCGCGGGGTGGGCATCTAGTGTTGGTGTTCGCTGCAGATCGGCATAGCGTTACCTTTCATAATCCTTCCGGTGATAGCCTTGCCAGTCGCCAGAAGGTGACAATGTCACTGGCAGATTTTGGCCGTTTCTTTGCCGGGCGCGGTATCGCCATCGCATAAAACAACGTGCCGTGCCCAATGGGAACACGGCGCGTCTTTTCTCCTGAACCTCTCTACTCCAGCCGCATCACCCAGGCATCCGCATGTCGATCGTAATGCTGTTTGTACAGCAGCGACTGTTGGCCATCCAGCATAGCCGGAATACTGGTGTGCTCGTCCCAACCGTCTAGCTGCATGCACAGGTCGGGGTCCGATTTGCAGGGGATCGCCAGGGTGCTTTTCCCTTCGGCGTGTTCAGATGCTGGCGTTAAATGCGCGTCATCAACCTCGAAGCTGCCTATTTTCACGACGGTTTTGCCCATTGGAACTCCTTGCTGAAACTAGTGGTATGAGGTGTGACCAGTTGTGACCACCCAATAAGCATAGACAAACAGGCGAAAAAGTCACAATAAAAGTAGCCATTGGTCCGCGGGACGCTGCCGTGGCACTAGACCCAACCATCAATGCTTACTTAATAGTCACGATAAATATTAACGTTCCTCACTATCGCACTCCTTAACAATTTTAAAGTCGAGGTATAGCGCTATTTTCTGGAGTAAAGTTTGTTAATAACATGGAAAATGGTTTTTTATTCTTATTTCATTCAAAGCAGATAAATTCCGCTTAAGCTAAATTTATTGATCTATATTTAACCACGATAGCCTGTTTCATCAGGTTGTTACCGTCAGGGTTCCCTTGCAAAAAAACAGAACCCGGCTTGAGCGTCGTCCTTTGGCAGTTTTTGGCAGTGCGTGAGTCCACCAGAGAATTTCCATACGCAACCTGGTTGCATGAATACACATCGGTGTAAGTTGTTATTGGGAGTTATCATGGGCGAAAAAAAGCGTTTATTACTGGCCTTGTTGGCTGCTGCAACCTTGACGTTGGCTTCTGGTGTGCAGGCGGCGGGGACCTTGACAGGGCAAGTCGGTATTCAGTTGACGATCGGTAGCGGCTGTACCGTGGGTAATGGCGGCGCGACTGGCGGCACCAACCAATGGGGGACCTTGAACTTTGGCAGTTACTCCGATCTGACCAGCGTAATCAACGGTACGGTGTTTGGTGCCAATGGCTCCAGCGCGGTCACCATCACCTGCAGCAATGGCCTCAGCCCGACGCTGTCGCTCAATGGCGGTCTGGCGGCAACGGGCGGGCTGCGCGCCATGAGTTCCGGCGGCGACACCATTCCTTATCGCCTCTATTCTGATAGTGCACGTACCACGGAAATCGCCATTAATACGCCGATTGCTTTAACGACGGGCACCACGGCGCAAAACATCCCGATTTATGGCCGCGTATTACCTGGCGACCAACTCAGCACCACACCAACCGCAGGGACTTACAACGATACCGTAGTCGCCACGCTTTCCTGGTAAGGCTGTTATTCCGTCGGGGGCGAATCAGCCCCTGGCTGGTTTTCTATACGGGAAGGAATGAGCATGGGGATCAGGGTATTGCTGCTGTTGCCAGCGATCTTGTCGCAGTCTTTGCTGCTCAACATTTCCTTAGGCCAGGCGGCGACGATCGGTATTGCGGCTACGTTGCTGCCCGCCTGTGAAGCGGGAACAACGACGTCTGGCAATACCAGCTTTGGCACGATGAATTTCGGCAATTTTGCCGCTGTGAACACTGTGATCAACGCGACCAGCGCCCAGTTGGCGGGTTCAATCCGTGTCAAATGCGTCAGTGGTCTGAGTTATAAAATCTTGCTGGATGGGGGCAGCAGCGGTGTGGTTACGAATCGCAAAATGGTAAATACCACCAATAGCTCGGCTAGCGTATTGTACAACCTTTACACCAACCAACCTGGGGGAACGATTTGGGATAACACCACCGGGTTGAGTGACACTGGCAACGGAGCCGATCAATGGCACACCGTCTATGGCCGTGTTCCCGCGCAAACCACACCGGCAGCCGGTATTTATCTGGATACGGTGAATGTCACCGTGTCCTGGTAGCGGGGGCATTGATGCGCAATGTCTCCTTGCTCATGCTGCCGTTGATGATGTGCGGTGCGCTACGTGCTGCCACGCCAACTAGCACCACCTTTACCGTGACGGCAACCCTGACCAACGGCTGTGCTTTTGGCAGCTCGTTTTCCAGCCCCACATCCAACCTCGGCACCATCAATTTTGGCACCATGACGACCCTTGCCAGTAATGTCGATACCGTGAGCACCGCCGGTGCCGGTTCGGTGGTGGTGACCTGTACGCCGGGAGCGACTGTCAGCATAGCCATGGATTACGGCATCCACGGGGGCAGCGCTACCCGGCGTTTTATGCAAAACAGCGCCAATAGCGACACGCTGGGTTATCAGCTGTTTCGCGATGCCAACCGTAGTCAGGTCTGGGGCAATGGCGCATTGGTGATGTCTATCCCCAGTTTTCCCAGCACCACACAAACTTACCCGGTTTATGCCCGGTTATACGCCGTGACCACACTGCCTTCGGCAGGCACTTATACCGATACGGTCACCGTAACATTAACTTATTGAATCATCAGGATATGAGCCATGTCTACCTTGTTTACCCGTATGATCAGCGCTGTAGTACTGAGTTACACCCTGTGTGCTTCAATCACGACACAAGCCGCCAGCTCGGTGCTGGTCTGGCCGGTGTATCAAATCATTGAGTCCGATCAGAACGGTTCCGCCTTATGGCTGGAAAATCGCGGGGCAGAACCCGTTTCTCTACAGGTGCGGGTATTGGCGTGGAAACAGGAAAATTTTAACGATCGCTATGCCGATCAGAATAACGTGGTCGCCAGCCCACCGTTTGCCACCGTACCGCCGGGGCAACGGCAGTTGATCAGGCTGATCCGCAATACGCCAGTACCGGCCAATACTGAGCAAGCCTACCGCATCATCGTTGATGAAATCCCGTCGCCGATCAGTGGCGCTGCCGGGGGGCAAAGCAAAGCGGTAGTAGGGCTGCAATTACAGATGCGCTATCTGCTGCCGCTGTTTATGTATGGAGGCGGCTTGTGGACCAACGAACGTAGCGATATCAAACGTGATGCTGCCACGGCGACGCGCCCAGTGTTGCAATGGCACACGATCAATGACGGTGGAAAAACCTATTTGCAGGTTCGTAATAGCGGCATTGTGCATGCGCGGCTGAGTAATGTGTTCTGGTCAGAGAAAGGCAACCAACAGCAGGGAGTGAAAACCATGATCGCGGGTTTTATGGGCTACGTCTTGCCTGGGCAGTCGATGCGTTGGCCGGTTCCTGCCGGGGTTAGCCCTGGTGCACAACTCAATGCACAAATTGCCCATAACACCAAACCCATCGTCATTCCACGCGGCGAATAGCGGCAGGAAGCGCGACGAATGCCGATCCGAGCCATTACTCGTTCCGATCATCAGTATCCGCTGTATTGCCGGGGCGGTCTGTGCCTGCTTTGCCTGAGTACCTTCTGCGTTCAGGCGCAGGAATACTCATCATTGCCCGATGCCCCGCGTGCGGCACCGGTGATCACCAATGCGATGTTCTACCTGACCCTGGTCGTCAATGGCCAGAGCGACGGGCAGGTTGTTCCTGTGACCTATCGGGACAATGCGTATTACGTGGAGGCCGGCGTGCTGGCAAAGAACCACGTGCAGACCAATGGTCAGCAAGGGTTGATTAAGGTCGAGGAGTTGCCTGGGGTGAAGGTGAAATATGATTCGGCCGCCCAGCAGCTGATTTTTCAGGTACCGGATGCCTGGCTGCCAAAACAG
Organism: Serratia sp. N21D137; assembly: GCF_047530005.1. Classification (NCBI taxonomy): domain Bacteria; kingdom Pseudomonadati; phylum Pseudomonadota; class Gammaproteobacteria; order Enterobacterales; family Yersiniaceae; genus Serratia; species Serratia sp. N21D137. Next base: position 228,745 of record NZ_JBLJAJ010000004.1, read on the forward strand.
GACGTCGGCGGCGGTGAGTTGATGAATTACACGGTGGCGCAAAGTAGCACCGGTCTGCTGCTTAACTACGATTCCTATTATACCGATCCTCACGAAGGTTCCAGATCGGTTGCCACCTGGATGGAGCAGCGGTTGTTTAGCAACCTGGGGTTTATCAGTAACACTGGGACCTATCGCTACAATATCGACACCGTTTCCGGCGAGGGCGGCAGTGCCGTACAAGACCGCTATCTGCGCTACGATACGTTCTGGCGTTATAGCGATGAACAAGATCTGATCAGCTATCAGCTTGGGGATTTTGTCAGCAACTCGCTAACCTGGAGTAATTCGGCCCGCATGGGGGGATTACGCATCAGCCGCAATTTTGCTCTGCGCCCGGATCTGGTGACCTATCCGCTACTGCAATATAGCGGTACTGCAGCGGTCCCCAGCACCGTGGATTTATTTCTCAACGGCTTTAAGGCCAGCAGCAATAATCTGAACTCCGGGCCGTTTACCCTCACCAATGTGCCTTACATCAACGGGGCTGGTGAAGCGACGATCGTCACCACCGATGCGGTCGGGCGCCAGGTATCGACCACGGTGCCGTTTTATGTTTCCAACACCCTGTTGCGTAAAAACCTGAGCGACTTTGATGTGTCACTCGGCGCGGTGCGCCAGGATTATGGCATCTCCAACGGCGATTATTCCGACGCTGCTTTCAGCGGGATTTACCGCTACGGGCTGAATAATTATCTGACGCTTTCCGGGCACAGCGAGGCCACGCAAGGGCTGGCACTCGGCGGGTTGGGGGCCGATATCGCGGTGGGAACATGGGGTACGTTCAGCCTGTCTGCCAGCCAGAGCAAGGCTAATCATCCGCCGGTGGCGACCAGCGACGTGGTGAACGACCAGATTGTCCGGCCGAATACGCCAGGTATGCCCGACCCCAATCAGAATATAGACAATCCGCTGGGCACTAACGTGACGGACAAAAAAGACGGTAGCCAGTACACACTGGGCTACTCCTATAATTCGACGTTATTTAGCTTTTCGGCACAACGTGCTTCGCGCACCGTGGGTTATCAGGATCTCACGTCTTACACCAGCAATACCCGCCTGAGCCGCCAATCCGATCAGGCCACCTTCAGCGCTTCGCCGTTTGGCTCGAGTAATGGCACCTTGGGCTTGGGCTATTACGACGTGCAGGCCTATGACAACTCGCATACCCGCCTGGTGAACTTCTCTTACAGCCGTGCCCTGTGGGGCCAGAGCAGCATGTTTGTCTCACTCAATAAAACGTTGGGGGATAACGGTTACAGTGCGCAGCTGCAATTCATTATTCCACTGGGTAGTGATGTCAGCCTCAATGCAGGGTTAGCACGTAACAATAATGGGCATTATCAGCATCAGGTGGGGGCCAGCAAGGCGGCTCCCACGGATGGCGGCATGGGCTGGAACCTGGCTTACAGCGGTGGTGGCGATGCCTATCAACAGGCCGATGCCACCTGGAAAACCCGCTATGCCACGCTGCAAGGCGGCATCTTCGGCCCACAAGGGGAATATACCCACTGGGCAGACCTGAGCGGCTCAGTGGTGTTCATGGCTAACTCCTGGTTCCTGTCGGACAAGATCAACGACGCGTTTATCGTGGTGGATACCGATAATTATGCCGGGGTTTCGGTGCTGTATGAGAATCAGAAGATGGGCACCACCGACAGCAATGGGCACCTGTTGATCCCGTCGATCAGTTCGTACTATCCGGCCAAGGTCGAGATCGACACACTGCCGTTACCGGCGGACGTGGTGGCTAACCAGGTCAACAATCGCATTGCCGTTAAGCAAGGCAGCGGGATGGTGGTGAAATTCCCGGTACAAAAAGTCCTCTCGGCCAATATCACGTTGCATGACACCGCCGGGCAACCGCTGAAATTGGGCACGTTGGTCACGGAACAAACCACGCAACAAACCACCGTTGTCGGCTATGACGGGCTGGTGTACTTCTCACATTTACAATCCCACGGCCAGTTAAGTATTCAGCAGGACGACCGCTCAATGTGCCGTGTGGATTTCGACCTGAACCCCAATTATCACAGCATTGAACAGGTCGGGCCGCTGGTCTGCCAAGGCAGTGCCGAAGAGAAAAAATCATGATTATGTTATTACGATGGATGCGAGCAGGATTGGCATTGCTGCTGTTAGTGGGGGTTATGCCATTCGGTTGGGCGGGCTGCACCGCCCCTGCAACCGCGGGCAGCCTGGGCACACAAAATTCCTTTGACGTCAGCACGACTCCGTTAACCACCTCTGTCAGTAGCGGGCTGAAATGTACCGGCTCGCTGCTTAATATTGGCGGTACTAACACCATTAAGGCCACCATCGGTGCGACTTTACATCCAGTTGGCAACCAGCCGCGTTTATACAGTGCGGCAACCGGCCAGTATCTACCATACAGTCTGTGCAAGGAGGGTGGCTGTAGCACCCTGTATAATCAGGGCAGCGTCATTACCTGGACCAGTACTACCGCCCTGGATTTACTAGGCCTGTTTACCGGGCCAAACAGCACGCTGCCGATTTTTATCCGGCCACAAATGAACTCTAATCTGGCTGCTGGCACTTATACGGATACCATTCCGATCGCTTGGGACTGGAGCATCTGCTCGATTGCGCTTGGCCCCATTTGTGTCGCGGACACCGGGAGTATAACGTCCGGCGCCAATGTCAGCCTGTCGCTGGTTGTCACCAATTTTTGCTATATCGACAGCGCGCCAAATGTCGGGTTCGGTAGCGCGGCGTTGCCGTCTGGCCTCACTACGGTTGTGTCCAATACCATCAGCGTACGTTGCACCCTCAACGCCAGCTACTCGGTCAACCTGACCAGCAGCGTCGCCAGTTCGGGGCAATATCGGCAAATGGCGTCTACGGTAAACGGCACCACCAGCTATATTCAGTATCAGCTGTTCAAGGGGGATAGCACCGTTTGGACCGCCGCCACCAATAGCAACGCGACGGGCACGGGTACCTCGCAATCCTTTCCCTATACCGCCTCGGTTAACCTGTCGCAAAACAACCAGCCAGCGGGGAGTTATAGTGACACTGTCACGGTTACCGTCGCCTATTAGACGTTATTGATGGAAATCCAGTACTCCGTCGCGCACCAGTTCGCGGGGCAGGCTGTTTTTAATCCGGCTGCCGATCAGTTTGGCCAGCCCTAGCGGCTGATGCTGATAAGTAACGATACACTCATTGCTCTGTGGGGGTTGCGAGGGGTAGAGATCGCGGCCATGGAACCATTCCTGGGCCAGTGCTGCATCGAGCTCAAAAGTCTGTGGGTTGTCACTGGCCGCCAAGGCGATCACCGCCTCATGCTGCCAGCGGAACCCTTTTGGGAAGCGTTCCGCCAACTTTACGCCAATGCGGGAAAAACGCACTTTGCTGACCAAAGGCTCCAGCGCGGCTGGAAACAGCCAGATTTCTTTATCCCGCGCCCATAATTTACTGGTTTCATCCCAGACCAAACCCGAGGCTGCGGCAGCCTGCGCCACCAGTGCGGACTCCTGGGCCGAAAGTGGGGCGAAAGGGAACTTGCCCAGCTTATAGCTCGGTTTGGCCAATGCCGGAACGCTGTGATTTTTGCGTAGCCGGGCGACGAAGAAGCCTTCACTGTCATAAATCTGTGGGAATACGTGCAGGAAGCCTTCTGGAGTGAGGGCCAGTTGCGCTTGTGGGAACAGGTCACCCAGCGGCTCAATGCTGACGGCGTCGCCATAGGTTGCCAACAGTTGATGTATCACCTGTTGATTTTCCTGGGCATTCAGCGTGCAGGTGGAGTAAACCATCACGCCGCCGGGGGCCAGGGCGTGGAAGGCGCTGTCGATCAGTTCCCACTGGGTTTGCGCGATGCTGGCTACGCTTTCTGGCGACCAGTTGCTCATGGCATCCGGATCTTTACGCACCACGCCCTCACCAGAGCAGGGCGCATCCAGCAGGATGGCATCAAAGCTTTCCGGTAAGGCTGCGCCAAACACCCGGCCGTCGAAATGGGTCAGCGCCGTATTTTTGACGCCGCAGCGGCTGATGTTGGCATGCAACACCTTGACTCGGCTGGCCGAATATTCATTGGCGACAATGCCGCCCTGATTGCCCATCAATGCGGCGATCTGGGTGGTTTTGGAACCCGGCGCTGCGGCGACATCCAGCACTCGGCGCGGGGTTTCACGCTCGGCAAACAGGGCGCTCACCGGCAGCATGGAACTGGCTTCCTGAATGTAGAACAGGCCGCTTAGATGCTCCGCCGCGCTGCCCAGCCGTAATGCTTCGTCCTCGCGCTCGATCCAAAAGCCTTCGGGGCACCAGGGGATGGGTTCCAGCCGCCAGTCGTAGTCTTTGACCAGCACCAGAAAGTCCGCAACGCTGATTTTCAGCGTGTTGACCCGCAGGCTACGCCGCAAGGGTTGCTGGCAAATAGCGATGAAGTCATCCATGGATAAATGGTCAGGCATGATGGCGCGAGTTGCGTCGAGAAAAGCAGGAGGCAAAAAAGCAGGGGCAGGTTTAGCCACAGGGAGCTCTCAGGGCGGAAAAAAATCGAAGGGGCTAGTTTACCATAAACTGCCTGCCTGAGAATACCGGCAAGTTTCGATCAATGGGATGGATGGCAAAGCAGTAATGGTATGGATTATCTTGGGGGGAGCGGCAGGGCTCAGAACATTGAACCCTGCCGAGAACTATCAGTTGTCCCTAGGGATAGCGGTGCCCCATTCGCGCCAATCTTTCGGCTCTTCTGCATTCAGCAGGAAGTGTTTGTTCGGCGTGGCTTTAGGGGCCAGCGGAATGCTAGGTGGGGTGGCAAAGGCAATACCGCCGCGAATAAACTGCTGGAAGGTACCGCTCTTGATCACGCCGCCCGTCAGGCCAAACTGCAGGTTATAGCCAGAGGCCAGCCAGAAGACGCTGTTGTTACGCACCAGATGCTGGTATTTCTTGCTGACTCGCAGCGAGACGTGCACGCGATCTGACATCGCCCCCAGATAGAAACCGGTCACGGTACCCACTTCAATGCCACGGAACAGGATCGGCGTGCCGATTTGCAGCGAACCGGTCTCGGCGGCGTCCAGGATCACGCTCAGGCCATCCAGGTAGCGGGAGTCGGTAATGCTGGCTTCCTGCAGCTCAAAAGTACGCATTGATCCGCCGTGGCCGGGTTCCACGTTGATATAGGGCTGCAACAGGGAGTCAAGATTATTGACCCCAGCGGCAGAAATCTCCGGTGAAACGATGGCGAAACGGCTGCCGAGACGGGCAAAGGTTTTCACATACTCTGGGTACAATACTGCTTTTGCCAACACCTCGTTACGCTCCGGTGCCAGTTTCAGTGATTCAAGCTGGCCGATATCAATGCCCAGATAGCGTATTGGCATGCCAGGGGATAGTTTGCTGGCATCATAGGTGCGTAACGTGATCTGGCTACCCACGGCGCGAGCGGCGGTTTCTGAGGCGTACAGCACGCGTTTGGCCCCTTTATCCAGCGTTACGCCCTGCAGGTTATCAAAGCTGATAGCGCCTTTCAGCGCGCGGTTGAGCGGGGAAGCCTGCACTGTCAGGCCGCTGCCGTTCAATTGCACCTTGGCACCGCCTTCCGCCCAGAAAATGCTTTCGCTGGTTAACAGCTTGCGGTATTCCGGGCTGATATAAACCTCAACGTCAAACTCGTTGGCCTTGGGCCGTACGTTGACAATCTCCCCCACCTGGAACTTGCGGTATAACACCACCGAGCCAGCTTGCACATCTGGCAGGCTGGTGGCGGTAAGCGTCAAGGTGGGCAGTGGGCTGTTGCCGACGATGCCCTCGGCGGCTTTTTCCACGTTGCTGTACAGCGGATACTGCGCGTCCGGTTCGCCTTTACCCCCAGGGATCAGGCGTACGCCACCGTCTAGCCACTCCTGAGCGCTGGCACCTAACACTTGCACGCCGTCCAGCCCGAATTTGACATCCACCCGGCTGTTGACCACGAATTTACTGTCTTTATGCAGCAAGCTGCGGTGCTGAGCTTCGATCGCTGCCGTAAAGGTCACACCGCCGTCGGTCAGGGTACGGGTCAGGATTTGCCCGACCTTGATACCGTGCACGATTAACGGTTGCCCAACGTCGATGCCGTAGCTTTGCGGGGCATTCAAGGTGACCGTCACCACGCCAGGCTGTTGCAGCAGCGTTTTACTACTGTCCAACACGGTAAAATGCTGCTGGGGTTCGCCTTCACCCGGCACCAATTCCAGGGTGTTACCGGTTAACAGCTGACTCAGCTTGGCGTCGTTAAGGCTGACTTTTGGGCTACGCATCTCAATGCGCGTGCCGCTGCGCATCAGATCGACCACCGAAGGATCGATGGTGAGTTCGCCGGTGACCTTGCTATCCTGTTGCAGGGCCAGGCGAGTCAGCGTGCCAACCTGCAATCCTTGATACATCAGCGGCGTGCGGCCCTCGCTCAGGCTATTACCGTCGGGCAGGTCCAGTGAGATGTTAACCCCACGCTGGCTACGGGCCAGATCCGGATACAGCGTATAGTTTTGATCGGCCTTGGCCTGCTTGCCGTCTAGCGGGGAGTCAAAGGCTATCGCACCGTTTACCAGCGCGGCCAGGCTCTCCATCTGCACGCTGGCGCCGGACAGGCTGAAATCGCCTTTAAAACCGGAAACGTTCCAGAAACGGGTGTTGTCCTTCACCAGATTGGCAAAGCGGCGGTCGATCAGCACGTCGATGATCACGCCCTTGTTACCCGGCGAAATAGTGTAGTCATACACTTTACCGACCGGGATCTTGCGATAATAGACTAGCGAGCCAGTGTTCAAGGAACCGAGGTCGTCTGCTTGCAGGTGGATCATCAACTCGCCGGTATTCAGGCGGTATTTCGGCTGCGTATCCAGCGCGGTGAAGTGGGTTTGAGGTTTGCCACGGCCCGGCATCATGCCGATGTAGTTACCACCGACCAGTGCATCCAGGCCGGACACCCCAGCCAACGAGGCTTTGGGCGTGACCAGCCAGAATTGTGTGCCTTCCCGCAGTGAGTCTTCCAGATCGCTCTTGATGCTGGCTTCAACCACGATACTCCGCAGATCCTTGCTCAGCGAAATGCTTTGCACGGTGCCCACGTCCACACCCTGGTAACGTACCGGCGTACGGCCAGCGACAATACCCGCCGCAGACTGGAAGTCTATGGTGACACTATTGCCGCTCTCCTGGTAATTGGTATAGACCAGCCACCCGGCAATCAGCAGGGCGATAAACGGCAGTAACCAGAATGGCGAGATTCGGCGCTTGTTTTTGACCCGCGCCTCAGTCGGCGTATTCGGCGTTTCCTGTTGCATGTGCATCCCAAATCAATCGGCTGTCCAGCCACTGTACGGCAAGGATAGTTAAAATAACCGCAGACCCAAAGTAAAAAGCTGCTGGCCCCATAGTAAAAGAAAACAGTTGGTCGCGATTGATCAGCGACATCATCAACGAGATCACGAACAGATCGAGCATCGACCAGCGGCCAACCCAGGTGACCAGCCGGAGCAACCGGATGCGGGTTTTGAGGCTGTGCGACGTTTTGAAATGAATGCTGAACAGCAGCACCAGCAGTACGATCACCTTGGTAAAGGGCACCAGGACGCTGGCGATAAATACGATGGCGGCGATTGGCATGTTGCCCGAGTTGGCCAGCGAAACGACGCCGCTGAAAATGGTATCTTCCATACGCGCGCCGTTGGCGTAGACCACCGAGATCGGCAGCAGGTTGGCGGGGATCAGCAGCACGATCGCGGCAATCAGCGCGGCCCAGGTTTTTTGCAGGCTGTAAGGTTGGCGATGACACATCGGCACATGACAGCGGGGGCAGCGGCCACGCTCATCCTGAAAACCGGTAAAATGGCAGGCGAGGCAGACGTGTAATGCCTCTGGTTTGCCCTCTGGCTGTTCCTGCGGATAGTAGCGCTCCCACATCTGCTCCAGGTTCATGTGGATCAGCGTCAGCAGGCTGAGCAGGGTCAATGCCAGATAGGCAATCAGGGCGCTGCCGGGTTCAATATCTGCATATTCCTTGACCTTGATCGCCGCGACCACCATACCGATCAGGTAAATATCGAGCATGATCCACTCTTTCAGGCGCTCCAGCATCAGCAGCACTGGCCGCAGGTTCATGCCGAGCGCATGGCCAAACCACAGGTACAGCAATGACAGAGATAGCGTCAACGGCGCGCCGATGGTGCAGAAGGCGACCATGCTGGCGGTAAACGGATCCCCCTGGCTGCTCATTTGCCAGATGCCTTCCAACAGGCTAGCGTTAATCTTCGTGCCGAGCAGGCGGATGCTGATCAACGGCTCGCTAAAGGCAAAGGGCATCAGTAACAGCATGGTGACGGCTACCGCGGTCAGGCGGGTCATTGACCAGTCGCGGCCATTCACCACTTTGGCGTTGCAACGTGGGCAGTAGGCGGCCTGATTGCGGGTTAACGGCGGCAACGTGAACAGCAAATCGCATTCACAACAGCGTTGGTGGCGAGCCTTGGAGAGCGGGCCGGTAATGGCGAGTATCTTCATCATGAATGCTGTTTGGCGACCTGAGGTCTACTTAGCGTAGCTTGAAAACCAACCCGTCAATGCTATCAACCGGTAAAAAGGGATTAGCATCGCAGGTTACAAATGATTTTTAGACGGCAAACATACCCTGTTGTACCGTGTTTTGTGAAGCAACAGATGATTAACCTTGTGGCTATACGCATTTAATGCTTATTTTATACGGGTTAAGTCGAAGCTATTTGAGTATTTGAACGGTTAATCATGACTAAAGAATCATTCTACGCGGAATTAAAACGCGATTTGAGCGCATTGCTGGATGGGGAAGATAATTTTATCGCCGCCTTGTCTAACGCCAGTGCGCTACTCAATGAGCGTCTTGATGACGTGAACTGGGTCGGTTTTTACCTGATGGAAGGCCATCAACTGGTGCTAGGTACGTTCCAAGGCAAGATTGCCTGCGTGCGGATCCCGTTGGGTAAGGGCGTGTGCGGTACGGCAGCGGCGCAGAATCAGGTGCAGCGCGTTGGCGATGTTCATGCATTTCCTGGACATATCGCCTGCGATGCCGCCAGCAACGCGGAAATTGTGTTGCCGTTAGACGTCAGTGGTCAGGTCATCGGTGTTCTGGATATCGACAGCACAGTTTATCAACGCTTCGATGAACAGGACGAAATCGGCCTGAAAGCAGTGGTGGCGGGGCTTTGCGCACGGCTGGCACAGAGCAATTTTGCGAAATATGTCACTGTAGCGGCAAGTTGATCTACGGTTAACGTGGCATTTAGCGATGGCGTCATTATAATGACGCCTGTTCATGCCTGCGGCTTGTTGGCAACCCGTTGTAATCAGGAAATTTCATGGAAAATCAACACAAGTTGAACACAGTTAAAGAAGTCATTGCTTTTCTTGCCGAGCGTTTCCCGCTCTGCTTTAGCGCCGAAGGCGAAGCACGCCCGCTGAAAATCGGTATTTTTCAGGATCTGGTAGAACGTGTACAAGGGGAAGAGAACCTCAGCAAAACGCAGCTGCGTTCAGCTTTGCGCCTGTATACCTCAAGCTGGCGTTACCTGTACGGTGTCAAAGTTGGCGCCCAGCGTGTAGACCTGGACGGTAACCCGTGCGGTGAGCTGGAACAGCAGCATGTCGATCATGCTCGCCAGCAGCTTGAAGAAGCCAAAGCGCGCGTTCAGGCACAGCGTGCCGAACAGAATGCCAAAAAACGTGAAGCTGCTGGTGAGTCTGCCACTGCCGAGCCTCGTCGTCCGCGTCCTGCCGGCAAAAAGCCAGCCGTACGTCGTGAAGGCGGAGCCGCAGCAGAGAACCGCAAGCCGCGCCCACAACAAGCACGCCCACAGCAAGCTCGTGAACCTCGTGTAGCCAAAGAGGCCAGCCAGCCGCGTCATGTGCCAGTCACAGACATCTCAAAACTGCAAATTGGCCAGGAAATCAAAGTCAGAGCAGGTCAGAGCGCGATGGACGCAACCGTACTCGAAATCGCCAAAGATGGCGTTCGTGTACAGCTCTCCTCCGGTCTGGCGATGATTGTGCGCGCAGAACACTTGCAGTTCTGATACGGAGGCCAACCAAGGCATGAACAAATTTGTCAGATTAACCGCAGTTGTGGCTTTGCTGTGGGCGGGTGTCAGTTACGGAGCGGATACAGCCAACATCCGCATCGATCAACTGCCCAAGCTTGAGCAGGAAGCTGAACATGCAACCGTGAGTGAGCGCGTAACCTCGCGCTTCACTCGCTCTCATTATCGCCAGTTTGCTCTGGATGCGGATTTTTCAGGCAAGATCTTCGATCGCTACCTGAATATGCTGGACTACAGCCACAATGTGCTGCTGGCCTCTGACGTCGCGCAATTTGCCGACAAACGCAGCACGCTGGGTGAAGAGCTGAAATCCGGCAAACTGGTTACGCCTTATGCACTGTTCAATCTGGCGCAAAAACGCCGCTTTGAGCGCTATCAGTATGCGCTATCGTTGCTCGACAAGCCGATGAACTTCACCGGCAACGACACCATTGACGTCGACCGCAGCAAAGCGCCGTGGCCGAAAGACAAGGCAGAATTGGACCGCCTGTGGGATGCCAAGGTCAAATACGATCAGTTGAACCTGAAGCTGACCGGCAAAACGGATAAAGAGATCCGTGACACACTGACCAAGCGTTATCAGTTTGCGATCAAACGCCTGACGCAAAGCAACAGCGAAGACGTGTTCTCGCTGATCATGACCGCGTTTGCCCACGAAATCGATCCGCACACCAACTACCTGTCTCCACGCAATACCGAACAGTTCAATACCGAGATGAGTCTCTCGCTTGAAGGGATTGGTGCCGTGTTGCAGATGGATGATGATTACACCGTGATCAACTCCATGGTGGCAGGCGGCCCGGCAGCCAAGAGCAAGGCGATCGCCGTAGGTGACCGTATTGTCGGCGTTGGCCAGGCAGGCAAACCGATGGTTGACGTGATCGGCTGGCGTCTTGACGACGTCGTCTCGCAGATCAAAGGGCCGAAGGGCAGCAAGGTTCGCCTGGAGATCCTGCCAGCAGGTAAAGGCACCAAAACCCGGATAGTTACGCTGACTCGTGAGCGTATCCGCCTGGAAGATCGCGCAGTTAAAATGACTATCAAGACCGTCGGCAAGCAGAAGGTCGCAGTGATGGACATCCCTGGCTTCTACGTCGGCCTGACCGATGACGTCAAAGTTCAGCTGCAAAAGATGGCCAAGCAGAACGTCGACAGTCTGATTATCGATCTGCGTGGCAACGGCGGTGGGGCATTGACCGAGGCGGTATCGCTTTCTGGTCTGTTTATCCCAAGTGGCCCGGTTGTTCAGGTGCGTGATAACAACGGCAAGATCCGAGAAGATGCGGATAACGACGGCGTTGTCTACTACAAAGGCCCGCTGGTGGTGCTGGTTGACCGCTTCAGCGCCTCCGCTTCCGAGATTTTTGCTGCGGCAATGCAAGACTATGGTCGTGCGCTGATCGTGGGCGAGCCTACCTTTGGTAAAGGCACGGTGCAGCAGTACCGTTCACTGAACCGGATTTACGATCAGATGCTGCGTCCTGAATGGCCTGCACTGGGTTCTGTCCAGTACACCATCCAGAAGTTCTATCGCGTTGACGGTGGCAGTACCCAGCGTAAAGGCGTTACGCCAGATATTCTGATGCCAACGGGGATCGATCCGGCAGAAACCGGCGAGAGCTTCGAAGATAACGCCATGCCGTGGGATAGCATTAATGCAGCTGCCTACACCAAAACCGGTGATTTGAAGCCGTTTGAACCGCAACTGCTGAAAGACCATGCGCAGCGTATCGCCAAGGATCCCGAGTTCCAATACATCGCGCAGGATATTGCCCATTACAAGGCGTTGAAAGACAAGCGCAACATCGTTTCTCTCAATCTGGCTACCCGTGAGAAAGAGAACCATGACGATGATGCTACGCGCCTGAAGCGTATTAATGAGCGTCTGGAGCGTGAGGGTAAGAAACCGCTGAAGTCCCTGGAAGACCTGCCAAAGGACTACAAGGAACCGGATCCGTATCTGGATGAAACGGTCAAGATCGCACTGGATCTGGCCAATAACGAAAAGCAGCAGCCATCGCAACAGACGGCCGCCGCCAAGTAAGTTATTTGCGGGTTTAACGCTATCGAGCGCACCTTCGGGTGCGCTTTTTTTTTGCCATACCCGCACTAAAATTTCTGTTGAGGTCTCCACTCTGGGCTCAGAAATCGTTTACACTTTGTAAAACCCTTGTTTCTTCGTGACTTTGTAAAGTTACGTATTTTTAGTGGCTTAATGGCCTGCCAATCTTGAAATTGTGACCAATGCCCATAAGATCTGGGTATCTGAGGTCGCGTTTTGTTAACAAATAACGAGGAAGTAAACATTCTATGATGCGTATAGCTTTGTTCCTGCTCACCAACCTGGCGGTGATGTTGGTTTTCGGGCTGGTGCTTAGCCTGACAGGGATCCAATCCAGTAGCGTTCAGGGCCTGATGATCATGGCCGGTCTGTTCGGTTTTGGCGGTGCGTTTGTTTCACTGCTGATGTCCAAATGGATGGCGCTACGCTCCGTCGGTGGGGAAGTGATTGAGCAGCCGCGTAACGAAACCGAACGCTGGCTGTTGGACACGGTGCGCCGCCAATCGCAGCAGGCGGGTATCGCCATGCCGCAGGTGGCCATCTACCAGGCACCGGACATCAACGCCTTTGCGACCGGCGCTCGCCGCGATGCATCGCTGGTGGCGGTCAGTACCGGCCTGTTGCAAAGCATGAGCCGTGATGAGGCGGAAGCGGTGATCGCCCACGAAATCAGCCACGTTGCCAATGGCGACATGGTGACCATGACGCTGATCCAAGGGGTGGTGAACACCTTCGTGATCTTCGTGTCGCGCCTGATTGCCCAGGTGGCCGCCGGTTTCCTAGGCAACCGTGATGGGGAAGGCGAAGGTAACGGCAACCCGATGATTTACTTCGGTGTTTCGATGGTGTTGGAGCTGGTATTTGGTATTCTGGCCAGCATTATCACCATGTGGTTCTCACGTCATCGTGAATTCCACGCCGATGCGGGTTCAGCCAAACTGGTCGGCCGCGAGAAGATGATCGCTGCGCTGCAACGTTTGAAAACCAGCTATGAACCGCAGGAAGCGGGCACCCTGATGGCTTTCTGCATCAACGGCAAATCCAAGTCGTTCAGCGAGCTGTTTATGTCACACCCGCCGTTGGACAAGCGTATCGAAGCGCTGCGTTCCGGCCAGTATCTGAAATAACGTTGTATCAAACGAAAACCCCGGCTCGCCGGGGTTTTTGCTATTCAAGCGGGCGCCGCAGATAACACGCATGCTGCGTCCGATAAGCTATTTGCCAGGTTCAGCGAGATTCGCACGGGGTTGAGTGATACGCAGGCAACTCACTACGGCAGCGACGCTGGCGAAGATCCCCGCCAACACCAACGAAGCGTGTGTGCCGCTGGTGGGGAACAGGTTGAACATCAGAGCCACCAGCGCCGCGCCAGAGGTTTGCCCCAATAATCGCGCTGTGCCCAGCATGCCACTAGCTCCGCCGCTGCGGTGGCGTGGGGCGGCAGAAATAATGGTGTGGTTGTTGGGCGATTGGAATAACCCAAAGCCCGCACCGCACAGCACCATGCGCCAGATGATATCCAGATCCGTCGGGTTATGTGGCAACAGCGCCAGCAGGAACAAACCGAGCGCGAAGGTCGCCAAACCAATCCCTCCCAGTAACCCTGCATGAACACGCTCCACCAGGCGGCCTGCAATCGGCGCCATCACGATAATGGCCAACGGCCAGGGAGTTAACAGCAAACCCGTCGCCACCTCGTCACGGCCCAGAGAGGCCTGCAGGAAGAAGGGTAACGACACCATGGCCAGCATCTGGGCGGCAAAAGAGCAGATCGAGGTGCCCATCGACAGCGCAAAAATAGGGATGCGCAGCAGATCCACCGGCAGTAAAGGGGATGTCTGCCGCAACTGACGGCGCACAAAGAAGTAACCAATCACCAGCAACGCCGCGATTTCAGCGGCAATCAGCAGCAGGCTTTGGCCTTGGGCAAAACCGCTGATGGCGGTGATCAGCAGGCCAAACGTCAGGGCATTCATCACCGCGCTGGTAGGGTCAAAGCGCTGATTGCTGCTTTTCTGGCTGTTGGCCGGTAAAAATTTCATCCCTAGCATCAGTGCGACGATGCCGATCGGCAGGTTGATGGCAAAGAGCCACTGCCAGGAGGCCACGGATAAAATGGCGGCGGCGACCGTAGGCCCGGCGGCGGAAGAGAAGGCTACGATCAACGAGTTTATGCCGATGCCTCGGCCGAGAAAGCGCTGCGGATAGATAATGCGGATCAGGGCGGTATTGACGCTCATAATCGCTGCGGCACCAAACCCCTGCAGCACGCGGGCAATCGTCAAGGTGAATAGCGAATCGGACAGGGCGCAGAATAACGAGGTAATGCAGAATACCAGCAGACCAGCCTGATAGATGCGGCGATAGCCAATCAGATCGCCCAAGGAAGCCAGCGATAGCAGCGAGATGGTGATCGCCAACTGATAGGCATTGACCACCCAGATCGAGCTGGCCGGGCTGGCGTTAAGATCGCGGGCGATGGTCGGCAAGGCCACGTTGGCGATCGCTCCGTCAAGCACTGAAACGGTAATGCCTAGCGCAATGGCCAGGATTGCTCCGTAGCGTTGCGGGACGGGTAAGCCGTCGGAATTTGCAAGCGTTGTCATGGAGGTAGTTATTAAACAGGGGGAATATTACAATGCTAATCATATTTCCCGCCGAATGCACCCGCCGTTTCTGTGCTAAATGTAAAAGTAGTGGGATGTCTGCCGCTAATCCCATCAATAATGGCGAATATTGTGCAACTTCCATTGCATGGGGTGAAATGTTCCGATTATACTGAAACTCTTGTTCAAATTTCCTAAAACAATAATAGTTAAGTTAAGGTATTAACCATGGCTAACGCAGATCTAGACAAACAACCGGATTCCGTTTCATCAGTGCTGAAAGTGTTTGGCATCCTGCAGGCACTGGGTGATGAGCGTGAGATCGGCATTACCGAGCTTTCACAGCGGGTAATGATGTCCAAAAGTACCGTTTACCGTTTCCTGCAAACCATGAAGTCGCTGGGCTATGTCTCACAGGAAGGGGAGTCGGAGAAATATTCGCTGACCCTCAAGCTGTTTGAACTGGGTGCCAAATCGCTGCAAAACGTCGATTTGATCCGCAGTGCAGACATCCAGATGCGTGAACTGTCTAACCAGACGCGTGAGACCATCCACCTGGGGGCGCTGGATGAAGACAGCATCGTCTATATCCACAAAATCGACTCCATGTATAACCTGCGTATGTATTCACGCATCGGTCGCCGTAACCCGCTGCACAGCACCGCGATTGGTAAAGTCTTGCTAGCCTGGCGCGATCGCGGCGAAGTGGAAGAAATCCTGTCCCATGTCGAGTTTACCCGCAGCACTCCGCACACCATCGCCAGCGCTACAGAGTTACTGCCGCTATTGGATAAGGTACGTGAGCAGGGGTTTGGCGAAGATATCGAAGAACAGGAAGAAGGCTTGCGCTGCATCGCGGTGCCCGTGTTTGACCGTTTTGGCGTGGTGATCGCGGGCTTGAGCATCTCCTTCCCGACCATCCGCTTCTCTGAAGAAGGCAAAGAGGGCTACGTGGCGCAGTTACATACCGCCGCTCGTCTGATTTCAGCGCAAATGGGTTATCACGACTATCCGTTTTAAGCTTGCCGTAGTTGGAGGGGGCTGAGCATAGCTTCGCCCCTACGCTTTCTCGCCCAGCCTTCGAAATCTCTCCTCGGTTTATAAAATCCAACTACTCTGCTATTCGCCTATCTTGCACTCTTTGAACAAGTGACGTGGAACACCGGCAATGGCTGGACGAATAGCAAAGAGATCCCCAGAATCAGGGTATTCAGCCAGTTCTGAAGCCGTCATGGCAAAGCGCGCCGTGGTGATGAATAAGGTTTCCAGACCTTCCCCGCCAAAGCAGCAACTGGTGGGGCGCGGTACGGGCATGGCGACGCGCCCGCTCAGGCTGCCGTTACGGTCGTAGTGCAGCAAACATCCTCCGTTGAACATACAGACCCACAGCCCTCCGGCACGATCCAGGGTGATACCATCGGGACGTCCCAGCTCGGCTGGGGTTTCGGCGAAGCACATCACGGCCCCCAGTTCCCCGTTGGGAGCGTATGCGGCCCGAAATATTGAACGTGCGATGGAATCGACAAAGAACAGCGTGTGGTCATCTTCCGACCAGGCAAGGCCATTAGGCAGTGCGATATTCCTCTGGATCGCTTGGGCGCTAAGTTCACTGTCATAGCGGTACAGCGCTCCGGCCTCACGGTTCGGCCCCTCGTGCATCAGGCCGGTGATAAAGCGTCCTTGCGGATCGCAGGCCCCATCGTTGAACCGATAACTGGCTTGGTTATGGACTGCGCTGGAGTGCGTGCGGACCACTCCTTGTTTGGGATCAAGAATGGCAACCCGCGCGTCTTCGGTGAAGATCAGATTGCCTCTATCCGTGAGGGCCAGAGCACCGATGCGTGCCGATGATTGATAAACGGTTGCCACCCGTGCTTGCGGGGTCATCACGTTAATCTTGCCACCAGAGATATCGACGAAGTACAAAAGGCGGTTGTCTTTATCCCAGATAGGACTCTCGCCAAGGTCGGCGCGGACTTCGGCGATCTTGTGCAGATGACCCCCGTCACGCATCGCCAAACTCCTTGATGCGTTGCCAATTGTGGGCGACGTCTTCCACGCTGGCACACTCAATGCGCGCCAGATCCGTAGGATAGGTTACGTCTGGGTTTTCACAAAAGCGGGTGGCGGTGAACTGGCCGTTGCTGGCGCGCAGGATCACGCCTGTGTCTTGACATAACGAGCTGGCCAGATACAGCAAGCCTGGCACCACCCACTCGGGCTTGAGGTCTGTGGGAGACTGCGTGATCCCCCACATGCGGGTTTTAGCCACCGGAGAGATAGCGTTGACCAGGATGCCGTCCGGTTTTCCTTCCATGCTCAGGGCATTCATGATGCCGACTTGGGCCATCTTGCCAGCGGCGTAGGCCGTCAGGCCTGGCTGCGCATGGCACGGTCAGAGGTCGTCAGCACGATCCGAGGTGATTGGGAACGTTTGAGATGCACCCAGGCGTGCTTGCTCAACCAGATCGGCGCACGCACGTTGATGCCAAGGGAGCGCTCAAGGAATACCTCTTCCTGTGTCTCAATGGGCTGATAGCCGACCCAACCAGCGTTATGGATCAGGATATCCAGCGCGCCGAATTGCGCGATGGCCAGCGCTACAAGTTGCTGGCAACCCATCTCGTTATCCAGGCGCCCGTTGTGGGTGATGAACGAACCAGGGTCGGCCTGCAAGTCATGAACCGCTTCGCTCATTACCTCTGGGTCAGCACCATCGCCGGTCAGGCCGGTACCCAGGTCGCTAACGATCACCCTTGCACCACGCTCCAGGAGGGCTTTGGCGTAAGCGTTGCCAAGCCCGCGGCCAGCACCGGTGACGATAGCTACCTTGTCTTTGAAAAGCTCGTCTGAGCGTCGATCTGTCATCATGTACCTCCGTTTGGCAATGGCACGATGATGGAGTGACCGCTCCTGAGTGTAAAATATCTTATTTGTACCGAAACAAGACTTATCAGGTTTCAATCAAGGGTGCCGATGCCATGGCATCTCGCACCTCATCGATCAGTTTGTCGCGAATTGAAGATGGCTTGTGCGGGTTCCAAGCCATCAGCAATTCCACATGCCGCAGTGCGTCTGGTGCATTGACCTGGATTGGTCGGAATACCACGTCTTTGCGACCCTCCTGCGCCAGTGACGCGGACAACAGTGCTACGCCGAAGCCGCTGGCCACCAACGCAACCAGAGTGTGCAGCTGCCGCGCCTGTTGGGCAATGCGTGGCATGAACCCCGCCGCTGCACAAAGCTCAACCAGTTGGTCATGGAAGCCCTGGCCCAGGTGCCGTGGTGACGATACCTGGGCGTCATCGCGCAGTGCGGTCAGTGGAATGATTTCGTGGCACGCGAGAGGGTGTGTGGTTGGCAGAGCGATCACGATGGGTTCGCGCAGAATGCACTCGAACTGCAGCTCCGGAGCTGTCCTTCCCGGTGGCCTCATGAAACCGAGCTCGGCGCGGCCATGTTCCAGAGCCTCGATTTGCTCTTGAGTCGTGGCCTCACGCATCGTGAAGGAGATGGCGGGGAATGCAGCGCGGAAGCGCTGCAATGCACCTAGCAATGCGTTATAGGGGGCGATATTGATGAAGGTTAACGTGAGATGGCCTTCGATGCCTTGCGCTACCCTCCTGGTCTGTTCGACGCCTTCATCAAGCAGGCGCAACACCTTTCTTGCCGTTGCCAGAAAGTCGGTTCCGGCAGGCGTGAGCGACACGCTGCGATTGGTGCGTTCAAACAGGGGAGCGCCGATCTCATGCTCCAGCCGACGAATAGCCTGACTCAACGGGGGCTGCGCCATATGCAGCCGTTACGCTGCGCGATTGAAGTGCAATTCCTCGGCGACGGCGATGAACTGATGTAGCAGGCGGGTTTCAATCATAATGGGTTCCACGGATCCTATTTGCTACACACTAATACTAATGAGATATCATTGGCAGTCCTGGCGAAAAAAAACCGGCGCCTGGGCGCCGGTTCAGTTGCAAATCAGTCTAGGGTTACCGGTGAGCCAGTTCCGCTTCGTCTTCGCTGTCCATAATGGCTTTGTCGGTCTGCTTCATCAGTTGGCTGGTGACGGTACCTGCGGTCATCGAACCACTAACGTTCAGCGCGGTACGGCCCATGTCGATCAACGGTTCAACCGAAATCAGCAGGGCGACCAGGGTTACCGGCAGGCCCATCGCTGGCAGAACAATCAGCGCAGCAAAGGTCGCACCACCGCCCACACCGGCAACACCGGCTGAACTGACGGTAACAATACCGACCAGCGTTGCGATCCACAGTGGGTCCAGAGGGTTGATGCCTACGGTTGGCGCAACCATCACCGCCAGCATTGCCGGGTAGAGACCCGCACAACCGTTCTGACCAATAGTGGCACCAAATGAAGCCGAGAAGCTGGCAATCGACTCCGGCACGCCCAGACGGCGAGTCTGTGCTTCGACGTTCAGCGGGATGCTGGCAGCGCTTGAACGGCTGGTGAAGGCAAAGGTCAGCACCGGCCACGCCTTGCGGAAGAATTTCAGCGGATTAACGCCGGTGAAGCTCAGCAGCAGGCCGTGAACCACGAACATGATCGCCAGACCAAGGTAAGAGGCAACCACAAAGCTGCCCAGCTTGATAATGTCGTGGATATTGGAGCCTGCAACGACCTTGGTCATCAACGCCAGTACGCCGTAAGGCGTCAGCTTCATCACCAGACGGACCAGTTTCATCACCCAGGCTTGCAGGGTATCGATAGCTACTAGCACGCGCTGGCCCTTCGGTTGGTCATCTTTAAGCAGTTGCAGCGAAGCCACACCCAAGAAGGCAGCGAAAATCACCACGCTGATGATTGACGTTGGGTTAGCCCCGGTCAGATCGGCAAACGGGTTTTTCGGCACGAATGACAGGATCAGTTGCGGTACGCTCAGATCGGCCACTTTACCCGCGTAGTTGGTTTCGATCGCCGACAAACGAGCCGTTTCTTGTGTGCCCTGGACCAGACCTTCTGCGGTCAGTCCGAACAGGTTGGTGACCAATACGCCCACCAGTGCGGCGATCAGCGTGGTAAACAGTAGGGTACCAATGGTCAGGAAGCTGATTTTGCCCAGCGAGGAAGCGTTGTGCAACTTGGCTACCGCGCTCAGGATAGAGGCGAAAACCAGCGGCATCACGATCATTTGCAGCAGCTGTACATAGCCGTTGCCGACGATGTTAAACCAGCCGATAGACGCTTTCAGTACCGGGTTGTCCGCGCCGTAAACCAGTTGCAGTGCCAAACCGAACACCACACCAAGTACCAGGCCGACCAGCACTTTTTTAGCCAGGCTCCATTGCTTATGGCGGGTTTGCGCCAACAGCAAAAGGAGGGCGGCAAAAACCAGCACGTTTAATACGAGCGGTAGATTCATCCCCAATGTCTCCAATCTTGTTTTTTTATAATTAAAGGTGCCAAGCACCGATGTAATGCGATGTAAATATCGTAACAGTTTGCGATGAAGCGCACTTATATCTAAAAAGAATTTAATATAACTTTTGGCTTGAAATCGTCGATGTAATGAGCGGAAAGACGGGAAAATAGACGGTTTTTTGTGATCACAGCCGGATATTTTTTATTTGCTCAAAATACGACTGCACGGGAAAGGTGTAATCCCCTTGCCAGAAGATGGCGAAAGCCACCAAAACTATACACAGCACCCGCTCCAACTGGTTGCCTTTTTGTGAGTTCAATATTGGCAGGCAGAAACGCCAGCGGCAGGGCCAAAGCAACGGCACGCCGGCAGGGGTGAGCATATCGGCCAGCAGGTGGCTGAAATAACCGATAATCATGGCGTGCAGCACGTCTGCGGGGATGGGCCAACCGCGCGGTACTTCTAGCTGAAATAGCCACATGCCGCCGACGATCGCCAACAGGCTATGGGTGAAACCGCGGTGACCAAAGGCGCGAGATATCGGGATGGCTATCCAGCGCAGGCGCTGGCCCAGGATGGATTTAGGGTGATCGATATCGGGTAGCAGTGACGTCAGTAGCGCGGCGGGAATGATGTGCCACCAATCGCCAGCGGCGAGCACGGGTGTCACCTCCGCTTTCTTGGCAAAGATCGCGCAGGCAACAGAGAATATGAGATGTCCTTCCGCGGTCATGTTGCTATATTCCGGCCACTAAACTGTTAATTTATCCAGTATATGGGAATTTTTACAGTTACGGAAGCGGTTACCCTGTAACGAGTTGTTAATTTAACGCCGTTTTACAAAGGGTTGAAACGGTGTTTATGACGGACGAGGTATACAGGAAGACTGGTAATGTAGGGGCGCTGCAAATGCTGCGCCCGCTCAAATTCGGAGGAAGGATATGTTTGCTGTGGAGATCAGCGAGCGAGCCAGCCACCGTCTACCGCGAGCGTGTAGCCATTAACGTAGTCGGACGCTGCCGAGGCAAGGAAGACGGTCGGGCCCATCAAGTCATCCGGCGTTCCCCAGCGCCCTGCCGGGATGCGCTCGAGGATCTGCTGGTTACGGTCTTCATCGGTACGGAGCTGCTGGGTGTTGTTGGTGGCCATATAGCCCGGTGCAATGGCGTTAACGTTAATCTGGTACTGTGCCCATTCATTGGCCAATAGCCGGGTGAGGCCGAGTACCGCGCTTTTCGACGCGGTGTAAGACGGTACGCGAATGCCGCCCTGGAAAGAAAGCATCGAAGCAATATTGATAATTTTACCGCCGCTGCCCTGGCTGATGAACTGTTTGGCCACCGCCTGTGCCATAAAGAACAGGGTCTTGATATTGACGTCCATCACCTCATCCCAGTCTTGTTCACTGAAATTCAGGGCATCTTCACGGCGGATAATTCCTGCGTTGTTCACCAGGATATCGATTCTGCCAAACGCCTCAACGGCGGTGGCTAGCAGAGAAGGGATGGCGTCGATATTGCCGAGATCGGCGTTCAAATTCAGGAATCGACGCCCAGTCTGGGTAACTTTGCTCATGGTCTCAACGGGCTGACTGCGGTTCACGCCGATAATGTCGCAACCGGCCTGCGCCAACCCAATCGCAATGCCTTGCCCCAGGCCGGTATTACAGCCGGTGATCAGCGCCACTTTGCCCGTTAAGTCGAAGGAATTCAGAATCATAGCGTTGCTCTCTTGCCGTGAGGGAAGAAAGCACCGGGCTTTCGATGGCAACTGCGTGGCAGTGACAGTGTCACCTAATGGCCCGGTGTTTTCTTTATGCGACTAGCATAATTTGAATGGTGTCTTAATTCAATAAAAATGAAATGGTGTTTTATTTATTTTGCGAGTGCAGGGGGAGGGAAAAGGGCACCGGCGGGGCCGATGCCGTCAAGATCAGGCCAGATGGGCGGCAGTTAACTGCTCTAGGCTTTGCAACTTAAGGTCGGCCAAGGCCCAGCGCGGATCCTGGCTGTATTCGTGCGCAGGGATCACGATCGATTTCATACGCGCTGCTTTGGTGGCAATCATACCGTTGAAGGAGTCTTCCAGAGTAATGCAGTGCTGTGGATCGCTGCCCAGGCGTTCGGCGGCGATCAGATAGACTTCCGGGTGCGGTTTGCTGTACGGCAGGTATTCGGCTGAAACCAACTGATCGAAATAGCTCTCCAGATCGAACATCTTCAGCACCTGCTGCTGCATATGTAGCGGAGAGGCGGAGGCCAGCCCAATATTTAAATCCAGGCTACGGCACAGTTCCAGCGCTTGTTGCACCCCAGGCAGCAACGGGCGCTTTTCCCGTACCAACTCGATGGCCCGCTCGATAATGCGGCCAGCCACTTCCTCCTGAGAAGGCCCTTGCCACGGCATGGCCTGGAACCACATTCGTACCACCAGATCGATACGTAAACCCAGCGTATCCGGCAGGTTGTGACGATCGGACAGATCCAGCCCCAATGAGCTGAAAATATCCATTTCTGCCTGTAACCACAGGGGTTCAGAGTCGATCAGTAGACCGTCCATATCAAAAATTGCGGTTGCTATGCGTTGCGAATAAGCCATTAACAATTAACTCCTGCAGCACCAGTAAAAGAAAATGTTTTCGCCACTCTATCATTTTTGTTCGGGCGCCTGCACCCTTCGGGCCCGGGGTGTTTTCCCAAAGTACAGGATCTCTCTGGAACTGGGGGGAAGATAAAGAAAACGGTGGGCGAGTTTCATTAACTACAGGTAGACTTAGCGCAACAACGATTGCGTCGCTTACAAGGGGAACACATGACGTATCAACAGGCTGGGCGCGTTGCCATACTGAAACGCATTTTCGGATGGGTCGTTTTCATCCCGGCGTTACTGTCAACGCTGGTTTCACTGCTGGGTTTTGTTTATCAACACAGTGAGAAGTCCAGAGGGATCAACGCCGTGATGCTGGATTTTGTCCACGTCATGGTCGACATGGTGCGCTTCAATACGCCATTCCTGAATATTTTCTGGTACAACTCACCGGTACCGGACGTGGATAAGAGCCTGTTTAGCGGCGCTAATCTGATGTTTATCATTATCTATTTCCTGATTTTTGTCGGCCTGGCATTGCAGACTTCCGGTGCGCGCATGTCGCGTCAGGTGAAGTTTATCCGTGAAGGATTGGAAGATCAGATGATCCTGGAACAGGCCAAGGGCAGCGAAGGGCACACGCGTGAGCAATTGGAAGAGCGGGTGACGTTGCCGCACCACACCATATTGCTGCAATACTTCCCGCTGTATATCTTGCCGGTGGTGATCGCCGTGGTGGCTTATTTTGTGCTCAAGCTGCTAGGGCAAATGGCCGGAGTGGCGTAGATCTGCAAAGAACGGGCGCCCTATGCGGCGCCCATGACATTACAGCGTCTCTGGATGGAGCAGCTTGTCGATGGCCCGCTGCGCCATGACCAGATGTTGGCCGCCAAACAGGTTGCTGCGGTTGAGCAGGTAATAAAGCTGATACAGCGGCTGGCGTTCGATAAACCCGGCCTCCAGCGGCCACACGCTCTGATAGCCGTCATAAATCTGGGCGGGCAATTCAGGATAAAGCGGCAGCATCGCCAAATCACACTCTCTGTCGCCCCAGTAGCAGGCTGGATCGAACAGTAAAGGCCCATCCGCGGCCTGAGCACAGTTGGCTGGCCACAGATCGCCGTGCAGCAGGGAAGGCTGAGGCTGATGGTGTTGCAACCGCAGATACACCACGTCAATAATTTCGTCGATATCACCGAAGGTCATGCCCTTTTCCGCCGCCAGCTGTAGCTGCCAGCCGATGCGTTGCTCGGCAAAAAATTCCGCCCAGCGGCGTTGCCAGGCATTGGGCTGCGGTGTGGTGGAAAGGTCGTTATCGAAGTCGAGGCCGAACTGCGGTTGTTCGCTCCACTGGTGCAGGCGGGCCAGTTGTTGCCCGAGGCAGTGCGCCCCGTGCGCATCCAGCGGCTTAAGGGGTTGATACTCCAATAGCAGGAAACTGTAATCGCGATCGCTGCCAACCCCATACACTTCGGGGACGCGCACGGTCTTACTGCGAGCCAGCAAGGCCAGTTGATCGGCCTCCGCAGTAAATATCGGCAGCATTTCGCGGGTATCACATTTAACAAACACCTCGCTGTCACCGTAACTCACGCGCCACGCCGGGTGGATTTCTCCCCCGGGCAGTTCAGTCCTTTCGCGGATTTCTGCGCTGCCAAGATGTTCACTCAACAGACGGCTAACGGCTTGCCACATAGTAATCCCCTTCTGTGTTGCCTGCGATTTCATTAGGTTAGCGTCTTTCCTGCTGCGAAAACACGATGTGGCGCACAGCTGCGCCATCTATTGACGAAAATATCATCGCCGCGTGTCTGGTCAAAGTATATACGCTATTGATTAATTTAAGTACGCTTATGCTGAATGCTGCTTGGTTCAGGCTAACTTGCCGAGTTCCTTGTTACACGGGAAACGTCATAGTAGGGATTTTCCCCTTACCCTAACCCTCTCCCACAGGGCGAGGGAGCTGGTGCGGAGCCGGGGATAGGTGCAGGAGTCAGTCTGTGGCACGTTTTGTTCTCTTTCCCACAGGGAGCGGGTGGCGTAAAAACCTTTATCGGTGTTCGATATTACTAGACCACAACAGTGGCACATTCTGTTCCCTCTCCTGGGGGAGAGGGTTAGGGTGAGGGCGGCTTAATGGTTTTTAACTACGGTGATTTCGTTGCGTTGCACGGGTTTGAAGTGGCTATAGAGCAGGGCGATGACAAACAGCAGCGCCTGTACGATCACGATGCACGGCCCGGTTGCGCCGTCGATATGAAAGCTGATCAGCGTCCCCAGCACGCATGAAAAAACCGAAGCGATGGTGGCAACAATCAACATCCGGTTGAAACTGCGGCACAGCGTGAACGCAATAATCCCCGGTGCGATCAGCATCGCAATTACCAGGATCACCCCCACCGCCTGTAGCGAGGCCACAATGGTTAACGCCAGCAGGCACAGTAAGCCGTAGTGCAGTAACTTCACCGGCAGGCCGATAACGCGCGCATGATTGGGATCGAAACAGTAGAGCATGAAGTCCTGGTGCTTGAGCAGCACGATTGCCAGCGTGATCCCGGCGATCCACAACGTTTGCCGTAGCTCACCGTCGGTGATCCCCAGCATATTGCCGAACAGGATATGGCTGAGGTGTTGATCGGTATCGATGCGGGCAAACAGCACCAGCCCAAAGGCAAACATGCCGGAGAATACGATCCCCATCACCGTGTCTTCCTTTACCCGGCTGTGCTCTTTCAGATAACCCGTCGCGACCGCGCAGAAAATGCCGGAAAGAAATGCGCCAATCACCAGCGGAATACCGAACACAAAGGCCAGCACAATGCCGGGGAGCACGGCGTGAGAAATGGCATCACCCATCAGTGACCAGCCTTTCAACACTAGATAGCAAGACAGCACGGCGCAGACGACACCGGTGACGATAGCCCCGATGATGGCTCGTTGCATAAAGGGATAGGCGAACGGCTCAGAGAGCCATTGCAACAGGAGTTCCATCAGTTGCCCTCCGGAGAGTTGCTACGGTTTACTCGACGTTTTGAGGCTAACAGCCCGTGCTTCGGTGCGAACAGGAAGGCCGCCAGGAACACCAGCGTTTGCAACGTGACGATCACGCCGCCGGTGGCCCCATCGACGAAGAAGCTGAGGTAGGCACCCAAGCCGCTGGTCAAGGCACCGATCGCGATGGCGATAATCACCAGCCGGCCAAAACGGTCGGTCAGCAGATAGGCGGTAGCACCGGGAGTGATCACCATGGCGATCACCAGGATGGCGCCGACGGTTTGCAGCGCGGCCACGGTGCAGGCGCTAAGCAGGGTAAAGAACAGTATCTTCAACTTGAGTGGCGAAAGCCCGATCGACACCGCGTGGTTTTCATCGAAAAATACCGCCAGCAGGTCTTTCCACACCAGGCATAAGATCAGTAACGAAACGCCGATAATAATCTCCACCTGTAACACGTCTTCATCAGCGATGCCGAGAATGTTGCCGAAGATGATCGACTGCACGTTCACCGAGGTGGGGTTGAGCGAAATGATCAACAGGCCGACGGCGAAAAAGGTGGAGAAAATAAAGCCGATAATCGCATCTTCACGCAGGCGGGTAACGTGGCGTACCAACGTCATCGCCAGCGCGGCCAGCATGCCGGTGAAAAACGCACCGGCTGCATAGGGCAGGCCGAGGGCATAGGCACCAGCCACTCCTGGCACCACGGAGTGGGAAAGCGCATCTCCCATCAACGACCAGCCTTTCAGCATCAGATACGCTGACAGAAAAGCGCAGGCCGCACCGACGATGGCGCTGACCCACATCGCCTTGACCATGTAGTTGTAGTTAAACGGTTGCAGCAGGATCTCGAGCATCAGGGGGTATTCTCCTTTTGCTGGCTTTGCGCCGGAGGATCGCTCTTGGTATGGCCATAAAACACCGCAGGGCGCTCGTCATCGGTGATTACCGTTACGGTGCGGGGATCGTTGTCATCGTGCAGATCGGGCCCGGAGAGGTTGATATGGCGCAATACGCCACCGAACGCCAGTTCCAGATTGCTTTGCGTGAACGTGGTCTCGAGCGGGCCGGCGGCAAGCACGGTACGGTTAATCAGGATCACTCGATCGCAAAACTCCGGTACGCTGCCGAGGTTGTGGGTCGATACCAGGATCAGGTGCCCCTCATCGCGCAGCGAACGTAACAGATCGATAATGGCGTTCTCGGTTTTGACATCTACGCCGGTAAAAGGCTCATCAAGCAGCAGCACCGTTCCCTGCTGAGCCAGGGCACGGGCCAGGAATACGCGCTTTTTCTGCCCACCGGAAAGCTCGCCGATCTGTCGGCTACGTAATTCAGTCAGGCCAACGCGTTCCAGCGCCTTATCGACCCGCAGCCGGTCTTCCTTGGTAGGAATGCGCAAGAACTTCATTTTGCCGTAGCGGCCCATCATCACCACGTCTTCCACCAGCACCGGGAAGTTCCAGTCAACCTCCTCGGTTTGCGGCACGTAGGCGATAATGTTTTTCTTCAGCGCGGCGACAACCGGCTGCCCGCTCAGCGTCACCTGGCCAGATGTCGGTTTTACCAGGCCCATGATGCTTTTGAAGAGGGTCGATTTCCCGCTGCCGTTAACCCCTACCAGCGCACAGATCGAACCACCGCTAAGGGTAAAACTGGCGTTATGGATCGCCGTATGGCCGTTGTTATAGGTGACCGATACGTCATCCACGCTAAGTTCGGGGCGGATAAAGGTCTCTGCACTCATTGATTGAATCCTTTGGCGATGGTCTGCACGGTGGCATTGAGCAGATCGATATAGGTGGGCACCGGCCCGTCGGCGGCAGACAGCGAATCGACGTACAGCACGCCGCCGTAGTGTGCGCCGGTTTCTTTGGCCACCTGCTTGGCAGGCTTATCCGAAATGGTGCTTTCGCTGAATACCACCGGAATGTGGTTGGCTCGCACGGTATCAATTACCCGGCGCACCTGCTGCGGTGAGCCCTGTTCGTCGGCATTGATCGGCCACAGATAGACTTCCTGCAGCTGATAGTCTTTGGCCAGATAGCTAAAGGCACCTTCGCTGGTTACCAGCCAGCGTTGGGCTGACGGAATACGCGACAAACGCTCGCGTAGCGGGGCATCCAGCGCCGCGATTTTTTCAGCGTAGGCTTTGGCATTGCGGTTATAGGTTTCGGCGTTGTCAGGATCGTACTGTACCAGCGCTTTGCGGATGTTCTCGATGTAGATCAGCGCATTGCTTGGCGACATCCAGGCATGGGGGTTTGGATTACCGTTATACGGGCCTTCGTGGATCGGCAGCGGGGTGATCCCTTCGGTTACCACGGCGGCGGGCACCTGTTTGATATTTTCGAAGAAGCGTTGGAACCAGCGCTCCAGGTTCATTCCGTTCCATAAAATCAGATCGGCGTGCTGTGCCTTAACGATATCCCGCGGCGTGGGCTGATAGTCGTGGATTTCCGCCCCAGGCTTGGTGATGGACTCCACTACGGCAGCGTCGCCCGCCACGTTCTGGGCGATATCCTGAATAATGGTGAAGGTGGTCACCACGCGCAGCTTATCCTTTGCCAAAGCCGGATGGCTCACAGCAACAACGCTAAGGCATATGCAGACCAGGGCAAGGGGGCGAAAGTGGGACAAGCTAAAACGACGACGAGTAAATACGTTGTTTTTCATTGGCATGATGACGTCTCCTTATTCAAATGAAAATGATTATCAATATCAATTGAGCGGAAGTCAAGCATCACCAAGCTTTGCCAAGGGGTTATGTTGTTGTTAATGAAATAGTACCGCCGTGTGAGTTATAACATTTTATGTATCGGGATGTAACCGCTTAAAGTAATCACTGCCAGTGACTATCTCCACTTCGGGTTTTGCCCCCAATGCCACCTCGCCCAAGCCTTGTGCCAACTGTTTGACATCTTCTTGATTTAATGGCGTTGTTAGCGAAAAACTGTTGATCCCCAGCTCATGGGGAATGCCGTTGCTGTCGCTGAGCATGGTGGAAAAACCGGCCAGCGTCATTTGTCCGGTTAATTTGGCTAAATCGGTTAAGCTCTGTGTCAATGCCAATCGAATAGTGACCCAGGCTGCCAAAGTAAATCTGACCCACCCCTGTTAGCGGTTAGCCAGAAATGTCGGCGGTTGCCGGCTTCTTCAACTGACCACTTTTTAACTTGTCCTTCAG
>NZ_JBLJAJ010000040.1:0-37167 GCF_047530005.1 Serratia sp. N21D137
AGTAGTACGGGAATATATTGAGATCTTCTACAACCGGCAGCGTCGTCATTCCCGGTTGGGTAATCTCTCACCGGCAGACTTCGAGAAGAACTATTATTGCATGGCTGCTTAATAAAAGAACAAATGACAGTGTCCGCTATTGCCAGTACACCTCATATTGGCAGAGCCGAGAAAAGGCGGCAGTGAAAACGCCCGCTGAAATTGACGTTCATCAGTTCCATGATGCGTTGGGCCAGATGTATCCGCAAAACTGGGCATGTAGCGAAAACGGCGAGTGTGAAACGTTCAATTCGGCTGAAATGTTTTGCGGCAACGTCACCGAAATTTACGCCCGGATTGGAGTGCGTTACTTCATGATGCGAGATCACAGCCACTTGAGCCACGGCGAGATCCTGACGCGCATTGACGCGGAGTTTAACGCTCGTCAGAAATAAAAAAGTAGGGTTTCCCCTGCCTTCTCTACTCGAGCCGGTTTACCCCTGAAAGTTG
Organism: Serratia sp. N21D137; assembly: GCF_047530005.1. Taxonomy (NCBI): domain Bacteria; kingdom Pseudomonadati; phylum Pseudomonadota; class Gammaproteobacteria; order Enterobacterales; family Yersiniaceae; genus Serratia; species Serratia sp. N21D137. The sequence continues at coordinate 490 of NZ_JBLJAJ010000040.1, forward strand.
GACCGGCTTTTTCAGTTTTCAAGCGTGCCTATCTAGCCATGCAAAACAGTCCCAACGCGGGACTTATTGATTGATTAATCCCATTTTGGGACTATAATAAACAGTATGAAAATCATATCTGTTAAGACATTAAAAGACTTTTGGGATGAACATCCCGATGCCGAGCAGCCACTGAAAGCATGGGTGGATGAAGCCGTGAAAGCGAACTGGCGAACCCCGGCAGAAATTAAAGAGCAGTACCGCAGCGCCAGCATTCTGAAAAACAGGCGGGTGGTATTCAATATCAAAGGAAACGACTACAGGTTAATTGTCGCGATTGCATACCAGCGAGGATGGATGTTTGTGAAATTCATTGGTACACACCGCAAATATGATGCCATCGATGCAGAAACTGTAGAACTGGAGTAAAAAATGCAAATCAAACCGATCCGTAACGAAGATGACTATAACGCAGCCTTAAAGGCGGTTTCACCCCTCTTTGATAACGAGCCAGAGATAGACACGCCAGAAGGGGACTTCTTTGAAGTCATGTGCCTACTGATTGAAGAGTATGAAAAGAAGCACTATCCCATTGAGCCACCTCAACCCATCGAGGCGATAAAATTCCGCATGGAACAACAGGGGTTAACAGTCAAAGACTTGGAGCCGGCGATCGGTAGAGCAAATCGAGTGTATGAAGTGCTCAATGGTACACGTAAGCTAACTCTGCCGATGATCCGTAATCTGCATAAGCAATTCAAGATCCCGCTGGAAAGTCTGGTCGGGTTTTAAATGTCGGCAGTAGGCAGCGACCACGGGTATAAACCAAGTCATACCGCTGTTTGCTGCCAAGCTCGACCCCGTTACGGCGCCACGCAAGCAGGGCGGCTAAAAAGCAAAGAAGAGGACAGCGCCTGCGGCGCTGTTCTTCTCTCAGCCGCTCCAGGTACTTATCCATTTGCTCCTACTCTCCGGTTTCTTTCCTGGTTATCCCTCTTTCCTGATTGTCTTCTTCTGTTCTCGATGGTCATGCAGCTGGCTGACAAGATGCCAGGTCAACGGCTGTTTGGCCCCCTACGGCTCCCCAGCGTTGCTGGGTCGTCAACCCGACTGCGCTAGCCCGGCTAACGCCAGGCAAGCTCCGCCGAACCCCGCAAAGCGCGGGTTTCGGGCCTTCGGCTAGGGTCTGATGGCTGATGGCCAGGTCAAAAGCTGCAACTGGCCGATGGCCAGTGCGTTAACTGCCCTGCGGTGAAACTTGCAGGGCGCTAAGGACGTCCCACCGTACCGTCGTGCCGGGTGTGTTCATCCTGTTTACTACCTGGTGTGCTATCTCCCGGCCAGCTCTCTCGCGGATGGCTATTCGTAGCACCATTCCTGTTCATAAAACAAGGGTAAATGGCACGCCTGCGGCGCCCTTGTTTTCTGCCCAGGCCTGTTGCTCCTTCGCCATTTGCCGCGAAAGAACTCACCGAGAGATGTAACCACCAACAGGAGAAGACCAGGATGAACACACATAACGTCAAAACCGCCGCTCTCGAATCTTCCGAAAGATATGGGGAAGGGCAACATCCGTACACCATTAACATGGCTGAAGGTGAGAAAGGCACCGACTATGCAGACTTTGAATGCTACGCATTTGGTTCACTGAAAGAGTTGCAGAAATTCCGCAAATCATTTCCTGAGAAAATGAGGAATCAATGTTACTACCAGTTGAGTACCTGTGCGATATCGAACGGCAGATACAAAAATATCGATATCGTGAGCGCAGACCATTACAAACAATTCATCAAACAGGTCAAAGCGTCAGGAGTCAGCATCTAGCCAACGCACGAGTAGAGTAACGTTTTGTGACGTAGAACAGAGAATAGAACAGGAGGTGACAAGCCAAAAAAGTAACGTACAGAAATGAAAAAAGCAGGGTTTCCCCTGCCTTCTCTGCCGGTTTACCCCTGAAAAAGTTGACCGGCCTCAATAATCAACATGGAGATAAAGCCATGAATATTGAAGTCTCAATCATTGCACCATCTGCCTTGTATGTAAAGCAGTTGGCAGCACAAAACGAGCAACCAAAAAAACAGGTTCGCATTCTGCGCGGTGACATTGCTGCCAGTGATCTCAATCCGGAAATGCGCGATTTGGGTTTTCATATCGCACAGTGCCGCCACAAAGGCAAGTCCGTCAGAGTTCCCGCTATGCGTGGGAGTGATTGGGGACACGTTCTACGTGTTCTTGAGCTGACACGGGCGATCGCCTGATTTAACGCGCCGCCCCATGTGGGCGGCTTTTAAACCGGATTGAGGAAAAAACCAATGAACCAGAATGCAGAACAAATGACCGCTGATAATACGGTGATCGCCAATTGGACACAGCACCCTAACAGCAAGTTGATCACCGACAAGGGTTTTAAAGTCCGTCACAGCGAAGGCAGAGAAGTGTATAGCGACAGTATCGGGGGGGCGTATTACAGCATCGATGAAAAAGGACAACTGTCAGAAGATGGGATCGTCAATATCAGTCTAGGCCGCTTATCCCTCGACTTGCTCGATGTAACCGAACAGTTGCGCATTGACTGGGTGGCCACACAGCAACGTGGTGATAATGACGTGAACCGTTGGGAGGAACGCCAGGAAGAACGCCGCGATCGCTATTTGGCCCGCGCAGAGAAAGCCAGGGAAGAAGGTAGCGTAGCACAACGGCGGGCTAACGATATGCTAGGGGTTATTCCATTTGGCCAGCCGATTTTAGTCGGACACCATAGCGAGCGCCGTCACAGAAATACGATTGAGAAAGCAGATCGTTTGTACCGTAAAGCTTTCGTAGAGTGTGGCGGTAAGGCAGATCACTATGAAAATAAAGCCGAAGGGGTAGGGCATGGGGGAGTTTCCAGCGATGATCCGGAAGCCGTGCGCAAGCTTCTTAAGCAACTGCAAAATCGCATCCAGAGCCAGGAACTGATGAAGGCATGCAATGTGGCGATCCGCAAAAACAAAACGCGTGAAAAACAGCTAGAGGCCGTGATGAAGCTCGGATGGTCAGAATCTGACGCCATGGAATTGGTGAAGGGTGATTTCTGTGGCCGTGTCGGTTTTGCTTCCTATTCTCTGCAAAATAACAATGCCCAGATCACGCGCCTAAAAGGTCGGATTGCAGAACTGGCACGGACCAAAGAGAAGGCAACAGATAGCCGGGAAGAGCATGATGGTTTTACCTTTGAGATCGACAGCGAAGAAAACCGCATCCTGTTCATTTTCGAGGGTAAGCCGGATGATGAGATACGCACGGTATTAAAATCGCATGCTTTCAAATGGAGTCCAACACGTGGCGCATGGGTGCTGAAAGTAACATCTAATGCGCTGGCCGATGCCGGTAGAGTGAAAGTGGCATTGCTGAAAATGGCGAAGTAACAAAATATGGGCGGGGCAACAGCTCCGCTATTTTAGACAGGTGGTGCCATCAGCCGCGTAAAAACCGTATAAAGCTACTGCTGCGGCTGCGCCGCCGCCGTAGCTTATACTCTTAATCTCTCGCGTTATAAGTTGTGCCTGGTACAGAGTTGGCCACTTGGTAATTATCCCCGTTTTCTTCCCGTTCATCCTGCTGCTTGTCTCTGCTATTCCATGCTGTTTGTTTCTGGCCAGAAATCAGGTCAACGGCTGTTTGGCCCCCTACGGCTCCCCAGCGTTGCTGGGTCGTCAACCCGACTGCGCTAGCCCGGCTATGCCTGGCAAGCTCCGCCGAACCCCGCAAAAGCGCGGGTTTCGGGCCTTCGGCTAGGGTCTGATGGCGAATGACCAGGTCAAGGGCTGCAGCTGGCCATGGCCAGCGCGTTCACTGCCGGCGAAAAGACTGCCGGCGCTAAGGACGTCACGCCGTACCGGATTACCGCTGACCCGTATAGAAAACCTGAAACATTGATCCCCCTAGACCGTGTTATTCAGCACGGTTTTCTTTTCCAGCACCTCTATTAGCCACCACAATGCTCAGCCTTAGAAGAAACCTTCGGGACGATCTGGAGAACTTTTAGCCAAAGATGTTAATAAAAATCGAGGATCATCGATGTTACCAGGGCAGGATTTTCTTGATGAGCGGGGTGATCACATGAGGGAATATTGGTAAAGCGTGATCTACATATCATTTTTACAAGCTGTAGTGTGTGTTCCAAGGGAACTAAAAAATCATTGTCGCCCCGAATGATGAGCTATTTACATTGTAAAACTTACACTTCTTCTTTCGGGTAACTAACAATACTTGTGTCCAACCACATCGCCTTTATAGACAACAGAAGTCGTTGAATCGAGGTGAAGGGGTAATCATATTGTAATAATTAACATCGTTTTGAAATCGGTCAGACAACATGGCAGGGTTTATTTACTGATATAATTCAATGGCCAGTTCGTGTTCATCAAGATACCATTGTTCGCCAATTAATACCGAATCTTCAGATTCTTTATCACTGGGCATGCGAGACTGTTAACCAATTCCAGACGGAATATTTCCAGTTTTATTGAGACTATTCCATCATCGTTATGAAAAATAATGTCGATGCGTTCCAGATTTGAAACCTGAAGAAAATGCAGGAAATCCTCACAAAAGACGCGATAGGATAATTCATGGAATAACGATGAAAGAACCTGATCACGGCTGCCCATGTTAATACAGAAAAATCCTGTGGGAAAGCAACTTAATATCCCATTTACGGATTTAATATTCCACCGTTAAGAAGCAAAGCGGGGTGGAAGTTTCTGTCGCTGGAGTTCTCATAAAGATATCAGCGTCATTAGATTTTAAATAACATCATTTTTAGTGAGTGAAACCATACGATATCAATACTTCATCGTTTTGAAAGTCAATCAAGCTTGCTGAATTGTATAGCAGTGAAAATTTAATTGATTGATTTGGCTTGGTACTATTTAAATAACATCGAATTGAAGTGATGAAGTCAATAGTGGATTAAATGAATCTATAGTACCAAAGCAGAATAACCCATAAAGAATGATATGAGTATCAATATTTCTTGCTGTCTTTAATTGCTCTGTAGGTGGCCTCGATTTTCTTTGCATAAGTGTAGCGTCGTTGAGCCTGTTTCTCTGACTCTTTAAATTCCGCGTTATATGCCCCTACAGCATGCCAGCCTATTCCCCACTTATTAAATGCGATGGCAAGAAAATACGCGCCAGTATAAATATTCATGCACGCATCAGACATGAGGGTTTCACGGGTGATACCCATCGCAGCAAGTTTAGGAATGTGCTGAGAGTTGATCTGCATTAGACTCATATCAATACTGCCATCTTTATTGGTTCCGATAGCTGACATGTTAAACCGAGATTCATTCCAGGCAATTGCGCGGAGTAAGTCCGGATCGATTTTGTAATCCCTTCCTGCCAAATCAAAACAATCCGATGCGTTTACCATACCTGAAAAAAACAGAGATACAGTCAAAGCGGCTATTTTCTTCATATACTTCCTCCGGTCGTATTTTGAAGTCATATTTTAATCTATACAAGTTCGTAGTTCAATATATATGCACTCTTCACCACAAAAATCACCACACCCCACGCAAAATTTACTTTTTGCTGATTTGGTTGTTGAAACAGTGGCTTATGAATTATTAATTCCGTTCGATTCCAATGTGGAAGTTTAAATATATCGCCAACGAATCTAAGCGACTCGTCTATGACTCTGTGAAAAGTCGTAGATGAATCGATTTTTATAAATCAAACTGTTAGTGCGAATTGACCCTAGAGTCGACCCCTGCTACGATTCGCTACATGATTTCCTGTATATCTAGATTCGACTTGCGATTCGATTTTTTGGCGATTCGTCATGTTTTTGATATTTCAGGGTCAAATAAAATCTTAATAATATAAGGAAAAGTGCCATGGCTAAGATCCAGGTGTACGCCAGTGATGATGTGGCAGACAAGATAATGGCAATCGTAGAAAAACGCCGTCAGGAAGGTGCTAAAGATAAAGATGTCAGTTTTTCGAGTATCACTACGATGCTCATTGAACTGGGGCTTAGGGTGTATGAAGCCCAGATGAAAAATAAAGAGACAGGATTCAATCAGGCTCTCTTTAATAAGACGATGCTAGAAAATATGCTGAAAGCGCAGATGGCGACAAGTAAGCTGTTAGGCATGGTGTCTCTCAGTCCACATTTAGAAGGGAACGAGAAGTTCATATTTAAAGATATGGTCACAACAATCCGCGAAGATGTAGACCAAATCGTATCAAATTTCTTCCCTAAAGATGAGGATGGTGAAGATGATGTTTGATTGATGTAATAAATTAAATAATGCGGTTCATTATCACTTAATCTGGGTTTCAGGCTCGGTGAGAATCACCTAATGTGGGTTGGAAACCGCCCTTGATTGCAGGTCGGGCGGTTTTCGATGCCAGGTCGTTACGGCTAAATATTATTAAAAACTACGTTAAATCACTCAAGGGTAGAATTCGTGTGAAATCAGTCGAGGGTGCAGATTTTTCATTTTTTATGATTATCCCTGTTGAGTCAATTAAAAAATAAAGTTGATAACAATAGTGATGATATAATGAGTGGTTTTGCTGGTTTCTCTATTAATTTCACGTCATAGTTTAAAATCATATCGCCGATATTTTTTTCATAATTATTTAGTTGCCCAGTTAAAATTATTATGTTGCTATAGGGAGCCGTTTTCTCTCTTAACTTTTTGACTACGCTTTCAGATGTTTCGCCAAAATCAAGCAACCAATCAAGGATATATGCTTCATAGTGATTATTGCTTAGAGCTTCAATGATTTCGTTTTTATTTTGATAAGTATCTGCTTCTATCCCATATCGGGCTGTAACTAGCTTAAGAAGTTCAAGAATATCCCGGTCGTTGTCTAATAATGCTACTTTTGGCGCGGGCAAGAAGTCTATTGAATTGACCTTATATATTTCTTCGTCAAGGGGGCTCTCGTTTTTTGTGCTGATTACAAAAAGACCGTCTTTTTTTACCGCATAGGTCTCATTTTCCTCGGTGTTAATCACTGGGCGATCATTAACCTCAATAATGCATCGCTTGTGGATGTTGTTCATAATAAAAACACAATTATGTACCCTTTGCCCTTCAAAAGGTTCATTGAAATATTTGAATATATTTCTTACCTCCTCGAGTGTTATGCCCCTCTTGCCATCTAGCTTTTGTTTGGCGCTGTTGTACTGCAGCCCCAGTATTGTTGCCATTGTCGACGCATGCTTTCTGTACCCGACACCTTTTTGGGTTAGCAGGTTACTGATTTTTTCTATGTAATTTATATTTTTTTTCATGCGCTTAAGACTCTTCCCGTTTCGTTTTTGAGCACTTTCTGAGCATAGATGCTCATACAAGCACTAGCATCAGGCATTACCTTACACCTGCATCATAGGTGAAATGGGAACCAATATGTGATTTATGAGTATGATTTATATGAAAATTCTCAAAACAGGCTCAATTAAACTAAAAAAAACACTCAAAAGATCTTCACTTGTTCGTTGGTTTATGTTTAATTACCACTCATGCCTTTAGTTTCAGTTCGGAATTACAACTATGACTGATGAAGAATGGAAAGCAGTACAGCTTGTGATGAGATTGAGTCCCAACGTTAATCGTCTGCTTACCGAGTCGGCTCTACGAACAGGACGCAGCAAAACGCAAGAGGCTTTACTCCGTTTAACTGATCATCTCAATAACTTCGAAGATATTGCGTCTGAGGGTAAAAGATTCTTAAGGAACGATGATTAATTTATTTTTCGTGGCTAACAATCATGGCCTTTTGCAGTACCAGGGAATCTATTTGATTTAACTTGAAGTAAATAAAAAGAAGAGTTTACTGAATATGTGGTAATTAAATTGTTACTTTTTCGTAAAGAATAGGGAGCCTGTGGGATAAACTTCCTGAGGTACTCCTGAGTTATGGTCACCCGGAGTAAAAAACAGAATGGAGGGTGTTGTGAGGAGATATAGCAGCGCTCCTGCTCTTGGGAAAACGGTAAGAGTAAAACTTGATACGGCAACGGAAGATTTATTAAGCGCTGCCATTCTACGTAGTGGGAGAAGTCGGGGGTTTGAGGTGTTCTTCCGAGTGCGAGATCACTTGAAGCGTTTTCCGATGTTCAGCGTTATGGAAAGCCCGGATTTTTCACGGGCGCACTATGCCACCGTCAGATTTGATGATGAAACGAACCTTAAACTCATCAATGCGAAAAATCGCAGTGGCTGGTGTAAATCCTATGAGGTACGGGAACGGCTTCACGATCATCTGAAGAAGTTTCCCGATTTTTACAATGCAGAAATGGTGGAGGTGATACCCAATAATTTCAACTGAGATAATGAAGTTTGTAATTTTAACCGCTTTTTAAATCTAACTGTTATGTTGAAGGAATAATGAAATGGCAGAAATCTCTGTGATGAATGCAGCACCGGCACCCGCTTCTAAAAAGAAATTCAGTAAAGTTGATCTTCTCAAAGCGCTGAAGTTCGGTCTTCCGATTGCGGCGGTGGCGACTGCCTTCCCAGAAACGGTGATGGCAGCTGGAGCCGGTAAAGACCTGATGGCAAGCGGCGACAGTACCGTTAAGGGCACCTTTGGGTCCGAATCAAGCATGGTTAAATGGGTCATCCTGGCCGAGGTGTTGGTCGGGGGGGTGATGTATATGACCACCAAGAACCTCAAGTTCCTTGCCGGCTTCGCCATTCTGTCGGTGTTTATCGCCATCGGTATGACTGTCGCCGGGTATTAATTCGGCGTTAGTGGAAGTAGAAAGCGTCCCTGATTATTAATTTTATTTAATTTCGAATGCGTTTACTTGCGTTCACGGGATTGCTTTGTCTGAATTCTGGTGGGCAGAGATTTCGCGGCTGCCCACCAGTTACCCGGAGGCCTATTTAAATGGCGGACGAGTCTTTCAAAAAATACCGATTCCCCGAAACGCTCACCAATCAGGGGCGCTGGTTTGGTCTGCCTGTGGACGAACTCATTCCGGCCATTATTTGCCTGGGATGGGGGATCTGGTCACATCACTACCTTTTTGGGATTGTCGCGTGCGTCCTGGCGTATCTGGCCATTAAAAAACTCAAAAAAGGGCGTGGCAGCACATGGCTGCGGGACCTGGTGTACTGGTATATGCCGACTTCCCTGTTGAGGGGCATTTTCCACGACGTACCGGACTCCTGCTATCGGCAGTGGATCAAATAGACAGGATTATTCAGATGGATCATGGAGCACGCCTCAGTACACAGCGCGTTATCGCCATCGGGTTTCTCTCACTGGGGACGCTATTGCTGTTGAGCCTCAGCACCAACGTCATTCAGGGGATTAATAACTATCGCCTGCAGAACGAACAAAAGGTGGCGGTTACGCCGATGCTCTACAACGCACCGTTCGCCGTATCACAGAATCAGGCCGATGCGTCGTACCTGCAACAAATGGCCCTCTCGCTCATTGCCTTGCGCGTCAACGTCACGCCGGAAACCGTAGATGCCTCACACGAACAATTGCTGATGTATGTCCGTCCGGCGTCCCAGAACGCGTTAAAAATCAAACTGGCAGAAGATGCAACGCGGATCAAGGACAACAACGTTAACTCGTCCTTCTACATGACCAGCGTGAAGGTGTATCCGGGCAGCAGCCGAGTTGACGTGCGCGGACAGTTAAAGACCTGGATTGGCGATTCCAAACCTTACCCCGAACTGAAGCAGTACGTCTTGCAGTTCGAACGCCAGGATGGGGTTAGCTGGCTGGTTCACTTCGGAGAAATTAGCGATGAACAAAAATAGCCGTATTACGCTGACCGCGTTACTGATGCTGCTTACCGGGCATACAGCTGCAGCACCGACGGCGGTGTCTGCTACCGTCGTGCCGCTGGCGAACGGGGGGCAAGCGAGTATTGCTGTCAGTAACACCGACCCCAATTTGTTTACCGTGGCCGGCGACCGCGTGACAGCACTGACCAGCCTCGACGGTGAACTGACCAGGCAGGAGCAGACCGCCAGCGGCGGCGTCATTGTCAGCACCCTCAACAAAAAACCATTCACCTTCATTCTGGAAACGGAACGCGGCCTGAATTTCTCCGTGCAGGCGGTGCCCCGTGCAGGTGTGGGCCGGACGATACGTCTGGTCAGTGAACTCTCTGGTACCGGTGACGCGGCGCGGAGCTGGGAAGAATCTTCCCCGTATGAAGCCATGTTGGTGTCGCTGAGTCAGCATCTGCTCGGCGGTAAACTGCCGTCCGGTTGGCAGAGTATTCCGGTGACGAACGAACAGCTGAGCGCCCCCGTGGGCCTGGTTGCCCGCGCTGACCGTGTCTGGGTGGGCAACCATTTGAAGGTGGTCAGCTATCGCGTCACCAACAGCACCGCCAGCGCCCGCAACCTGACAGAGAGTGACTTCTGGCAGCACGGCATCCGGGGTGTGTTGTTCGCCGAACCTGCACGCCAGATGATGGCGGGCGGTGCATTGCAGGTCTTCATCATCAGCGGCGGAGGGGCAGTGGATGGCCAGTATTAATGCAGTCGTAAAACGTAAGCAGTTTATCTGGCTGGGGATTGTGTTGGCCACCCTCGTCGTGGTCGGTGGCGGTGGCTGGTATTTGGCAGAGGCCCGTTACGAGGGAAGCGAAGCAGCGCCCGCGACGGACGAGCCGGCCCCGGACATGACTGGCGTGGTGGACAGCACCTTTGACCAAAAGGTACAGCAGCATGCGACGACCGAAATGCAGGCGACCGCCGCTGGCATGCAGAAACAGTACGACGCGATGCGTCGTGAGATGGAGTTGCTCAGTAAGGGGCAGGCGGACTATCAGCGCCAGATTGACAAACTCAACGGGGATAACGCGGCGTTGGCAGCGCAGGTAAGTGCGCTGGGGGCGAAACCAGTCACCAGTTCGGGCGAACCGGCACCGCAGCCGCCATCACCGCCACCGGGACCGGAAGGTGAGCCGCAGCCCGTGGGTTTCCCGCCGCAGGTCAGGGGGGCGGTACCCCCGCCGACGGCTTTCTATCCCGGTAATGGCGTGACGCCACCGCCGCAGGTGAGTTATCAGTCCATCCCGGTGCCAAATCAGGTGCGACGTAAAACGTTCAGCTATGGCGACGGGAACAAAGGCCCCTCGCTGCCGTATATCCCTTCTGGCAGTTTTGCCAAATCGATGCTGATTGAAGGGGCAGATGCCAATGCGTCCGTCACCGGGAATGAATCCACGGTGCCGATGCAGGTGCGCCTGATCGGGCGGGTTGAGATGCCCAACAGCAAAACCTACGACCTGACCGGCTGCTTTGTCGGCCTGGAAGCCTGGGGCGACGTTTCCAGTGAGCGGGCCATCGTTCGCACACGCAACATCAGTTGCCTGAAACACGGCGTCACCATCGACCAGCCGATTGCCGGGCATGTGAGCTTTATGGGCAAAAACGGCATCAAAGGCGAAGTGGTCATGCGCAACGGAAAAATCCTCGGTTGGGCCTGGGGCGCAGGCTTCGTGGATGGTATCGGACAGGGGGCGCAAACCGCCTCTCAACCGGCAGTGGGGCTGGGGGCAACTGCGTCGATAGGGGCTGCAGATGTCCTGAAAATGGGCATCGGCGGAGGTGCATCGAAAGCCGCTCAGACATTGGGTGACTATTACATCAAACGCGCAGAGCAGTATCACCCGGTAATCCCTATCGGGGCGGGTAATGAGGTCACTGTGGTCTTCCAGGACGGCTTCCAGCTAAAAACCATTGAAGAGCTGACGCAAGATGCTTCGCAGCCAAAAACAGAGGGTGAGGGCAGTAGCCCGGTGCCATCTCCATCCATGCCCAACAACATGAACGGCTTTAACACCGATCAGATGCTCCAGCAGTTGGGGAAAGTCAACCCGAACCAGTTTATGCCCGGCACCGGGGCACAGTAATCACGCACAGAGGAACCGTAAATGAACAAGATACCGCTACTCACGTTGATCCTGGGCAGCATCCTGACCTTGTCAGGCTGTGCTGGGACGTCCAGCGACTTTGAATGCAATGCCACCACATCAGATACCTGTATGACCATCGAACAGGCAAACGAAAAAGCAAAACGGTTGGAAGAGGGCAGCGGCGTAAAGCCGGATGTGGCCGCGTTGCCTCGACTGGCTGAAGGCAACTTCCGCACGGTCTCTGCGCAGCCACTGGCAACACCGACTGCACCGGTAACGACAATCGCCACGGCGTCCGTGAGCACGCCGCGTCAGAATGCGCCGTTTACCCGCAGTGTACCAGTAACAACGCCGCCCGCCGCGATCGTCAGTTATCAACCACGGTCAGTGTCGGTACCGACTCACGACATGATTGTCGACCCTCGACCATTGCGTGTGGGCGAAAAGACGGCAGGGCTTTGGATTGCGCCCTATATCGATACGCAAGACGTCTATCACCAGCCGACCCGGGTGTTTTTTGTTGTTAAACCGTCAGCGTGGGGACAACCGCGCGTTCAATGATGTATTCCCCCTGTAAAGGGGCTTTTTCAAAATCCGGTTCTATCACGCGTGCCCTGAAACGTGAAAAGGGATGGGCGGTAGCGTGTCCTGAGATGCATGCCTCACTTTGCGCATCGCAGTAACCCAAAATCAGCTGAGGTCAACATGAATATCAATCTGTTAGGTATAACAACCAGCCCAGGTGGGCGCGCCTTGTTCATCAACGACTGGAAGGCTGATCGGCGGTGGTTGCTGCTTTCGGTAGTCGAAATCCATGTGAAATGGGTTCTGTTGATGGGGGTGGCTGCTCTGGCCGGCATTGGCCTGCTCATTTTGACGCTGCAGTCCGGTGATGCCGTCCTGGTGTCGCGCTACATCGGTAACAGTGGCCTGAACTGGGTTGCAGTCGCCTACGGCGTGGCGATTCTGGCAACGCTGTTGGGCATCATGCGTCGTTATTACCAGGCCGCCGCGCTAGGTTATTCCTCATTTCGAAAATTTGAAATTGACCGCCGGCCAGAACTGCGGCTGCACATTTTGAAACTGCAACAAAATAGGCTGGCAAAGGCAGAGCAACGTGGAGGGACGCACGAATGAAGAATAAACACATTGCGCCTTCAATCTGGTCATTCGACGGTGGAGATGGTGTCGCCGGCCTCAATGCCGTGGTCTGTGGTACGGCTGGGGCAGGTAAAACGATATTTATGGCATCGATCGTTGCGATGTTGAGTAGCAGCAAAAAAGGGAAGCCTGATGAAGATCCAGACAAGGAGACCATCGAATGATGGGTAAAACGCTGTACGGCGTGCTGTATGCACTGAGATGGCTGGGCTGGCTGATTAAGTACGTTTTCATCTGGCCCGCCGCCACGCTGATGCTGTTACTTATCACGATGTTCTGGCTCAGTAACACTACGCCGGGAGGCATGATGGCGGAGGAAATCGCGTCAGTTTCCTGGAACGTGCAGACGGGGGAATACCGTATCCCTGTTTGTGCGGAAAGGAAGGTTGGTACGGCGGTTACTGACGTCATGGTGGCCGCGCCCACGGATGTTTGTCGCGATACGGTACTGACCAACGCAGAAGGTTATGCAGAGTACATTGACGCCTCACTGCGCGGGCTGCAGACGTTATGGGTGGTGTTCGGGCTTTTCTTTGTTCTGGGGGCGTTTGCTCTAGGATGCCGCCCATTCACCTATCGGCCATACCGTCCGGGAGTGAAATTGGCGGCGACGCCTGTAAGGGTTGAGGAAAGCAAAAAGGATGGCCGCCATGAGTAGTAACCCACTGGATGCGGTGACCCGCACGGTCAATGCGCTGGTCACCGCGCTGAAAATGCCCGATGACTCTGCGAAAGCCAATGACATTCTCGGGCAGATGAACTTCCCGCAGTTCAGTCGGCTGTTGCCATACCGTGATTATGACGCCCAAACCGGGCTGTTCATGAATGATAAAACGATGGGATTTATGCTGGAAGCCCAGCCGATCAATGGCGCGAATGAGACCATTGTCTCGTCACTCGAAAACCTGATGCGCACCAAACTGACCCGGGAGGTACCGCTGGCCATCCACCTGGTGTCCAGCCCTCTTGTGGGGCAGGACATCCAGTACGGTCTGCGCGAACTGTCCTGGACCGGCGAAGAAGCCGACAAATTCAACGCCATCACCCGTGCCTATTACCTGAGAGCGGCGGAAGAGGGGTTTCCCCTGCCCGAACATCTAAATCTGCCGCTGACACTGCGTAATTACCGCGTCTATTTCTCCTGCTGCGTCCCCCGCAAACGGGGCAGCAAGGCCAGCGTGATGGAGCTGGAGAACCAGGTGAAAATCATCCGCGCGTCCTTGCAGGGAGCACAGATTGTGACCCGGGGCGTGGATGCCGATGCCTTCATCCGCATCGTGGCGGAAATGGTGAACCACAACCCGGATGCGCTGTACACCAAGGATCGTGAGCTAGACCCGCTCAAGGACCTGAACTATCAGTGCGTGGATGACAGCTTTGACCTCAAGGTGAAAGCGGATCACATGACGCTGGGCCTGCGTGAAAACGGGAAGAACAGTGCGGCGCGTATCATGAACTTCCAACTGACCCGCAACCCGGAAATGGCGTTTCTGTGGAATACGGCTGACAACTACAGCAACCTGCTGAGTCCGGAGCTGTCCATCTCCTCTCCGTTTATTCTGACCCTGATCCTGTCGGTAGAAGACCAGGTGAAGGCCCAGAATGAGGCCAACCTGAAGTTTCTCGACCTGGAGAAAAAATCTAAAAACAGCTACGCCAAATTTTTCCCGGGTGTGGTTCAGGAGGCGCAGGAATGGGGTGACCTACGTCAGCGGTTGGCCTCGGGCCAGTCTTCACTGGTGAGTTATTTCCTGAACATCACTGTTTTCTGCCGGGATGAACAAGAAACCGCGCTTAACGTGGAGCAGGACGTGCTGAACAGCTTCCGTAAAAACGGATTCGAGCTCATTTCCCCGCGTTTTAACCAGATGCGTAACTTCCTGGCTGGCCTGCCGTTCACCGCAGGTGGCGGTATGTTTAAGCAGTTGAAAGCGTCCGGTGTCGTGCAGCGTGCCGAAAGCTTTAACGTGGCCAACCTGCTGCCCGTGGTGGCTGATAGCCCGCTGGCCACCGCCGGGCTACTGGCACCCACCTACCGCAACCAACTGGCATTCATCGATCTGTTCAGCAAGGGAATGGGCAACACCAATTTCAACATGGCGGTCTGCGGCACATCAGGGGCCGGGAAAACCGGTCTTATCCAGCCGCTTATCCGCAGCGTGATCGACTCCGGTGGATTTGCGGTGGTGTTTGATATGGGCGATGGCTACAAATCCCTGTGCGAGAACATGGGCGGTGTGTACCTCGATGGCGAGAGCCTTAAGTTTAACCCGTTTGCCAACGTCACCGACGACACTATCAATGAGATGGCCGAGCGTCTGCGTGACCAGTTGTCGGTGATGGCCAGCCCCAACGGGAATCTGGATGAAGTCCATGAAGGCCTGTTACTCAAGGCGGTGAAAGCCACCTGGTTGTCGAAGAAAAATCAGGCACGCATTGATGACGTGGTGGACTATCTGGTGATGGCCCGTGACAGTGAAGGATACGAAGGGTCGCCGACGATCCGCAGCCGTCTGGACGAAATGGTGGTGTTGCTCACCCAGTACACCCGTGATGGTGTGTACGGCAATTATTTCAATTCGGATGAACCGTCGCTGAGGGATGATGCGAGGATGGTGGTACTGGAGCTTGGCGGTCTGGAAGACCGGCCGTCGCTCCTGGTTGCAGTGATGTTTTCGCTCATTCTTTATATCGAAAACCGCATGTACCGCACGCCACGCAGCCTTAAAAAGCTCAATGTTATTGATGAAGGCTGGCGGCTGTTGGATTTCAAAAACAACAAGGTCGGGGCCTTCATCGAAAAAGGCTACCGTACCGCCCGCCGCCATACAGGCTCTTACATCACCATCACCCAGAACATCGTCGACTTCGACTCGGACACCGCTTCCAGTGCGGCGCGGGCGGCCTGGGGGAACTCGTCGTACAAAATCATCCTCAAGCAGTCAGCCAAAGAATTTGCCAAATACAACCAGCTTTATCCAGATCAGTATTCGCAGATGCAGCGCGACATGATCGCCCGTTTTGGCAACGCAAAAGACCAGTGGTTCAGCAGTTTTATGCTGTCGGTGGAGCACCTCACTTCCTGGCACCGGCTGTTTGTCGACCCGCTTAGCCGGGCAATGTATTCGTCAGACGGGCCGGACTTTGAGTTTGTGCAGCGTCGTCGACAAGAGGGATTGACCATTCACGAAGCCGTCTGGGAACTGGCCTGGCAGAAGTCCGGCCCGGAAATGGCGTCGCTGGAGCGGTGGTTGCAGGAGCATGAGGGGATAACCTTTTGACAGCGCCTCGTTCTGAAAAGCGAAAGATGCTGAGGGTATCAGCGAGTCGCGACTGCGAATCAGATCCCTGCCGGCGGTTGCGCTGGGCCATTAAGAAGGAAACATCGATGTTTGTGAAGAGAAAAACCTTTGATGCCTGCTTTCATCAGCTCACCAGTTGCAGGCTCTTATTGTCCGCCAATCAGGAATCGCTTGGGCAGTTGCGCTCAGCGGCAGAGGTCGGTGGTGGGATTTATAAACGCATCCTGGAATGTCGTGAAATGGCTGAAGGTGTTCGTCGTATGACGACGCCCGGCAGTGACCAGCGTCGCCTGCTTGACCATCTGGTCTATATGGATGGATGGCTATTGCAACTGGCGAACGCATTGCCGCTAAGCGGGCATACGCGGCAAATACTGCAGGCGGTATTGAACGGCGACGTTGCAGGGATATACGAGGGTGAACATTGGCTGGGGGCGGTGATGGAACAACAAACCGAGCTCCAGGAGCGAGTGCGCATTGCAGGAGGGAAAACGTGAAAAAAACAACGGTACTTACGGTGTTTCTCATCGCCGGCACGCTGCTCGCCAGCGCTGGTATCAGTTGGCTCACTTGTCGCCTGAATGCTCCTGTGGTGGCGTCATTTAACATGAAGTCCACGGTGGATGCCTTCTTTGAAAGCACCACACGCCGGTCGCTGGACGAGGCGCAGACCAAGGCGCTGTCAGAGCGCTTTAATGCCGCGCTCGAAGCCAGCCTGCAGGATTGGCAGGCTCGTCACAACGGCCTCATCCTGGTGGCGCCAGCGGTGGTGCAGGGCGCACCGGACATCACTCGCGACATCCAGAAGGACGTGGCCCGCCGGATGAAGGCCTCGTCATGAGGGCGGTCGTTGCCCTGAGCCTGACGTTGTTTGCGGGCAGCGCACTGGCCACGGATTTGGGGACGTGGGGCGACCTCTGGCCCGTGGCTGAGCCGGACATGCTGAGCGTTATCGAGCAGCGGCTGCAGTCCCTGCAGCAATCCGGGGAAATGGACAAAAAGATGACAGAGTTTAAAGACCGCGTGGTGCGCAATAGCCAACGTCCGCCGGCGGTGGAAGGAATAACGCGTGCCGTGCGCTACGAACAGCGCTGGTTCGACCCGAGTATCCGCCTGGACAAGGACGTGTCCGATCATGAAGGCCGGGTGTTTGCCCGGGCCGGAGAGGTTTTTAATCCCCTGAACGTGGTGCCGTTCAACGAGACCCTGATGTTCATTGACGGCGACGACGCAGAGCAGGTGACCTGGGTGGCACGTCAGAAACCGGCGACGCTGATTGCCCGCATCATCCTGGTGAAAGGCAACATCCCGGAGACGTCGGAAAAGCTCGATAGCCGTATCTTCTTCGACCAGAACGGGGCACTGACGACCCGCTTCGCCATCAGTGAAGTGCCGGCCCGCGTGACGGCAGCGCCCAGCGGGCTGCGCCTGAAGGTGGAAGTTATCCCGCCTGAGATGACGCAGTACGACAGCCAGGGAGCAACACATGAGTAAGGTGCTGGCCACCCTCGGTGGTCTGTTATTACTGGGGCTGAGCCACGGGGTGATGGCGGTGCCGGGTGCAGGAACCGTGGCCTGTGAGGGGCGGTTTGTTAATCCGATCACCGATATCTGCTGGCGCTGCATGTTTCCGTTGTCGCTCGGCAGTGTGCAGGTGACCGGTGGTGACCTGCCGGACACGCCCAACCCCGCCAGCCCCATTCAGTTCTGCCCGATGCCGCCGCCGATATTCCAACGCATCGGACTGGCCATCGGGTTCTGGGAGCCAATGGCCATGACGGATGTGACCCGCTCGCCGGGCTGCATGGTCAATCTCGGCGGGTTCTCCATTAATCTCGGCAAAATGGGTATGGGCACCGCGAAGAAAGACGACAAGCAGGTCAACGGCGCGTTCTACCATGTGCATTGGTACAAATACCCGCTGACCTACTGGCTCAACATCATCACCTCAATGGGGTGTTTGCAGGCCGGTGACCTGGATATCGGGTATCTGTCCGAGATCGACCCCACCTGGGGGGACAGCGCCCTGACGTCCATTTTGAACCCGGAAGCGGTGATTTTTGCCAACCCGATAGCCCAGGGGGCCTGCGCGGCCGACGCCATTGCCAGCGCGGTGGGCATGCCGCTCGACCCGCTGTTCTGGTGTGCTGGCTCGCAGGGTTCGATGTACCCCTTTAACGGCTGGGTAAGTAATGAGTCCAGCCCGTTGCAGTCGTCGGTGCTGCTCAGCGAACGGATGGCGTTCAAGTTGCACCGGCAGGGACAGGTGTTGGAAAGCATCGGCGCAGATCGTGCGGTTTGTCATCAGTATCCGTCCCCTATCATCCCAAAATCGCGCTGGCGCTATCAGATGGTGAACATGATCCCCGATGTGCTGCAGTGCCATCCGTTCGGGCGCACCGTGATGCGCTGGGAAGTGGGACACAATCTCCCATCAACGCGAAAAAACTACGGCTACCTGTTGTGGCGCAAACGTAACTGCGTCTTCCTCTGAGAAAGGATCTTCTGATGAATACCCTACACCGACTGGCGGCAGCGATATGGCTGTCGGCCTACTGCACCTCTGCGCTGGCCACCGGGATACACGACGACAACCGAGAGTTCCTGCGCCAGCAGGAAAATCTGAGTAATCAGCTGCGCCAGCAGGACAATGCGCCGCTGCGCCAGATGCTGGAACAGCAGGTACGTCAGAACCCCCTGTCCGGGGGAGACCGGCAGTTTATCGATAGCCTGAAACAAGAACAGATGGACGGTCAATCCGATAAACCGGCGCAGGGGGCGCTGTACTTCGTGTCGTTCTCCATTCCCGAAACCGGCCTTAAACGCATGCTGTCGGAAGCCCGCCGTTTCGGTATTCCGGCGACGCTCAGGGGGATGGTGCAAAACGACATGAAAACCACGGCTGACGCCATCATGGCGCTGGTCAAAGACGGCAGCACCGACGGGGTGGCGATTGACCCCACCCGCTACCGCGAGTTCGGTATCACCAGCGTGCCGTCGCTCGTGGTGTTTTGTTCGGTGGGGCACGATGTTATCCGGGGCAACCTGCGGCTCAAGCAGGCGCTGGAAAAAGTGGTGGAGAAGGGCGATTGCCGGGATGAAGCCCGCCGCCTGCTTGAAGAAGGAGCGAAGAAATGAACCGCGTGTGCCTGGTTTCTGTGGCCTTGCTCCTCATGGCGGGGATGGCCAACGCGAACGCACAAACCGATGCCGATGCGCAGTATAAAGCCGGTGCCGATTTTGCCCGTGAGATAAAGGGCAAGGGCGACAGCAGCCTGAACAACTTCAATCCGGGCGACAGTATCCCGAATTACACCGATTCCCCCGGCGAGAAAAATTACTACGGTGGCGTGACAGCTACCGGCGACGGTGCCATGAAAGCTGACGGGACGCAGGAGTGGACAACAAACGATGCTACTCAGGCGGTGACAGACTCTTTCATTAATAACCCGAAAGAGCCCATCTCACCTGATGCTCCGTTTATCCAGGCAAGTCAGGATGTTCAGTCTCGCGCAGATACCATCATTGGCAAAACAGGGCAGACACAGTGTGAAACACAGAATATAAATCGGAGTGAGTTCACCAATTACACCTGTGAGCGTGATTTATTGGTTGAACAAGCCTGCACGCGCGAAGCCAGCATTAAAGAAAATGTGACGACAGAAAAACAGCAGAAAGAGGTCACAGTACCGGTAACCCTCACAGTTAGCAGCGGTACTGCTTGGAGCGGTAAGCTGGTGATCCCTGAAAATGGAAGATTGTTGAGGGTGGCAGTCAATGCGACCAACATGCCAATCCCCTACACCAGTGATTGCAACAACACATGGAGCGGTAAGTGTGAAAAGGCTATGAAGGAAAGCTTCACCATCATGGGGCAGAGTTTGCCGGTAAAAATTGATAAGTTGCCAAATTACAGTGAGCAATGTTCAGGTGGAAAAAATGGCAGCTGTACTGTTCGGTATAATGATGGGTTCAGTAGTGTTAATTCGGCGTTTAATGTCGACATGTGGGTTGGCGCCGGGCAATCTTTTGATGTCCAGAAACAGTCACATTTCGCATGGGGTGTTGCCAGCAGTTTTCCTATATCTATAACACTAACGTTTGAAATTGACGTCGTCGTCGCTTACCCCGAAGTGGTGTGGTCTGAATATTGTCCTTTCAGTAAAGAGGAAGGAAAGCTCAGTAAATCTGAATGCATTAAACCGGGTGAGACGCGCACCGTGATCGTGGCCAACAAGCCCTATTCATTCACGCAGTCTTGCTGGATGTACAAAGACACCTATATGACTCAGGCGGCAGATGCCGGAACTTGCAAAAAGTATATTGATAATCCCGCCTGTACGCTGGCCTCTCGGCAATGTGCTTTTAGCGCAGAAGACGGTAGTGGTTGCCTGCATGAATTCGCAACCTATTCCTGTGAAACCCGTACTTCCGGGACTGTCATGATTTGTGGCGGCGAGAGCTTCTGTCTCGATGGTGAATGTGAGCGTGCTCAGAAGGGAAAAAATAATGATTTCGCGCCGGTGGTGTCGGCGCTGGCGGCCCTCGCGGCGGCGGGGAAAGACGTGGCAGACCTCAATGGCGTGGATGTTCGGGCTTTCACCGGCAGCGCTAAGTTCTGTAAAAAGTTTGCGGTCGGCTTCAGCGACTGCTGCAAGGACTCGGGCTGGGGGCAGGATATCGGAATTGCCAACTGTAGCACCGAAGAGAAAGCGCTGGGCAAAGCCAAAGAGAAGCAACTCACCGTCAGCGTCGGGGAGTTCTGCTCGAAAAAGGTGTTGGGTGTGTGTCTGGAGAAAAAACGCGGTTACTGCCAGTTCGATTCAAAACTGGCCCAGATTGTTCAGCAGCAGGGACGTAATGGCCAGTTGCGCATCGGCTTCGGGGCTGCCAAAAGCCCGGACTGCCGGGGTATCACCCAGACCGAACTCCAGCAGATTAAATTCGACAATCTCGACTTCTCTAACTTCTTTGAAGATTTACAAAACAACCAGAACATCCCCGACAACAACGCGCTGACGGAACGTGTCCGTGAGCAGATAGCCACTCAGTTGCAGAGTAAGTAAGGCGGCCATATGAAAAAACGACTCTCCGTGACGGCGGCCGCGCTGCTGCTCAGCCTGCCGGCGCTGGCGAAGGATGCCGGCTGGCAGTGGTACAACGAAAGCCTGAAGCGGAAAACGGAAGAACCGCCCACGGCCACAGCACCGCCCGCACAACCGGACATCATGGAAAAACTGGCCACGCTGCAACAGGCCACGAAACGGGCGATGTATGAAGCCATCCTGTACCCGGGCGTGGAAAACTTCACCCGCTATTTCCGGTTGCAGAATTACTGGGCGCAGCAGGCCGGATTGTTCTCGATGAGCGCCAAAAAAGCCATGCTGGCGCACCCGGAACTGGACTACAACCTGCAGCACAGCCACTACAACGGCACCGTGCGCAACCAACTGGCGGCAGATTTTGCCGATCAGCGCCGGGCCATCGAAGCACTGGCTCAGCATTACGGGGTGATGTTCTTCTACCGGGGGCAAGATCCCATCGACGGACAGCTGGCGCAGGTGATCAAGAACTTCCGCGAAACCTATCACCTGAGTGTTATTCCTGTGTCCGTGGACGGCATCATCAATCCGCTGTTGCCCGACAGCCGCGTTGACGCTGGCCAGGCCGAGCGTCTGGGTATTCGTCACTTCCCGGCGCTGATGCTGGCTGACCCGAAAAGCGGCACCGTGAAGCCCGTGTCCTACGGGTTTATCAGTCAGGACGATCTGGCCAAACAGTTCCTGTACGTTTCCACCGATTTTGCCCCCAACTTTTAGTTTTCGGAGAGTCTGTATGCGTAAATTCCGCTTTCGTCTGCCTGAGTTTGACAACGTCGGGCTGTGGATACTGACACTGGGCGTCTGGTTTCACATTGTTTCCCGCCTGATCCGCCCCAATCCATCAATGGCCATTTTGCTGGCGCAGATTATCGGGGTGTCGCTCACCCTGTGGGGAGGCTACCGCATCCTCAATGTCTGGATTGCCCGGGCACGGGCGGCAGAGCAGGACGCCGCCGACCGTAGGCCGGCAACAGGAGCTGAACACCATGAAGGTTAAACCACTGTTACTGCTGACCGTACTGTGTGTCTGCCCTCCGGGCATTCAGGCAAGCACGATGGACGAACTTCAATCGTTATGGAGTCCAAAAGGGCTTGGGGCGGCCGCACCCGAAACCAAAACAGAAACCCCAGCACCTGCCCCAACGGCGGTCATCGCTGCCCCTTCCCGTCAACCGGTCTGGTTCCGGCTGAGCAACGGGCAGCAGGCCAACCTGGCAGAATGGAAGGTGGTGCTGTTTATGCAGGGGAGTTGCCCGTATTGCCACAAATTCGACCCGGTGTTGAAGTCGCTGTCTGAACGCGTGGGGTTTGGCGTGATGGCCTACACCATTGATGGGCACGGCGACGAAGCGTACCCCGAAGCCTTACCGGTGCCGGCAGATGTTATGCGGACATTCTTCCCCAACCTGCCGGTCGCTACCCCCACCACGTTTCTGGTTAACGTGAACACCCTGGAAGCGTTGCCGCTGTTGCAGGGGGCCACTGACGAGCAGGGCTTTATGGCTCGTCTCGATACCGTGTTGCAGATGCGTCAGGGAGGGCGCGCGCTATGATGAAAACCCCACGGGCCGCCCTGTGTGCGGCACTGCTGACGTTGTCGGTGACGGCTGCAGCCGATGTGAACAGCGATATGAATCAATTTTTTAACAAACTCGGATTTGATTCCAACACCAGTCAGCCCCAGGTCTGGCAAGGGCAGGCGGCAGGTTACGCCTCCGGCGGGTCGATGTATGCACGCACCCAGGTGAAAACCATCCAGCTGGTCTCGATGACCCTGCCGGACATTAACGCCGGGTGCGGCGGTATCGATGCCTACCTGGGCTCGTTCAGCTTCATCAATAGCGAGCAGCTGCAGCGGTTCGCCAAACAGATCATGTCCAATTCGGCCGGGTACTTCTTTGACCTCGCCCTGCAGACCACGGTACCGGAAATCAAAACCGCCAAAGATTTTCTGCAGAAAATGGCCAGCGACGTTAACAGCATGAACCTCAGCTCCTGTCAGGCCGCGCAGGGCATTGTCGGTGGGTTGTTCCCGCGCACGCAGGTTTCCCAGCAAAAGGTCTGCCAGGACATTTCCGGAGAGAGCAACATGTTTGCCGACTGGGCGGCCTCACGGCAGGGCTGTACCGTGGGCGGCAGCCTGGACAAGGTTCGTGATAAAGCGAGCGATAAAGATAAAGAACGTATTACCAAAAACATCAACGTTATCTGGAGTGCGCTCGGTAAAAACCGGATGTTTGACGGCAACAAGGAACTGAAAGAGTTCATCATGACTCTGACCGGCACGATGGTGTTTGACGAAAACGGCAACATCACCCCGCTGCCCGCCAGAACCACAGACCGTGACCTGATACGCGCCATGATGGAAGGCGGCACGGCGCGGGTGTACCACTGCAACGACAGCGATAAATGCCTGAAGGTGGTGGCGGATTCGACGGTTACCATCAGCCAGAAAAACGCGCTCAAAAATCAGATTAAAGACATCCTCGCCGGCATTCAGAACAAGGCCGTGACCGATGAGAAGCTCACCGAAAAAGAGAAGGGCTTCATCACCAGTACCACCATTCCGGTATTTAAATACCTGGTCGACCCGCAAATGCTGGGGGTATCGAACAGCCTGGTGTATCAGCTGACCGATTACATCGGTTACGACATCCTGCTGCAGTACATTCAGGAACTGGTTCAACAGGCTCGGGCGATGGTGGCTACGGGGAATTATGACCAGGCAGTGATTGAGAGCATCAACAACAACCTCAACGAAGCGACCCGCCAGATAGCGTCATTCCAGGCGCAGGTGCAGGTCCAGCAGGATGCACTGCTGGTTGTGGATCGGCAGATGAGCTACATGCGTCAGCAGGTTTCGGCACGCATGCTGCAACGCTATCAGAATAATTACCACTTCGGGGGGGCGCGCTGATGCAGGAAATCTATGTCATTGCCGGCGGCGATTGGCTGCGGGCGACCCTCAATGCCATCGTGACCTTCATGAACGGCGACAGTTGGGCGACGATACAGCGTATGGTGATCGCTTTTTCAGTGCTCTTGGTCGCGGTGAACTGGATACGCCGCCACAGCGTGATGGATATGCTGGGCTGGGCTGGGGTGATGGTACTGATATCCCTGCTGGTCGGGGTGCGCACGCCAGTGCAGATCATCGACAACAGCGACCTGACACGGGTTTATCAGGTGGACAACGTGCCGGTGGGGCTGGCGTTGCCCGCCTCACTGACCACCAAAATCGGCTATGCCCTGGTACAGGGCTACGAAATGGTGTTTTCGCAGCCCGACAGCGTCACCTACAGCAAGACCGGGATGATTTTTGGGGCGAATCTGGTGTCGCGCAGTACCGACTTTCTGTCGCAGAACCCGGAAATCACCACGCTGTTTACCGACTACGTCCAGAACTGCGTGATGGGTGATATTTTCCTGAACGGGAAATACAGCATGGAAGACCTGATGAACAGCCCCGATCCCTACACGCTGATTTTCTCACGGCCCAGCCCGCTGCGCGGTGTGTTCAACGATAAAAATCAGTTCATGACCTGCGAGGAAGCGGCAGCGGTTATCAAACCGAAGCTGGCGCTCGATACGCAGACCGGCGGCAAGACCTGGAGCTACTATGTACGTCAGGCATTTGGTGGCCGCCCGAACCCGGATGCGTTGTTTAGCCAGATGGTGGGCGACAGCTA
Organism: Serratia sp. N21D137; assembly: GCF_047530005.1. Classification (NCBI taxonomy): domain Bacteria; kingdom Pseudomonadati; phylum Pseudomonadota; class Gammaproteobacteria; order Enterobacterales; family Yersiniaceae; genus Serratia; species Serratia sp. N21D137. Next base: position 25,621 of record NZ_JBLJAJ010000040.1, read on the forward strand.
CAGCTATTTCTACGGCGCTGGACAGGGGGCCGCGCAGATTATGCGTCAGAACGTCACCATGAACGCGGTGCGCAACGGCATCATGAGCTACGCAGCCCGTAACGGCGACACTGCGAGCCTGCTCAATATTTCCACCACCTCGTCAATGGAAAAACAACGGCTGGCGCATGCCACCGTCGGACAAGTGGCGTTGCGCTCCCTGCCGATGTCGCAAACGCTGATTGTGGGGCTGACGATTGGGCTGTTCCCGCTGATGATTTTAGGCGGGATGTTCAATGCCGTGACGCTGAACGTGCTCAAGGGCTACGTACTGGCCATCATGTGGGTGCAGAGTTGGCCGCTGTTGTATGCCATCCTGAACAGTTGCATGACGTTTTACGCCAAAGCTAACGGCTCGCCGGTGGTGCTGTCTGAACTCTCACAGGTGCAGATTAAATATTCCGATCTCGCCACCACGGCCGGTTATCTGTCGATGCTCATCCCGCCGCTGGCGTGGGGCATGCTCAAGGGACTCGGGGCGGGCTTCTCGAGCCTGTACAGCCATCTGGCGTCCTCAGCCATCAGCCCGGCAGCCACGGCAGCGTCCGGTGCGGTCGACGGTAACTACTCCTACGCCAATATGCAGACCGAGAACGTCAGCGGCTTCAACTGGAACACCAACAGCTCGACGGTGTTTGGGCAGATGAGCCATCAGTTGGGGAATGGTGCAATGACCACCCGCACCCGTGGCGGTGATACGGTGGTGGACAGCTCCGGGGCCATGTCAAAACTGCCGGTGGATATCAACGTGTCGCGCCAGATTGCGAGTGCGCAGCAGCAGATGTCCCGGGAGTCTGAGTCTCAGGCGCAGACGGCAATGAGCGGGTTTAACAGCAGTATCAGCAGTGCCTGGAACTCCCTGCAGCAATTTGCCGGTCAGCGCGGTAACAGCAGCACGACCACCCAGGGTGCAGACAGTTCGCAGGGCGGGCAATCAACCATGATGGCCGGCAAAATGCGCAGCGCAGTAGAAAGCTACGCCAAAGCCAATAACATCAGCGAAGACCAGGCCACGCAGGAACTGGCTCAACGGTCGGTAAATTATACAGCAGGACTGAACGCCTCAATCACAGGTAAAGGCAGTATGGGAGTTAAGATACTTGGTACTGGTGCGACAGTGGAAACAGCAGTAAGTGGAAAGGTTAGTCGAGACGGGGTAGATCACGATAGTCACTCCGCCAGTTCAGGAACCCGGGCCAGTCAGGATGCCCGCCACGATGCCAGCGCCCAGGCGGCGTCGGACTTCAAAGAGGGTATGGACTATTTTACCAGCCAGAAAACCAGCGAATCCGGTAGCCACAGCCAGAACAATGCCGATTCACGGGTAGACCAACTGGCGGCCTCGCTCAGCAGCGCGAAAAGTAGCTACACCCAGTACAGCGATGCACACACTCGCAGTCAGGAATATGCGGAGATGGCCTCGCGTACTGAGACGATGTCCGGGCAGATGAGCGAAAACCTGACTCAGCAGTTCGCCAACTTTGTGGCGAAACGCGCCCCGGATAATGCCGAAGCGATCCTGACCAACACCAGTTCACCGGAAGTGGCGGCGCAGCGTTCGGCGCTGGCACGGGAGTTTGTGAATGAGCAGGTGGCACCGGGCGTTGACGCGCACTATACCAGCGGAAAAACTGCACTGGGCAGCGGAATGGGGACGGTCTCTGGCGGTGGCAATACGGATGCGGTACGGGCTGATTTTGCGAGCAATAGCCAACAAATAGACCGCCATACGACCAATGCTGGCATCGCTAATAACGTTGGTGATAAAGTGGACACAATGATTAGCGGTAATCAAAACGCGCAGGCGGAAACTCGTCATAAGATAGAGGGGCAGTCGAGTGAAATCAGCGACCGGCATGACAGCCTGAAAGAAAATCACTCTGAAATGCGAGCAACACAGAATAAAAAATATACTGACGAGAAAGACAAGCAGACAAGTATTCCGGGGGCATCTTCGAAGGGAGAACTCATGGAACGGGCGAGGGAAGCACAGGATCAGTTTAATAAGAAAAAGTGAGGTCAGTAATGCTAACGCAAAAGATCATCCGGCAGGAAATAGAAGAACTGAAGGCGATTATGGCCAGTGACTCACTAGTTGTTCCTAGCATGTGGGAATGTGCAAAACCCGGAGTATTAATCCTACTGTGGTTGTTTATTTGTCCCCTGTTGGCGTTCTCATTAAGCGACGTAATTTTATCAGAAGTGGCTAGTGCCGTGGGTTTTAGTACATTTATTGGTTTTATCATTGCGTTTGGGATTACAAATGGATTGGGTATGGTCTATGCAGTGCCAAGGCATTTTAGGGAGAAGTCAATTGTAATGATGTTGATTCAACGTAAGGTGGTCAAGTATTCTACAGTGTACATGTTAACTGTGTTTGCTTTGGCTTTATTTGGTGCTTTCGGTATTCGTGATTCTTTTGGCTATTTAATGCCTCTAATGTTTATTACCGGTGGTTTTGTATTCTTTTTTAATGCAGACGTCTCCCGTTATAAACTTTCTGCATTCACCGAGATCGTGAAAGCCGTTAAAGCACAATAATTGCACCCTGCCTGCTGGGGCGACTGAGTTCCCCAGCAGGCAATTCGTCCGCTGCTCTGCTGACGACCCAATTGCCTAACTGACTCCCCGCCTTTAACCGTAAACGCAGAACGACTGTGCAAATCCTTTGTGCAGCCGTGAAGTGTTGCCGGCGAAGCTGGAACCCGTGGTCGAATTAAATGTGCGAACGGTTTGGGCGGAATAGGCAATCGCAGCGGAAGAAATAGTTATCAGCGCTGAAACCAATTCTCTTTTTCGTTTAATCCTCTCTTTTATACCGGACGGATATCATGAGTTTTAATGCCAAGGATATGACCCAGGGTGGTCAGATTGCGAGCATGCGCATCCGTATGTTCAGCCAGATTGCCAATATTATTATTTATTGCCTCGTTATTTTGTTTGCCATCATTGTCGCGTTGACCTTCTGGGTAAAACTGTCCTGGCAGACGTTTGTTAATGGCATGCTGTATTACTGGTGCCAGACGCTGTCGCCGATGCGCGATATAGTTAAATCCCAGCCAGTCTATACCGTGCGCTATTACGAGAAAGAGCTTAAGTACAACGCGCTGCAGGTATTGCAGGATAAATACCTTATCTGGTGTGCCGAGCAGGTCTGGGCGACGTTTCTGTTGGCTGCCATCATCGCTGCCGTGGTCTGCGTGGTGGCGTTCTTCGTCACCACCTGGGTGCTGGGCCATCAGGGTAAGCAACAGAGTGAGGATGAGGTCACCGGGGGACGTGAGCTGACCGATGACCCGAAACGCGTGGCGAAGATGCTTAAACGCGACGGTATGGCGTCCGACATTAAAATTGGCGACCTGCCGCTCATCAAGAACTCCGAAATCCAGAACTTCTGTCTGCACGGCACGGTCGGTTCCGGGAAGTCCGAGGCGATACGTCGCCTGATGAATTATGCCCGTAAACGTGGCGACATGGTGATTGTCTACGATCGTTCCTGCGAATTCGTTAAAAGCTATTACGATCCTGCCACCGATAAAATTCTCAACCCGCTCGATGCCCGCTGTGCGGCCTGGGATTTATGGCGTGAGTGTCTGACCCAGCCGGATTTTGACAACATCTCCAACACGCTCATCCCTATGGGGACCAAAGAAGACCCCTTCTGGCAGGGGTCCGGGCGTACCATTTTTGCCGAGGCGGCGTATTTGATGCGTAATGACAAAGACCGCAGCTACAGCAAACTGGTCGATACATTACTGTCGATTAAAATCGAAAAGCTGCGTGCCTATCTTAAAAACTCGCCGGCAGCCAACCTGGTGGAAGAGAAAATCGAGAAGACCGCCATCTCTATTCGGGCGGTGCTGACCAACTACGTCAAAGCCATTCGCTATCTGCAGGGTATTGAGGGTAACGGCGAGCCGTTTACCATCCGTGACTGGATGCGCGGGGTGCGGGAAGACGGGAAAAACGGCTGGCTGTTCATCTCATCCAACGCCGACACCCATGCGTCTCTCAAGCCGGTCATTTCGATGTGGCTATCCATCGCCATCCGAGGGCTGCTCGGGATGGGTGAGAACCGGGATCGCCGGGTATGGGTGTTTGGCGACGAACTGCCCACCCTGCACAAGCTGCCGGACCTGGTAGAAATACTGCCGGAAGCCCGTAAGTTTGGTGGTTGCTATGTGTTCGGTATTCAGTCCTACGCGCAGCTTGAGGACATCTACGGCGATAAAGGCGCCGCCACGCTGTTTGACGTCATGAACACCCGCGTATTCTTCCGTTCGCCGACGCGCAAAATTGCCGAATTCGCTGCTGGGGAGATTGGCGAGAAAGAAATCCTCAAAGCCTCCGAGCAGTATTCCTACGGGGTAGACCCGGTGCGTGACGGGACGTCGGTAGGCAAGGACATGGAGCGGGTGACGCTGGTTAGCTACTCCGACATCCAGACGCTGCCAGACCTCTCCTGTTATGTCACGCTACCGGGACCTTATCCGGCAGTGAAGATGGTCCTGAAGTACCAGGCACGACCGAAGGTCGCACCCGAATTCATCCCGCGCACCCTGGATGAGCAGGCGGATGCGCGCCTGAACCTCGCCCTGGCCGCACGCGAAGACGAATCTCGCAGTCTGGCGGTGCTGTTTACGCCGGATACACCGGTTGCAGCAGCTGAAGAAGTAGAAACACCAGTGGTTGCCAGCGTACTCCCCGCGCCTGTGGACGCCCCTGTCACGCCGGTTGTCCCTGCTGCGCCCGTGGTGCGCCCCGCGACGAGTGGCGCACCTGCGGCTAAATCTGGCTCATCGGAAGCAGCGGTGGGCGTTGGCGGTACCGAACAAGAGCTGGCCACCAAAGCCGAAGACGCTGAAAAGCTGCCACCCGGTATTGATGTCAGCGGCGAAGTGGTGGACTGGGATGCCTTTGAAGCCTGGCAGGCTGAGCAAGATAGGCTGTCAGGGAAGGATATGCAGCGCCGTGAAGAGGTGAGCATCAATGTGCATCGTTCGCCTGAAAAAGACCTCGAACCGGGAGACAACCTCTGATGCTAAGTTTGTGGAGAGTTAAATCGGCCGGCAGCGCCGGCAATTACTACACCGACAAGGACAACTACTACGTCATTGGCAGTATGGGAGAACGTTGGGCGGGCGAGGGGGCTGCTGAGCTGGGGCTTAAAGGCGAGGTGGACCAGAAAATCTTCACCCAACTGCTGGAAGGTCGCCTGCCGGGCGGAAGTGATCTCAGTCGTATGCAGGAGGGTGCCAACAAGCACCGCCCTGGCTATGACCTGACCTTCTCTGCCCCCAAAAGTATCTCAGTGATGGCCATGCTCGGCGGCGACACGCGGCTGATTGACGCACACAACCACGCGGTGGATACCGCTGTGAAGCAGGTGGAGGCACTGGCCTCGACGCGGGTGATGACTGACGGTAAAAGTCAGACCGAGTTGACCGGCAATCTGGTGATGGCGCTGTTTAACCACGATACCAGCCGTGACCAGGAGCCGCTGTTGCACACCCATGCCGTGGTGGCCAACCTCACCCGGCACGGTGATGATTGGCGCACGCTCAGCAGCGATAAGGTCGGCAAAACCGGCTTCATCGAAAACGTGTACGCGAACCAGATAGCCTTCGGCAAAATTTACCGCGCCACATTGCATCAGGATGTCACGGCGCTGGGCTACGAGACGGAGGTCGTGGGGAAGCACGGTATGTGGGAGCTGAAAGACGTACCGGTCGTCGAATTCTCCAGTCGCACTCAGGCGATTAAGGAGGCCGTAGGGGAAGATGCATCGCTAAAATCACGCGACATGGCCGCGTTGGATACGCGGCGCCCGAAAGAAAAGGTCGATCCAGAGCAACGGATGAGCGAGTGGATGCACACACTGAAAGCCACCGGCTTCGATATCCGGGGCTACCGCGAGGACGCTGACCAGCGTGCGCAGGCGGGTGACATCCCGGCCCCGGCCGTGGAGGCCGTCGACGTCAGTGCGTCGGTCGGCCTGGCCATCGGCATGCTGAGCGACCGGCGGGCGCGCTTCACTTACTCTGAACTGCTGGCCACCACAATCGGTCAGTTGCCCGCGCAGCCGGGGGTGGTGGCGCAGGCGCGCGAGGGCATTGAGTCGGCGATTAAAAACGAACAGCTTATTCCGCTCGATAAAGAAAAAGGCCTGTTCACCTCAAACATTCATGTGCTCGACGAACTGTCGGTGGCGGCCCTGAGCCGTGACCTGCAGCGGGCCGGGCCGATTGATACCTTTGCGGATAAAGCACAGCCCCGAACCCGAGCCTACTCTGACGCGGTCAGCGTGCTGGCGCAGGACCGTCTGCCGGTGGCGATTGTGGCCGGTCAAGGGGGGGCCGCTGGTCAGCGTGAGCGGGTAGCGGAGCTGGCCATGATGGCGCACGAACAGGGGCGTGAGGTGCAGATAGTGGCGGCAGATCGCCGCTCGGCCCGCAGCCTTGCGCAGGATGAGCGCCTTGGCGGGGAGCACATTACCGACCGGCGGGCACTGACGGAGGGGATGACCTTTTTGCCGGGCAGCACGCTGATTGTCGACCAGGCCGAAAAGCTGACGCTCAAAGAGACGCTGACGCTGCTCGATGGTGCCCTGCGTCATAACGTGCAGCTATTGATGACCGACAGCGGGCAACGCAGTGGCACCGGCAGCGCCCTGACGGTGATGAAAGAAACGGGCGTGAATACGCTGAGCTGGCAGCAGGGGGAGAAAACCCGGGTGGACGTCATCAGCGAGCCTGACCGGCGCCAGCGTTATGACCGGTTAGCCACAGACTTTGCCCGCAGTATACGGGAGGGAGAACACAGCGTGGCACAGGCTACCGGTGTCCGCGAACAGGCGGCACTCACCGGTGCGGTGCGTAATGCCCTGCGCGCAGAGCGCGTGCTGGGCGAGAAAGAGCACACCATCACCGCGCTGGAGCCGGTGTGGCTGGACAGTCGCCATCAGCAGGTGCGCGACCACTACCGCGATGGGATGGTGATGGAGCGTTGGGATGCTCAGGCGCGACGTCATGAACGGTTTGTGATTGACCGCGTTACCGCCCGTAATAATAGCCTGACATTGCGCAATGCGCAGGGTGAAAGTCAGGTGATCCGGCTGGCGTCGCTCGACAGCAGCTGGTCGTTGCTTCGTGCCACGCAAATCCCGGTGTCGGAAGGGGACCGATTGGCTGTGTTGGGCAAAACACCAGGCGCACGGCTTAAGGGTGGCGATACCGTGACCGTCACCGGCTTTGATGATAAAGGCATAGCCGTGACCCTGCCCGGTCGCAAGGGAACGGTAACGCTGCCGTCCGGAGACAGTCCGTTTACGGCACCGAAAGTCGGGCAAGGCTGGGTGGGATCGCCCGGGCGCAGCGTGAGTGATAACGCCACGGTCTTTGCCTCACTGAGCCTGCGGGAGATGGACACCACCACCCTCAACAAGCTGGCCCTGAGCGGTCCGCAGGTGCGGCTGTACTCGGCGCAAACCGAAGCGAAAACCACGGAGAAACTGGCCAGACAGTCGGCCTTCAGCGTGGTGTCGGCACAAATCAAGGAAGCCGCCGGGCATGACCGACTGGAAGATGCGCTCACACACCAAAAAAACGCGCTGCACACCCCGGCGCAGCAGGCCATTCATTTGGCCATCCCTGAGCTGGAAAGTCGCAACCTCGCCTTCACAAAACCTCAGCTGATGGCGGCGGCCAGCGAGGCAGTGCCGACAGGGCCGGGACTGGCGGCGATTGAGCGGGAAATAGACCAGCAAGCCCGGGAGGGGGCGCTGATGTCGGTACCGGTCTCACCGGGGAACGGCCTGCAACTGTTGGTTGCCCGTGCATCTTATAACGCCGAGAAAAGCATTATCCGCCATGTGCTGGAAGGTAAGGATGCCGTTGCGCCGTTGATGCACCGTGTGCCAGGGGCGCAGATGGAGGGGCTTACATCCGGGCAACGCAATGCAACGCGGATGATCCTTGAGTCCTCCGACCGTTTCACCCTGGTACAGGGCTACGCAGGGGTGGGGAAAACGACCCAATTCCGGGCGGTGATGTCGGCTATCGGCACACTACCGGAGGAGCAGCGGCCCCGCGTCATTGGCGTGGCACCCACCCACCGAGCAGTGAGCGAAATGCGCGATGCCGGCGTGCCGGAGTCGCAGACGCTTGCTGCGTTTATTCACGACACGCAACAGCAGCTGCGCGGCGGCGAAAAGCCGGATTTTCGCAACGTGCTGTTCCTGGTGGATGAAAGCTCGATGGTCGGCAATGCCGATATGGCCCGGGCCTATGGCCTGATCGCCGGGGGCGGCGGACGGGCGGTGTCCAGTGGAGACACCGATCAGTTGCAGTCCATCGCCCCTGGCCAGCCGTTCCGTCTGCTGCAAAAACGCAGCGCCATCGACGTCGCGGTGATGCAGGAGATCGTTCGCCAGACCCCAGCCCTGAAACCGGCGGTCTACAGTTTGATTGACCGGGACATCGACAGCGCCCTCAACACCCTTGAGCAGGTGGCACCCGCACAGGTGCCGCGTCAGGCGGGTGCCTGGCAGCCGGAGAGTTCGGTGGTGGAATTTGGCGCCGTGCAGGAGAAGGCCATCGAGAAAGGTCTGGCCGATGGGAGCCTGACGCCCGGCGCACAACCCGCCACCCTCTATGAAGCCATCGTGCGGGACTACACCGGGCGCACACCGCAGGCGCAGGCACAGACCATCGTGGTGACAACCCTGAATGCCGACCGGCGGGCGCTGAACGCGCAGATACATGAGGCTCGTCAGGCGGCCGGTGAGCTGGGTGAGCAGGAGGCCCGACTACCGATACTGACCTCCGCCAACCTGCGTGACGGTGAGCTGCGTAAAATGGCCACCTGGCAGGCGTCGCACGACAATCTGGTGCTGCTGGACAGCACCTACTATCGGATTGATAGCCTGGATAAGGAAGGGCAGTTGGTCACCCTGAAAGATGAACAGGGCAACACCCGCTCGCTGTCGCCTACCCAGGCTGCGACGGAGGGGGTGACGTTGTATCGCCCTGACACCCTCACGGTGTCGCCAGGTGACCGGATGCGATTCTCCAAAAGCGACAATGAGCGGGGTTTTGTGGCCAACAGCGTCTGGACAGTATCCGAGATTGACGGTGACAGGGTCACGTTGTCAGACGGACACCAGACCCGGACAGTTAATCCAGCTGCCGAGCGGGCAGAACAGCATATCGACCTGGCCTACGCCGTCACTGCCCATGGGGCGCAGGGGGCCAGTGAGCCGTTTGCTATTGGCCTGCAGGGCACTGAAGGAGCACGAAAAGCCATGGTGAGCTTTGAATCGGCCTACGTGGCGCTGAGCCGTATGAAGCAGCATGCGCAGGTGTATACCGACAACCGTGCGGCCTGGGTTGAGGCGATGGGAAAATCCCGCGCACGCAGCACGGCGCATGACATTCTGGAGCCTCGTGGTGACCGGGCAGTCAGTAATGCCGAGCGTTTGATGGGCACGGCAAAGCCGCTGGGAGAGGTGGCAGCCGGACGCGCAGTGCTGCGCCAGGCCGGATTGTCACCGGACGGTTCGATGGCGCGTTTCATCTCGCCTGGCCGTAAATATCCGCAGCCCCATGTGGCTTTGCCTGCCTTTGACGGCAACGGTAAGCCGGCAGGTATCTGGCTGAGTTCGCTGATGCCCGGTGAGGGTGAAATGCGGGGGCTGACGGACGAAGGCCGCGTGATGGGCAGTGAGGAAGCCTCCTTTGCCGGCCTGCAGGTGAGCCGTAACGGGGAGTCATTGCTGGCGGCCGATATGCCGGCGGCGCTGAAGCTGGCGCGGGAAAATCCGCACAGCGGCGTGGTGGTGCGTCTGCCTGGCAGCGAGGGGCGGCCCTGGAACCCTGGTGCCATCACCGGGGGCCGGATCTGGGCGGATGGCGTATCGAACGATGTGGTCACCGGCACACAGCATGGCGAAAAGCTGCCGCCGGAGGTGGTGGCGCAGCAGGTGCAGGCCGAACAGCAGCGCCGCGAAATGGAAGAACGGGCCGCGCAGGCGGTACGGGAAATGGCGCGCGGCGGTGATAAGGGCAGAGAAGGAACAGACCCGGTACGGGAAGTGGCGCGTGAACTGGAACGCACGCAGGAAGCCACCCCTGACGCGGTCAGGGTGCTGGACAATCATGAGGAGCGCAGCCGCGATGACGCGGTGGCACAGGTGGTGCACGAGAGTGTGCAACGTGAACGCCTGCAACAGATGGAGCGCGAGGTGGTGCGTGACCTCGATCGAGAAAAAACACTGAGCGGAGACTGATATGCGGGCAGAGGATAACGTGTTCTTTCCCCTGGTGGTGGTCACGGACAACTGGCTGCAACGGTTGCTGGTCTGGACGCCGGGGCAAACCGACCTGATAAAAACCGTGGCACTGATACTGATGGTGGCCGACCACACCAGCCTGCTGTTCGGGCTCGACAACGACGCGCTACGGATGCTTGGACGGGGTGCTTTCCCGCTGTTCGGCCTGGTGTGGGCGATGAACCTGGCCCGCCATCCTCGCATCCGTCAGTCGTCGCTGAACCGGTTGTGGGTGTGGGCGGTGGTGGCACAGGGCGGCTGGATACTCGCCGGGCTGCAGCCGTATGAGGGCAATATCCTGTTTGCCTTTGCGGTCAGCGGGCAGGCGCTGGCGCTGATGCAGCAGCACGGTCCCCGCGTGTGGCCGCTGTCGCTGGGACTGGTTCTGGCCTGGCTTCCCTTTTCGGATGGCAGCTATGGCCTTGCCGGCATCATGATGCTGTTACTGGCCTGTGGGGTATGCATGACGGCCAGGCGCACCACCCGCACCGGACTGGCGTGCTGTCTGGCGCTGGTGATGCTGGCGCTGAACGCCGGCGACGGTTCGGCGATGATGATAGCAGGGTTAGTGATACCGGGCGTCACCCTGACCGTGCTGAGCCGTTCCTGTCGTCTGGTCGCTCGCTTCTGGCCCCGGGAATTTTTTCCGCTGTTCTACACCGTGCATCTGGCGGTATTGGGACTGATTGCGATGTAACGCAACGACCAGAAAGATAGGGTAAAGTAACGGCATCAGCAGAACTGAACGATGCGAAGAGAAACAACATGAAAGAACAGGGTCGTCCCACACTGACACTGCGCCGTAAAGTGCTATCGGAAAAACCTGCAACCTCCACGGAGCACAACTCGCCCCGGGCGGATACACCCCCGGTGGTGACGCGAAAAAAAACGGTGGTGGTGAATGCCAGTGACAGCCCGCCGCCAGCCTGGAAAGTAAAAAAACAGGCAATGGAAGAACAAGCGAAAGCCGAGCGGGCAGCGGCAAAAGCGGCGCGCCGGGCGGAGAGGGTACGATTACGGGCCGAGCAGGAGGCGCAGGAGAAAGCAGCCAAACGCCCCATTCCCACTCGAAACGCAACAAAGTGACCCACTGGCCAGACCCGGATAAAATCACCGCTCTGGCCCTACTGGAGAGCCTGTTGCATGCAGGGAAAACATCTGACTCAGAAAGAGCGGTTCTA